>CAZQEN010000320.1:3428-8731 GCA_964591605.1 uncultured Planctomycetales bacterium
TGCCGGTCCACCCGGCTTTGCCATGCCGGTCCACCCGGCTTTGCCATGCCGGTCCACCCGGCTTTGCCATGCCGGTCCCTCTGGCTTTGCCTTGCTGCTCTGCGGCTTTGCCATGCCGATGCCTGCCTTAGCCGCGCCAATCCGGAGCCTGGCTGTGTCGGTCCGCCGCTGTTGGAGGACGGTCGGGTGATCGCCCGTACTCGCTCGATGTCTCCCGGAAAGGTTACCACACGCTGGTGCGGCTGAAGTGGTGTATTGCGCGAGGCCGCGACGCATGGCGGGGGATTTGACCCAAATGCGCGGCGGGGCGGCGTACCGAAGCCCTTTGAGGGGCTGAAATTGCGGATGGGGCCCGCGCCGGGCTGGCAAGGCGTTTGCATTGAGGAGACGTGTCAGAGGTATTGTCAGCAGAAGGAGAATCTCACATGTCCGTGACGAAGGTTCAGATTCAGGAAGATGACTGCATTGGCTGCGAACAATGCGTGACCGAGTGCGACGCGGTGTTTGAGATGGCCGACGACAAAGCGATCGTCAAGCCGGATGCTCAGGCGCCCGAGGTGCTCGCGGCCAAGAGTGACGAGATCGTAAACGCCGCTAACGCCTGTCCGTCGGAAGCCATCAAGTACGAGACAGCCTGAGCCCGACGGTGGCCGGCGGCTGTGGATCGCCCGCTCACGGACCTCCACCATGAGCGGGCGATTGTTTGCGCGCGCCGCGGGTGCGGCGGACGGTCCGTGGTCGGTTGGGGCGTGGCAGATTCTTCCGGGCGGAAGCCGCCGTTTGTGGTGCAGGCGTCCCGCCTGCAGGTGTCCCGGCGCGCCGAGAAGATCCCGATGCATCGGGACACCACGACGCCGGCCGCACTTTCGGTTGTCAGTTGTCTGCTTCTGGAGCGTCTTCTGGTTGGGTACACTGGTGCTGTTTTCGGTATGAGAGTTTCGTGCTGGGTGCGCTAGGCCCGGCATTCATGCCGGGTAACCGGGCGGCATCGAATTGCCGATGCCGGTTCACCGGCATTCTCGTCCCGGCCTACGCCACAGGCCGGCGCTAAAGCAGGAAGAGAAGCCCGCTGGAAGCGGGCTCGAGGCCGACAGGACGCCCCGAACCCGGCCTGAAGGCCGGGCCTAGCGCAGACAATCGAATCCGTGTTACCGAAAAGGGCACCAGTAGCGGTACGGATCGGGAGTCGGGCATTTGAGAAGGATCGGACTGTGTTTGCTTGTGTTGTGGTCTGCCGTGCGCGCGGCCGAGGGTCAGACTGCGCCTGCACCAGCCCTCGCGACGGCGCCCGCGGCCGTCACACAGCCGGCGCAGGCGGCATCGCAGCCCGCGGCGGCAACACAGCCTGCCACTACCTCCCGGCCCGCGGTTGCGTCGCAGCCGGCGGCCGCCTCACGGCCGGCGGCGGAGCCCGTGAAGCTGGTCAGCCTGGCGGTATACCCGCCGGCTATTCAGCTCGATCACAAGGCCGACTGGCAGCGGGTCGTGCTGGTGGGCACGTACAGCAACGGGGAGACGCGCGATCTGACGGCGGGGGCGGCGATTTCGCCAGGAGCCGAGCCGCTGGCGGTATGGGACGGGCACGCGCTGCGGCCGGTGAAGAACGGCGAGGGTGCGATCACCCTCTCGGTGGAGGGTCAGACGGCCGGTGCGCGGCTCGTCGTGCGGGGCGTGGAGAAAGAGCGGCCGATCAGCTTCCGCAACGACGTCATCCCCGTGTTCATGAAGGCCGGGTGCAGCACCGGCGCGTGCCACGGCTCGGCGCAGGGCAAAAACGGTTTCCGGCTCTCGCTGTTCGGGTTTGAGCCCGAGAAGGACTATATCTCGCTCACGCGGGACTACGACGGTCGGCGGATCGACCTGGCCGAACCGCACCGCAGTCTGATGCTGCGCAAGCCGCTGGGGAGCGTCGAACACGGCGGAGGCGAGCGGCTCAAGCCCGACAGCGAGCTCACGGCGATTCTGGCCCGGTGGATTGCCGCGGACGTGCCCGACGACCCGAAGGACGTGGCGACGCTGACCGGCATCGAGCTGCTGCCTCGCGAATGCGTGCTGCGGGGGGCGGGTCGCACGCAGCAGTTCATCGTGCTTGCGCGGTATTCGGACGGGACGGACCGCGACGTGACGTCGCTGGCGGTGCTGGATGCGACGGACAAGGCGTCCGCACCCATCGATGCGTCGGGCGTGGTGACGAGCGGCATGAAGGGCGAGGCGTTCGTGATGGCGCGGTTCGGGACGTTCGCCGTCGTGTCGCAGATCATCGTGCTGCCCGACGGCGAGCCGTTTGTGTGGCAGGACGAGAGCCCGGGGCCGGCGGCCAACTTCATCGACGAGGCGATTCACGCGAAGCTGCGCAAGCTGCAGATCAACCCTTCGCCGATCTGCAGCGACGAGACGTTCCTGCGGCGCGTGACGCTGGACATCGTCGGCGTGCCGCCGAGCGTGGAGGAATACCGGGCGTTCACGGGCGATGCGTCGCCGGACAAGCGGGCGCGGCTCATCGACCGGCTGCTGGAGCGGCGCGAGTTTCCCGAAGTCTGGGCGATGAAGTGGGCGGACCTGCTGCGGATCGAATCGAACTCGCGGCGGATCAGCTTCAAGGCGATGTACCGGTACAACGCGTGGCTGCGCGACCAGATCCTGGGGAACCGGCCGCTGGATGCGATGGTGCGCGACCTGCTGACCGCGGAGGGGGGTAGCTTCTCAAACCCTCCGACGAACTTCTACATCCTTGAGACGAGCCCGACGCTGATGGGCGAGAACGTCGCCCAGGTGTTCTGCGGCATCCGCGTGCAGTGCGCGCAGTGCCACAACCATCCGTTCGAGCGCTGGACGCAGGACGATTACTACAGCTTTGCAGCGTTCTTCTCGCAGGTCGGCCGCAAGCAGGCGGAGGATCCGCGCGAGCAGATCGTGTTCAACGCGGGCGGCGGCGAAGTGCAGCACCTGCGGACGGGGGCGAAGATGGCGCCGCGGTTCCTGGGCGGGGCGGCGCCGGCGATTCCGCCGGGGGGCGACCGGCGGAAGGTGCTGGCCGAGTGGCTGACGTCGAAAGACAACCCGTATTTTGCGGCGTGCCTGGTGGACCGCGTGTGGGAGCATTTCATGGGGCGGGGGATCGTGGACCCGCCCGACGACGTGCGGGTGAGCAATCCGCCGTCGCATCCGGAGCTGCGCGAGACGCTGGCCCGGCGGTTCGTGGAGTCGGGGTACGACATGCGGGCGCTGGTGCGCTGGATCTGCGACTCGCGGACGTATCAGCGCAGCTCGCAGACGAATACCTCCAACGAGAAGGACACGCGGAACTTTTCGCGTGCGATGGTGCGGCGGCTCGGGGCCGAGGCGCTGCTGGACGCGGTGTGCGCGGTGACGCAGGTGGACGAGAAGTTCAGCGGTCTGCCGCCGGGGGCGCGGGCGGCCCAGGTGGCGGATGCGCGGACCGGGAGCTACTTTCTGGAGGTATTCGGGCGGCCGCCGCGGATCAGCGTGTGCACGTGCGAGCGGCAGAACAACCCGACGCTCTCGCAGGCGCTGCACCTGATCAACGGGCGCACGCTGGCGGCCAAGATCGGCCACGAGCAGGGGCGGCTCGCGCGGATGCTGCGGGAGAAGGCGTCGCCGGAGGCGATCATCGAGGAGCTGTATCTGGCGGCGTACAGCCGTCGGCCGTCGGCCGATGAAAAGACGAAGCTCCTGGAGGCGGTGACGCGGGCGGCGGATGCCCGGCAGGCGCTGGAGGACGTTTACTGGGCGGTGTTGAACTCGAAGGAGTTTGTGTTCAACCATTGATGGGAGGAGGAGGAGGAGGCTTTCCGGCCGCCACGGGGGGCGGCCGCTGCTGCGGGAGACCCGCTTCGTTTGGCCTGAGGGTGCAACCCGGGGGTCGTTCGAGCGTAGAAGTGAGCGCCACTGGACTCTACGCAACTCAGGAAGGAGCTCCCATGCGCAAGACAACGCTTCTGTGGGTCGTGCCTGCTGCCCTGTGCGCGGTGGTCGCGCTGGTTTACGGTCAGCCGCGGCCGGGTCGTCCGGGTCCAGTTCCGCGGCCGGTGGTCCCGGGGCCGGGGGTGCCGTGCGGGCCGGCGGTGCAGCCGACGCGCCTGCAGATCGAGTTCTATCAACTGACGTGCGCGGAGAACGCCCTGGCGGAGCTCGATGTGAGGCGTCTCTGCGAGCAGGAGCGGACGATCGCGGCGGTTCTGAACCGGTTGAAGGCTCTGGGGGAGGCGCGGCTGGTCACGCGGGCCGATACTGTGCTGGATCTGGCACAGGAGAACCAGCTCACGGAGGGCACGCGGTTGCCCGTCGTTCAGGACGTTAACGTGAACAAGGAAGGGCGCACGACGCCGAGCATCTCGTATCAGGAGGTGGGAATGCGGGCGTCGCTGAGCGGATCGTGGGAGGAGACGGACCCGGGCGACACGGCGATCGTGCGCTGTCGGATCGAGCTGTCGAGCCTGGGCAAGACGGGCGTGAGCGCCTCACAAGGGGTGACGCTGCCCGAGTTTCGTCAGTGGAAGATCGATCAGACGATCGGACTGAAGAGCGGCCGGCCGGTGATGCTGATGAGCAACAGCCAGGTGTCTCCGAGTGACGAGCAGAGGCGGATCAGTGCGACGCTGATGCGGCTGACGGTGACGCGGCTGGGCACGCTGGCGGAGAGTCAGCCGGCGCCGCAGGGGTAGGGCGGCGTGCGCGGCCTGGATCGCGCGACGCTCACGCAGAGCGGATCTGGCCCGCGACCGGATTGGAGATCTGAGCTTTGAGATTTGAGCGTGCAGGGGATTCAGGAGCGGCGGGGAGTCCGGGACGGCGGTTTCGGGATGCTGGTTTCGCGCTGGCGATCGCGTTCGGGGCGGGCGCAGCGGCGCTGTGGGCCGATCCTCCTGCCTCTGCGCCGGCCGGGGCGGCGGCGGCGTCGCAGCCGGTGATTGAGCGGCTCATTGAAGATCTGATGAAGGTGGAGCCGAAGGCGATCGCCGAGCGGCTGGCCGCGGCCAAGGGCCGGGTGACGCAGCTTTCGGCGGAGAACGCGCAGCTCAAGGCGAAGATGGCGGCGAATGAAGCGGAGGTGGCGCGGCTGAACGCGCAGGTTCAACTGCTGGAGGCGCTGGCCAGAGCCCGCGGCACGGCGCCGGCGACTCCGGCTCCTGCGCCGACGCCCGCACGCCAGGCGGCCGCGACGGCTCCCGCGCAGCGGCGGGCGACGGTCCGGGGCCCGGGTATCCTTCGCTTCGAAACGCCCGCACGAGCGCCGCGCCGAGCGCCCGGCGCGGCGGCCGAAGGAGATCCGCTTGCCGACG
>CAZQEN010000321.1:0-8712 GCA_964591605.1 uncultured Planctomycetales bacterium
CGCCGGGACATTCGCAGTTGCGAATGCAGAATGCCCATGCCACCCGCCTACCTTGTCACGCACCCGTCGCTGCCGGAGGTCCGTGGCGGGGGAAATGACGAATGACGAAATCCGAATGACGAATGAAACCGGAAATCCGGATGTCGAATCGGCAACGACTGACGGGTTCGTCACTGGGAGTTCGTCACGGATTCGTTCCGCCACGGCGGATCCTGGACATTCGGGTTTGTGGGTGCCCCGGTTACGGCCGGTTGGCGATGGCCAGGGCGAGCGGATTGACCACGAGCGGGACCACCCGCGTGACGGCCAGTTCATCCGCCGCGTCCGAGAGCTTCTCGTGGATGCGGGGCAGATCGCGGTTGTCGTCGAATCCCCAGTATCGGCGAATGCTGAGATTGACCGAGACCAACTGCGAATCGTACTCGCCGGTGCGGACCTCGTAGGAAGTGGTCCGGCTCTTGATTTCGAGATGCGCCTGCACGTCGCACTGCGGGGTGAGGGCGATTCCGAAGTAGGGCTGGCAATCGACGGTGTGGGCCGCTTCTTCGCCGAGCAGGAGGGAAGCCAGGGGATGATCGCGATAGAGCGTCTCGGCGATCAACTGGTCGTGATTGCCGCTGTATTCCATGTCGAAGCCGTAGACGACCTCCATATAGTCGATGTCGAGGTCGCTGAGGGTGAGGTGACAGGGGGCCTGCTCGAGCACAAACCGGGAGAACGCCCGGCAATCCTCGCGGGCGCGGGGGGCGAAGCTGCCCCATCGCAGCGACCCGGGCTCGATGCGGACCCAGCGATGAGACTCGGTGCGCGATTCGGCGTCGTTTTCCTCGAGAATCAGGGCGTCTTCGTCGCGGCGACGGAACCGCCGCATGGCGGGATATTCACGACGAATCCGCTCGAAGAAATGAATCGTCGTTTCCCGCTCCAGCGACAACTCCATCTTGAAAAACAGCCGGGTGCTGGCATGGAAGTCATCGCAGTGTGCCCCCAGGGAGGTCTTCATCCGGTTCTCCTGATCGTGGCGGAGCCGCCTGTCCATCCGCGGCCGGCCCTCATTATCTGGAGTGCCGGCGCTGAATACAAGCCGGTTCTTCGCCGGGTTTCCCGCCCGGGGCGGCGCGGAGCCGAACTGTCGCAAGCGCCAGCTTGCAAAGTGAGGCCATAGCGTGAATCATGGTGCGGCGTCCTCCGGTGGCGAAGGCTCAGGATTCTGGAAGAGGTAATCGATACTGTGGATTCACCCCAACTGCCCATCGATTCGGGTTCCACCGGCGAGTGGAGGCTCCGCATCGGCATTTTTCTGGTCATGTGCACCGCGTTTTCGGTGTGGTTCGCTTATGACGGGCTGATCGGTTATCCGCGCAAGAACCTGGAGAGCATCCGGCAAGCTCTGCCGGAGAAGCCGCCCACGCTGCAGATCAACCCGAAGGTGACCGGGGAGCACCTCAACGCAGTCATTGAAAAGGCCAGCACGGGCAATCTGAACCTCGACGGTCTCATTGCCATCCTCGGAGAGCCGGCCCTCGACCTGCCCCGGGAGCAGACCTACGTCGGTCCCGAGATCGTCGCGATCGCCCGGCTGGCCGATCGGAAGCTCATCGGGATCACCACCCAGCCCGTCGAGGAATCCCGGAAACCCGAAACGCCCAACTACCGGGTGACCGCTGAACAGGTCGGCCGGACCAGCCCCGGCATGAGCGAGCAGGAGGTTGAGCGGTTCCTGGGCACACCGAACAAGCGCGAGCCGCGACGGCTGTGGTTCGCGGGGCCCGCCGCCTATGCCATGTTCGAGGTCGATGACGCCGGAAACCTGACGGGAAAACCAAACCTGCGGAATCTCGAGCCCAGCGAGGGCGACATCTTCATTCAGAAGGTGCTGGCCATCATCCTGGGAATCCTGTCCGTGTTCGTGCTGGTCAAATGGCTTCGCATCCTGAGCCTGCGCGTGCGCGTCGACGAGAGCGGTCTGAGCTTCAACCGCCGGCACATCCCCTGGAACGCCATGAAGGGTCTGGATACGGATCAGTACCTGGACAAGGGCTGGGTCGATCTGGTGTATACGGAAGGCGGGAGAGAAGAGCTGCAGCGGCTCGACAGCTATCACATCGCCCGGTTCAAAGAGGTGGTTCAAGCCGTCTGCGACCGCAAGGGCTTTACGCTGCCGAGGCCATCGGAGGCCAAGACGGCGGAAGCCGACTCCGATTCCGATGTGGTGTGACCGGGTCGTCCGCGGCCGCTACTCGCCGGTCCGCTGGGCGACTGGTGGAGAGAGAATCTCATTCAGGATAAACGCTTTGCGCAGTTCGTCGCGCGAAAGGTGAACACCAGACACTCCGGCCATGACGAGGACGGGCGCGGGGACGGGCTGGGAGGCCGGACGTGCGGCCGGCGCCGGGACCGCGCGGGCCTCTGGCGTGACGGTGGCCGGCGCGGGGCGGGGCGGAGCAGGCTGCTGCCGCTCCTGGCTGACCTCGACGGGACGAACAGGCGGGCGCGGCTTCTCGCGCGCTGTGGGAGCACGTGCAGGCCGGGTCCTTCGCGGTGGCGGCGTCGGACCGCGTACCACCGGGGGGCGGGCCGTCGGCGGAGACTCGGGAAGCTGTTCGCGGATGACCGGCCGCGGCAGGGATGTCGCCGGCGGACGCCGTCGCTGGCCGGGAGGTGTCGGACGCGGAGGCGTGGCCACCGGCGGCGAGCCGGGACGGCGCGCAGGGGGCTTGTTCAGATCCGCCCACCACTGCTGGACCCGGTTGATCGCGCCGGCAATGGACACGAAGACGATCACCGCGACGAGGTAGAAAATGAAGTCGCTGCCACCGGCGGCAAGCAATGTGATCGGGTGTGTCATCGGCGCTCCTGCCCGGACGGTCCCTGTTCGGAGAGTTCACGCGGGCGGCAGGGGGTCCGACGCGGCGGACCCCTGCCGCCTGATATCCGGCCTCAGGTTTTCGCCTCACCCGGCTGACCGCCAATGGAGCTCCGCATGGCGGTGTCGGCCTGGATGTTGCGCATCTTGTAGTAGTCCATGATGCCGAGATTACCGCTTCTGAAGGCATCCGCCATGGCTGTCGGAATGAGGGCCTCGGCCTCCACGACCTTGGCGCGATTCTCCTGGACGAGGGCGGACATCTCCGCCTCGCGGGCGCGGGCCATGGCGGCGCGCTTCTCGGCTTCGGCCTGGAAGCGGCGCTTGTCGGCCTCGGCCTGGTCGGCCTGCAGCTTGGCGCCGACGTTCTCGCCGACGTCCACATCGGCAATGTCGATCGAGAGGATTTCGAAGGCCGTCCCCGAGTCGAGGCCCTTCTCGAGCACACGCTTGGAGATGGTGTCGGGGTTTTCGAGAACCGCCTTATAGTTCTCTGCGGAACCAATGCTGGTGACGATGCCCTCGCCGACGCGGGCGATGATGGTTTCCTCGGTCGCACCGCCGACCAGCCGTTCAATATTGGTGCGGACGGTCACGCGGGCCTTGGCGCGGAGCTGAATACCATCCTTGGCGACGGCGTCGATGCTGGACTTGCCGCTCGCGGGGTTCGGGCAGTCGATGACCTTCGGGTTCACCGACGTGTGGACGGCATCGAGCACGTCGCGCCCGGCCAGGTCGATCGCACACGCCGTTTTGTACGGCAGATTGATGCGGGCCCGGTCGGCGGCGATGAGGGCCGTGATCACATTCTGGACGCGGCCCCCGGCCAGGTAATGTGTCTCGAGGTCGTTTGTGCTGATGTCCAGGCCGGATTTGACCGCCCGGATCTTGCTGAGGACGATGTTGCGCGAGTCAACCTTCCTCAGGCGCATTCCGATGAGCTCGAACATGGACACGCCGGCGTTGCTCATGAACGCCTGCAGCCAGAGGCCGAAGAACTGCCACAGGACGCCGATGACGACAAGGGCGACCGCCAGGAGAAGGAAGGCGCCGATGACCGACCAGGGAATATCTTGCGCGAGCATGGGTTGCATCTCGAATCCTTTCCTCAGACTGTCTGTCCTTCAGAGGCGACGGGCCTCACGACGACCGTTCGGTCCACGATTTTGACGGCTTCGACGAGAACGTTTGCCGAAATCATTCCGCTCTCGGCGGTGCATTCGATGCGCTGACCGTTGAACACACAGATCCCGACGGGCCGAAGGGTGGTGCTCGACCGGCCGGTGGCGCCGACGAGTTCCTTCAGGTTAACGACGGGCAGGCGATCCTGTTCGGTGAGAGTCGGGTTGGGCGGCGAAATCCGCCGGCCGATGGGCGTTCGGTGCCAGTGCTTGACGGCCACGACCAGGATGGTCGGCACGACGAGCAGCAGCGAGACGATGCTGACGAAGCCGGCGGAGTTGCTGATCTGAAACGTCAGATAGACGGCGTACATCAGGGCGGCCACCGAGGCGGCCGTCAGGATGCCGTGCGAGGGCAGGAAGATGTCGGCGACCAGCAGGAGCAGGCCGACGGTGAAGAGCAGTGAGATGGCGATGGTGCTGCCTTCCATGGGAACCCTCAGTCCACGCGCCGGACCACCACGCGGCTGCCCTGGCGATCGACCACCTCGACGCGGACACCCTTCTCGATGAATTCGCCCTCGCTGACGACGTCGACGAGCGCCGGGCCGAAGCGGGCCTTTCCGGCGGGGCGCAGGAGGCTCTCGGTGAGGCCCAGGTGTCCGATGCGGGCAACGGTTTCGTCGATGTATTCCGGGACGACCTCTTCGCGGCTCGGGTTTTTGCTCACCAGACGCCCGGCAATGGGCAGACGCGGCAGGTAGCGGGCCAGCAGAACCATGCCCACGAGCGAACCGGTCGTGCCCATGGCCAGCGACCAGAGTCCGCGGATGAGGTACGTGTAGGAACCTCGCAGCTCGGGAATATGCGGGCCACCGAAGCCGGGTTCCTGCGGAATGTATGAGGCGATGAAGCCCACGACGATGAGCAGGATCCCCGCAATTCCCGGGACACCGAAACCGGGGATCACAAAGATCTCGAGGCACAGAAGGGCAATCCCGATGAGGACAGCCAGGATCTCCCAGGTGACGGTAAAGCCGGCCAGGTACGGCGCTCCCAGGTAGACCACGAGGGCGATGAGGGCGGTGATCCCCGCGACGCCGAAGCCCGGCGTGTGAAACTCGGTGTAGGCGCCGAGCACCACGAGGATCAGGAGCAGGCCGCGGATGACGGGCGAGGCCAGCCAGGAAACGATGGTTTCCCACGTGGACTGCTGCATGGAGACGAGGGGACCGGTGATGTCGAAGTGGGCGCGCAGATCATCCTGCGAATTGACCGTCGCCAGGGACCAGCCGAAGGCGGCGGCCTCGGGGGTCCGCAGGGTGAGCAGTTCGTGGCGGTCCTTGATCGGCTGAGACACCTGGCCGAGGCCGGGCGCCTCTTTCACGTCGTGCCAGGCTCCGGCGGCGGTTTCGGCCGCGCGGCCGGGCTCCGCCTCGGCGGACGGGGCGGGCTGCGTGGCGCCGGAGAGCAACTCGTCGCGCACCGCGGCGCTCACAAAGCGTCGCTCACCGGTGCGGGCGTTTTCCATCCAGTAGACCTGGGTGTCGGGCAGAATGAGACCCATCACCAGGTCGAGGCTGTAGCCGTTGCGCCGAGCGGAATCGCGGAGCTCCGCGCGGAGGGGACTGATGACCTTGGCCTCCAGACCCTCGGGGATGGGAGCAGCGCCCTGGGCGGTCACCGTGATGGGCTGGCAACTGCCGATGGAGGCGTTGTCGGACATGATGAGTCCGTCGGTGGCGAGGGCGATGATGGTCCCGGCGCTGTAGGCCTCATCGTGAATCCAGGCGGCGGTCCGGACTCCGGCGTCGCGCAGCTTCTTGATCTCGCTGCAGATGTCGAGCGTCGGCCCGAGCGCCCCGCCGGGCGTGTCGAGCTCGAAGATGACGAGGGGGATCTGCTCGGCCCGCACGCGCTGGAGTCGCCGCTCGATGCTGTCGAGCGTGATCTCGCTGATTTCGCCCCGGATGGGAATGAGAGCAGCCCGGCTCAGTCGGGCGGCCGGAGCGGACTGCGGACCGGCCAATGCCGTCGCAGGCACGAGCATGGCGACGGTCAGCAGACACGCGCGAACAAAGCACCCCGGGGACGTTCTGCAGATCTGACGCATGGCGGCACCCCCTTCTCGCCGAAACGACGCAGCGGCTAAACCACCGCTAAAGGTTTGCGCACCAATCGTTTGAAGCACACGAGCATTGTAAAATGCGGGCCGTTCGGTCGCAAGTTGAATCCGAGGCGTTCTTTCTAATCGCCGCACAGGCCCCGGAGCGTGTTTCACCGCATTCGACCGATGCCCCCCCCCCTGCCCGCGGCGGGATCGTCCGCCGGCGTCCCATTGTAGTCACCCCTCGCGGGAAAAAACGTGGCCGGCGCCGTGGTGGATCTCCTGATAGAGCCACGCGGTGGCCGTGGCCATGGCGCTCGCCTGATGGTGAGCGCGGGCGTAATCGAGCGCGGTTTCGGCGAGCTGACGGGCGGCGGTGCGGTCATCGAGCAGGCCCAGCCAGGCGTCGGTCAACTGCTCGGGACGCGACGGGTCGAAGAGCCGCGCGGTGGTCCCGTCGATCAGATAATCTTCGCTGGTACCCCGCGGCGCGATGATCGCCAGGCCGCAGGCCAGGGCGGTCAGACGCGTGGCGGTGAACCGGCGGGTCAGGCCGGGCATGATGTAGAAGTCTGCCCCGCGCATTGCCTCTTCGACCATGCTCCAGTTCCGCATCTGGACGGCGAAGGTGACGTGGTGCAGCACGCCCAGTTGATCGCCGAGCCGGCGAAAGCTGCGTTCGGCGGGACCGGAGGAGAGGAGAAACACCTGCACTTCCTGGCCGGAGGTCACGATGCGCTGAAGCGAGCGGAGCAGGCCGTCCACGCCGCTGTCGCGGGTGAGGGGGGCCGTCACGATGCACGCGGGCACGCGGTCGGGCTGGGAGAGACACGCGGGCTCCGCCTGGGCGGTGCTGCCGACGGGGACCACGCGGGTCACGTCGCGGACCTCCGGGCGAAGATCCAGCAGGACCCGCTCGACCGTGGGTGTCACGCAGATGGCATGGATCGGCCCGGCCAGATCCATCGCGGCGAACTGACGCACGTCGACCAGGTCGGTGAGGTGAGCGACCAGGGCGCTGTCCCAGGCGGCGGCCCAGGGACGCATGCGCTCGAACAGGCGCGGGGAGAAGCAGTGGACGATGTCGGGCGGATCGATGTCGAGCTCGTCGAGCACCTCTCCGGGCCGCCATCGCCGCCAGGGCCAGATGGCTCGCGGCAGGCGCACCACGCGGGCGGGGCCCATCGCGTCATCCGGGCGGCCCGAGCTGCTCAGGACGGTGATCCGCACGGGTTCGTCCATCATGCCGATGCACAGATGGCGCACGACGCTTCCGAAGCGGTCGATGGTATCTTCGTCGACCACCAGCAGGACATTCGGAGGGCCTGATGGTTGCGTGCTCACCGGCTGATCTCGATTCGTCGTGGCCTGCCGCGCCTGACATGTCTGTCGGCCGCGCGGCTGCGATGCGTCCAGCGAATCATAGCCGGGAAGAGCGGAAGTGGGAACGCGGCGCGGGCCTGGCCGGCCATTCCATCAACGAGGCCCGTGCAGAGACGCAGAGCATCCAGCGCGGGCGGGGCTCGCAACCGAAACCGAGGATCGCCAAAGCGCGAAGGTACGAGAGCACGAAAGAGGACGACCTCGCGTCCGGAGGAGGAGGGATTCACCGCGAGCCGCTGATGCTTTTGATTCCACCGGCTGGAATCGCGAGGCGGGGACGGGTAACATGTGCAGCGGGCCATTTCGCAATTATTCGTTCGAGTCGGTTCTCCCGCGGCGCCTCAGGGGCCGGGTGAAGGAGCATTCGTGCGATCCAACCTTCCGGGGTCGAGCCGGTGTGCATCGAGGGACCTGTGCGCGCCTTGCGCAGGGGTGCTTTCACGGCCGGCCGGGCCGTGGAGCCGCTCTCCGCTGCGACCGCGGGCGTTCACGCTGATCGAGGTGCTGGTGGTGGCGGCGATTCTCGCGCTGCTGGCGGCCGTGCTGCTCCCTTCGCTCAAACGCGGCCGCGATCAGGGCAGGAAGGCCGTCTGCGGCTCGAATCTGCACGGGCTGATGGGCGCGATGCACATGTATGTGAACGATCACCGCGGCTGGACGCACAAGTCGCCCAACAACGGCCTGTGGGACAACGCCTGGCAGAATCCGCCCGTGGTGAAGATGTACAAACCCAACGATTCCAACGCCTACTGGGGCATTGCGTACTACCGGTACGCGAAGAACAAGAGCATTTTCGCCTGTCCGGCCGTCGTGCGCGTCGATGACTGGCCCGAGAACAACTGGGGCCTGCCCTACCAGCGGTTTTTCCGCTTCTGCGCCTACGGCCTCAACGGTTTCATTGCCAACGCCCACGGCGACGACGCCCACACGGGCCTCTACCAGGCCGGCATGCAGCTCGACCGCGACTTCCGCTTCCCGGCCACCACCATCGCCTTCCAGGACCACATCGAGCAGCGTCTCGAACAGCCCATCGGCCCCGACAGCGACAGCTTCTGCCTCACGCCCGCCCAGGGTGCCAATCTCACGCAATGGCGCTTCGGCTGGCGAAAAACAGAGTTCCCGAGCGCCGTCGACGAATGCTTCCGCCACCTCTCACGCTCCAACACCGTCTGGCTCGACGGCCACGTCTCCGACATCCGCAAAACCGACGGCCAGGACGTGCCGGTGAGGTGGTA
>CAZQEN010000322.1:0-8625 GCA_964591605.1 uncultured Planctomycetales bacterium
CACTGGCGTGCGGCAACACGCTCGTGCTCAAGCCGGCCGAGCAGACGCCGTTGACCGCCCTGCGGGTGGGAGAGCTGGTCATGGAGGCTGGCTTCCCGCCGGGCGTGGTCAACATCGTGCCCGGCTACGGTCCGACGGCCGGGGCGGCCATCGCCAGCCACATGGACGTCGACAAGGTCGCCTTCACCGGCTCGACCGAGGTCGGCAAACTCATCATGGAGGCGGCCGCGAAGAGCAATCTCAAGCGAGTCACGCTCGAGCTCGGCGGCAAGAGCCCGAACATCGTCTTCGCCGTCGAGAACATGGACGAGGCGATCGAGGGGGCTCACTTCGCCCTCTTCTTCAACCAGGGCCAGTGCTGCTGCGCGGGCTCGCGGCTGTTCGTCGAGGAGAAATGCTACGACGAGTTCGTGCAGAAGAGCGTCGAGCGGACGAAGCGCCGCAAGGTGGGCGATCCGTACGCCCCTGACACCGAACAAGGCCCGCAGGTGGACAAGGATCAGTTCAACAAGGTCATGTCCTACATCGAGTCGGGCAAGAAGGAAGGCGCCAAGATGCTCGCCGGCGGCGGGCGCTGCGGTGACAAGGGCTTCTTCATCGAGCCGACCGTCTTTGCCGACGTGAAGGACGAGATGAAGATCGCCCAGGAGGAAATCTTCGGCCCGGTCATGAGCATCATCAAGTTCAAGTCGACTGACGAGGTGGTCAAGCGGGCGAACACGACGATGTACGGCCTGGCCGCTGCCGTCTGGACGAAGGACATCACCAAGGCCCACGCCATCGCCAACGGCGTCCGCGCCGGCACGGTCTGGGTCAACTGCTACGACGTCTTCGACGCCGCCGCCCCCTTCGGCGGGTTCAAGCAGTCGGGCATCGGCCGCGAACTGGGCGAGTACGGCCTGCAGCAGTACACCGAAGTCAAGACAGTGACGGTGAAGCTGTAGGGCTGTTGACTCAGGCGAGTTATAATCATCTGCTGGGGCGCACATGTTGTGTGTCCCCAGCATTTTTTGTCTCACCCGGCTGAACAGGTGGACTGCGATAATGAGTAAGACTCAGGCGACAGCGGATGTGTTCCTGACCGCTCTTCGGGCACTTCGTAAGCCGGAACGTGACGCAGTCTTGCTGGGCATCGCGATGGATAAGGAGCTTGCTCAGGACATTCTGGATTTGGCGCTCATCGCGGGGCGACGGCGGGAGCGATCGCGCTCGTTCCGTGAGTACCTTGCCGACAAGAAGCCCTCATGAGTGGCAGACCGGGCTACCTCATTCGGATCAAACGCTCAGCAGAGCGTGAGATGAACGCGCTGCCTGCCGAAGTCTTTGGACGGATTCGCGATGCGATTCTGAGGCTTGAGCGGAACCCCAGACCGCAAGGGTGCAAGAAACTCAAGGGTGGGGACGCTTACCGGCTGAGGGTCGGCACCTACCGCGTCTTGTACACAATCGACGATCGTCAACATGTCGTCGAAGTGTTCGCCGTCGGTCACCGTCGAGACGTATATCGCTGAAATTCGCTGAATCGATGCGGCATGCGGATCGCTCTTCACGACGCAGAAACCGCGGTTTGTGCGCAGACTGCCGTTCCGTATTACCCTCATTCCGGAATTGCTGACTGCTGATTCCGCCGCTTATTCTTTCACCTGCTCGAGAATCGCGAAATCGCCGGGGTTCCATGCCTGGGCGATCACGTACATCTTCTTGTCGATCAACACGCACACGGCGTTGTGGACATGTTTGAAGTTCTCCAGGCCCAGGTCTTCTTTGGGCATCAGGGTCGAGACGAGCTTGTCGTCTTCGAGGATGTAGATGGGGGCGCCTTTGGCCTTGTCGGGCCCTTCGAGACAGCCCACTACGCAGACGTTGCCCTCATAGAAGGTGTCGCAGGGCAGCGAGCCTTTGGGCAGCGGGACGGTGCCCAGGTATTTGCCGTCGGGTGAGAAGCGGTCGATCTCCGAGTTGGGGCGATCGGCGACGTCGAGGCGTTTCGCGCCCCGGGGGACGGTGATGCCATGGCCGGTGCCGAACTGGCCGGGGCCGGTGCCTTTTCCACCGAAGCTCAGGTTGTTCCACTTGGCATCGAAGGGCTCCAGCGTCACCTTCGCGGTCAGCACGTAGTCGAGCGGTGAATAGCCGGTCGCAACGTAGTAGAGCCCGTCGAGCTGCTCCACGTCGGTCGGCGTGAACTTCAGCTTCTTTCGGAAATACTCCGTCGCGGTTTCGTTGCCCAGATCTTCTTCTCCCGTGGGCGCTTCCAGCGTGTGCACGAGCTTTCCTTCGAGCGTGGTGGTGAAGACCTTGCCCGCGTCGTTGGAGGGGAAGGTCAGGCAGGGGTCGGCGTTTGCGGGGTACCAGATGAGTGTGTTGTGCTGATTGGTGTCGCGTACGGCCGGCGGCGTATCGAGCAGCCGGGTCGTCTTGAGATCGCCGCTGATCTGGATGATGCCCGCGCCGGGGAGTGCGAAGTAGACGTGGCCTTTGCCGGGCCGCCGGTCGACGGCGAAGCCGCCGTGAGCCTTCTTGAGGACTTCGACGGCCTTGGCAGGCAGGTGCTTGCTCGTGTAGAGCAGACGGAACCGATACTTGCCCTCACCGGTGACGGCCGTCGGGTCTTTGGCAGGCGCCTGGCCGGTATCGGCCAGGGCGAGCATCAGGGGTTGATCGCCCGACCACTCGGTCGCGGCCGCTTGAGGCTCGGGATTGTGACCCGGATGAGCAAACACCGGACGCGCCGCAGCGCCCACGGCCAGCAGACCGCACAAAACCACCGTCTCCGTTCGTCGCATCGGCCCACCTCTTCGGGAAAGGAATGAATCGGCGGGCATTATACCGAGGGACCCTGCCCGTCCAAGTCAGACGGATGCCGCCGGGTGGAAGACATCCGCCATCAGGGCTGCGCGGCGGGGGCGTCTGGCATGCAGGGATCAGGTGCCGAACACGGCGGTGCGAGCACCTGATACCTCCTGCACCCGCTGAGCGATGGCGTGGAGCCGGTCGTCGTCGAGGGGGGTGACCCACGGTTCGGTGGTGCGGCGGGCAATGGTGTAGACCTGGACGAGCTTGATCTGACCGCCGGCGGTGATGAGGTCGTGGATGCGGGCGGCGAAGGCGTCGATCTCCGCCGGCGGGGGGGGCTCGCCCCGGACGTTCATCCACAGGGACTGGATCACGATCGGGCGGGTGCGGGCGGCTTCGAGGATGTTGTCGAGCACCCGCTGGAGCGGCACGTTGGGGCGGTTGATGAGGCGGTAATAGTCCTCGGTGCCGGCGTCGAGCTTGGCCCAGATCTCGCCGTTGTTCTCGTCCATGACGGCAAGGGCTTCGCGGACGGCGGGCTTGTGGAGATAGGCGGCGTCGGTGATGAGGACGATCTTCATCTCGTGCAGTCCGAACTGGCGCCGGATGCCGGCCGCGATGCGGACGGCGGCGGCGAACTGCGGACAGGTGGTGGGCTCGCCATCGCCGGAGAAGGCGATGTCGTTGAGGCGGCGGTGCGAGACCGGGACGTCGCGGAAGAATTCGTCCTGGAAGAGGTCGCCGCGGATGACGGCCGTCACGGTGGCGGCCAGCTCGCTGCTGAGCCTGGGCAGGTCGACGGTGCGGACGGCGGGTGGGGTCGAGCGGTCGACCTGGCAGTAGACGCAATCGAAGTTGCAGGCCTTGTCGGGGTTGAGGTTCACACCGACCGAGATGCCACCGCTGCGGCGGCTGACAACGGGATACACGTAATGGTTATCGCGCCACGAGCGGTCGTGGGCGGCAAAGAACGGGGTCAGGGGTGATCCGGGCGATGCGGCCATCGGGTCGGTGGTTCTCCGGTTTCGGGCGGGCCGGCCGGAACGTCGGGCCGGCGCGCAACTCGTGAGATTTCATAGAATTGTATCGACCGCCGAAAAAAAGTGTGAAAGACACCGCCAGATTCGGAATATTGGCGGGGCCCTAGCGGTTTGGTCTGGTGGGAATGATCGATGTCCGGTCCACTTGTTGGGCCGGGCATTCTAAGCGGAGAGCGCCCGGAATGAACGTCGGCTCGCCCATTCCGGGTGCTAGGGTAGGCCCATCCTCCCTTGCGGGGGATGGGTTTTTTTATGCGCCCGATGTCGTGGCGGTCGAGGCGGTGGATCAGGGGGCAGGGCTCGTGGCCGTCGCAGGGACGGAGGCCGCTGCCTGGACGGACCGGATTCGTTGCTCGATGTCGTGGCGGCGCTCGGGCGACCAGCGGCGGACCTCGTCGGCGCCGGGGCGGGCGGCGTCGAGGTCGAGGGCACGCTGGTAGGCTTGAGCGGCCTCGGCGGCGAGCTGGGTCGCCCCCAGGGCCTGGGCGGAGCGGGCCAGCAGGTCGGCCAGGGCCAGATGGCCGTCGGGTGAGGCGGGATAAAGCGAGAGGGCCATCCGGGCGGATCGGATTGCGGCGTGGAGTTCGTCGGGGTCGTGGGCCGCACGGTGGCTCAGCTCGTGGGCCATGGCCGAGAGCTTGTGCAGGTCGGCGTCGGTCGGATCGCGATCAAGGGCGATGCCGATGGAGTCGACGGCTGGACGGGGCTGGCCGTACTGCGCGTAGAGCCCGGCCAGTTCAGCCGGCGGGGTCGGATCGAAGGGGTCGGCCGCCATCGCCGCCCGGAGAGAGCGTTCCGCCTGCTGCGGGGACTCCGCGGCTCGTGCATCAGACAGCCAGGCGCTGGCGCGGGTGACGGGCACGAACACCAGCCACAGGAACAGGAGCGGCACGAGGATGGCCGTCGCTGCGACGCACACCGTTTCGCGCCGGCTGGCAGATTGATCCCCTGCTTCTCGTTGCGGCGGGCCGAGCAGCAGGCCGGCGAGCGCGGCGAACGGGGTGAGCGTGCCGGGATACAGGATCGCGAACTCGACCACGTTGTGGAGCAGGAACGCGGCCGTGCCGCAGAGGAGCACCAGGCGCATCCGCGGGAATGAGAGATCGAGCGTCCGTTCGTCCGGGGCAACCTCAGACGGCCCGTCCCGAAACAGCAGCCAGACCAGGCCGCCGAGCGTTGCGGACCAGATCAGGCCGTACAGCTCGAGATCGTACAACACAATCGCAGTCTGGCCGGCGAGCCAGAAGCCGCTCATCAGGATCCAGCGCAGCAGCAGAAAACCCACGATCAAAGCCGCGGACCACCGCACCAGGTTCGGACGGTTTGACGAAGCTGCGTCCGGCAGGCCGGCCACCGCGCCGATGGCCCGAAGCGTGCGGTATGACCCGGCGATGAGCATCCACATCAAACCTGCTCCGCCCAGTAATCCCCACTGAGCGAGCACGGAGAGCACGAAGTTGTGCGGGTCCTTGATCTCCTCGGGGTATTCGATCGGTTTGTGCAGGAGGTAGGCGCGGTCGAAGTTGAGGGCGCCGGTTCCCGTCCATGGGTGATCGGCGATGATCTGGCGCGTGACCTTCCAGTATTCCCATCGAAACTGCAGCGATGCACCGGGCAGGCCGCCGCGAACAGCGCCCACGAGGATCACGGCGGCGCCGCCGGCGCCGACGAGCGCCCAGGCCGCCCACCACAGCGTCCGCCAGCGTGCCGGGAACCGGGGCAGGGCCGTCCATGCCGCGCCGAGCAGGGCGAGCCCGATCAGGGCCGCGAGGACGCCGCCTTTGCTGGCGGTCATGATCGTGCCGGCCAGGAGTCCGGCGCCCAGCAGGATGCAGACGGTGCGGATCGGGCGATTCTTCCATGAGAGGGCGGCGAGGCCCAGGGCCGAGAAGCCGCAGAGCGAGAGCAGGGCGGCCTGCACGTTGCTGTGCGGGAAGAAGCCGGTGGCGGCGGTGCCCAGGATGCGCCGCTCGAACAGCGCGACGCGCGGGTCATCGAGCGGGACGCCCTGCTGGGCCCAGAATTCCGCCTTGTTCTCGAAGTAATGCTGGCGGGTCTCGGGGAACTCCTGTGTGATCTGCAGACCGCTGCGGGCGAGCGAGGTGAGGCCGGAGGCGACGACGATGATGAGCACCAGGGCGACGCGCCAACGCGTTCGGCACAGGTCAGCGAAGATGAACACGAGCAGGGCGGTGATGAGCCAGTCCGCAGAGGCGTTCAGGGCCAGACGCTTGTTGCCGGCGGCGCATGTGGAGACAGCGGCTCCTGCGAGCATGAGCAGCCAGCCGATTTCGAGGCCGGTCCATCGCCAGCGCTCGCGGCGCAGGGCCCTGCCGACGGCGGTCAGCAGGCCGCAGCCCAGGATGGCCAGATCGAATGCGGCGGTGGTGGCGGGGGTGCTGGCGCCGACGACACCGGTCGCGCGGTCGATGGCGGTGAGCGCGGAATTGTACGTTTCCGAGACCAGCGGCCGCATCGCGACGATGAGCAGCAGGCCGTACAGCGCGATGGACTCGAACGCCTGAGCGGGCCGCGACGCAGCGCGGGCGGGTGATGGCGGAGTGCGTTGTTCACGTGCCATCGCGGGATTCCAGGATGGCAATGATGTTCACGACGCAGACGCACTGCGCGAGGATGAGAACGGCCCCGGCCCAGGTGACGGTGGGCAGGAGAATCGCGGGCAGACCGGTGGCGGCGGTGGCCAGGTAGATCGTCAGGACGGAGGCGGTCGGCGAGAGGCCGAGCTTGACGAGCCGATGCGAGAAGTGGCGGCGGTCGCTGCGGAAGATGCTCACGCCCTGGCGGTAGCGGTGGATGATGACGCTGGTCATGTCATAGAGCGGCACGGCGAACACGAGGAGGGGCACGAGGACGCCGAAGGGACGGCGCTGCTGATCGGGATCGTAGAACGTGGTCAGGATGGTGCAGACCGCCAGGAGGTATCCGACGACGAGGCTGCCGGCGTCGCCCATGAAGATGGTGGCGGGCGGAAAGTTATAGAGCAGAAAGCCGATCAGGGCCCCGGCGAGCATCAGCAGGGCGCACGGGACGAAGATCTGCCCGGCCAGCAGGGCGGATGCGGCGAGGATGATCGAGGCCAGGGCCGCCACGCCGGCCGAGAGGCCGTCCATGTTGTCCATGAAGTTGAAGGCGTTGGTGAGGGCCACGATCCAGAGTGTGCTGAGGATCGTCGAGGGCACCGGCCCGAGGACGGTGGCAGCGCGGATGCCGAAGCCGCCGGTGATCATCAGGGCCACGGCGAACTGGACCACGAACTTGACGCCGGGGGAGAGCGGGCGGTGATCGTCGATGATGCCCAGGAGATGCATGACCAGCGCCCCGGCGATGACGGAGAGGGCCTGCGGCGTCTTGGCGAGCACGCCGCCCAGCCAGTAGGGCCACTGCGGGAGGCTCTGGGTGATGGCGTCGAGGCGCTCGGCCTGGGCGCGCTGAAGCAGGAGGGCCAGCAGCAGGGTGAGCCCGATCGGCAGGAGGACGGCGATGGTGATGGCGATGCCGCCGCCGAAGGCGATGGGCTGCTTGTGCTGTTTGTGGCTGCCGGCGCCCATGGGGCGGTCGACGAAGTCGCGCTGGAGGGCCCAGCGGCGGATGAGGGGCGTGAGCAGGGTGCCCAGGGCGAAGGAGGCCGCAAAAGACGCGCCGCCGATGATGAGCACCGATGATGAGATCACGAGTCGGCTCCTGGCCGCGGGGGCGGCGTCCTGGGCTCGCGGCCGGCGAGCTTGAGGCGGTAGCGCTCGCGGACGCGGTCGAAGAACGCATGATAGCGCGAATCGGCATAGTCGGGATAGGTCCAGGGCCAGGGGACCCACCGGCCCCCGGTGTAGTGCAGCGTGCTCTCGGCGTAGATGCCGTCGCGCAGGTAGACGCGGTGCGAGAAATCCTTGGTGGTGGCGAGCACGAGCTTGCTGAGGGTGAGGTAACCGGGGTCGAGGTTGACGCGACGCCGATCCGCCGGGAGGGCGAGGTCGTGGCAGATGCGGATTTCGAGCTGATTGGTCAGCGTTTTGAGATGGGGCAGCTCGACGGGGTCGATGAGGCGATGGAACGAGGCGAACTGCCGCTGCAGGTTTTCGCCCATTTCGAGCTCGTAATAGTCGGTCATGTCGAAGGGCCAGAGCCCGGAGATCTCGTCGGGGGGTCCGGCGTGATCGGAAAGGAGCTGGATCGCGCGGCGGATGAGGTCGGGATCCGCCGAAATGAATCCGCAGATCAGGTTGACGGGTCTGGGGCTGCGAATCACTCCCATGGTGCGTCTCAGGATGCGGCCGCGCGGCCGATGCGGTCAAGCCTTCGGCCCAGGTGCGCGCCGGCGACATCCAGATCATAATCCATCTGCAGGCCCAGCCAGAATTGCGGGGAGTTGCCGATGCATCGGGCCAGGCGGAGGGCCGTGTCGGCGGTGATGTCGCGTTTTTCCAACGCGATCTCGTTGATCCTGCGGGCCGGTACGCCGATGGCCAGGGCCAGCCGGTTTCGGCTGAGGTCGAGAGGCTTGAGGAACACCTCGGTCAAAACTTCACCGGGGCGGACGGATTCCAGTCGTGACCTGGGCATGAGCGCTCTTTCTTCTGCATCAGACAGGAAAACGGGACAGGTTCGATATTGACAGGGCTCTTGCCTCGGACAGGAAAACGGGACAGGTTCGATATTGACAGGGCTCTTGCCTCGCGTTAGCTTGAGTGTATGCCGCACACGGCCCGAGCTGCACCCGGAGGCATGGTGTTTCACGTCCTGAACCGGGGCGTGGGGCGGATGGAGCTGTTTG
>CAZQEN010000323.1:0-1336 GCA_964591605.1 uncultured Planctomycetales bacterium
CGTAGTAACCGCTCAAGCCCTGAATACAGCAGTGATTCACCGACGTCAGGCTGTTGAGCGCGCTGAGCTGAGTGTATTCCGGATCCGGTCCCCCATCTGTGTTGCCCCAGACCACGCAGTTGGTCAGCGACATGTACGTCGTGCTGCTGAAATCACTGAAGATTCCGCCGACACTGAGCGCTGAGTTTCCGCTGATCGTGCAGTTGATCAGTACGGTATTGCTGTCCACCTCGCTGTCAATCGCCCCGGCCACGCTGGAGGCGACGTTTCCGGTGAATAGACAATTCACCAGGATTGGATTGCTGTGATGGACCTCCATGCCCGCGCCGATGCTGCCGACATTGCCAATGAACCTGCAATTCGTAAACCTGGGATTGGCACTATCAAGATTATATGCCCCCGCCCCACGGCCACTGCCGCCGTTGGAATTGGAAATGAAATCGCAATTGGTGATCACCGGGTTGGATAGGTAATTCAGGACAGCGCCGTAAGGTGTGGTGTGTGAGGTGAAGATGCAGTTGGTAATACTGGGATTGCTGCTGTAGTTGAGGATGCCCGCACCGCCCGACGCGGCGGTATTGAGGGTGAATGTGCAGGCGGTGACCACTGTCGCGGCACTGTCCTTGATATATAAGCCGCCCCCGTCTGTTGAGGCGGCATTTCCGACGAATGCGCAGCCGTTGAACGTCGGACTGCCGGTGTCTGCAACCGCGCCAGCTCCGTAGGGCGCGGCATTCCCGGCGAACGTGCAGGCCGTCAGGGCGGGACTGGCAGCATCGATGAAAACACCGCCTCCTGCGGTCCCTGCCTGATTCGAACTGAAACGGCAATTCGATATGGTGGGACTTGAAGTGGTGTAGAGGCCCCCGCCCAGGGGGCTACCGCCGCCGGCATTGCCGCCGCTGATCGTGAAACCATCGAGCACCGCGCTCGCGGTTACCCCGGCTGCAGTGACCACGTGAGTGCTGTTGTCATTGACGTTGATAAAACCTGGTTGATCGTTTCCGTTCAGATCGCCGCTCAAGATGGTGCCGTTCGTCGCCGGGTTGAGATTACGCTGGTTGCGCAACGTTTCGGTTCCATTGAATCCCCCATAGAGAGCCACTCCGCTCTTAAGTTGAAAGGAAATGCCCTTATTCGAGCCTGTAGTGGGTTTGTATGTTCCCGCGGCGACCCAGATCTCATCGCCTGCGACGGCCGCTGCCAGGGCGGATTGCAGGCTGGTGTAGGCGTTGGTCCAGCTCGTGCCGTTGTTGGCGCCGATGGCGTTCCACTTCACGTAGCGCACCGCCGCCGACGAGGGAGAGGCAGAGACGGTCAGCCAGAGCGCGGCCCA
>CAZQEN010000323.1:1346-2968 GCA_964591605.1 uncultured Planctomycetales bacterium
GCTGCGTTGGTTCTTGATCCGCGTCATGCGGAGCCTCCGGAGTTGTCGCGCCCGCCCCGGGCGTCAGAATGAGGATGCCTCCCACAACGTCCCGCCGGTCTTCGCGGGCCTCGGAGAGCCGTCGCTGCACCAGCGTCTCGCCGGTGCCCGGCCGCCACGGGGGACGGCCGCTGCGGTCCGGGGCTGGACTCCCGTTCACACACAGCCCGCACCGCCCGGTTGCAACAGACGGCCCGCAGGGCCGCGTTTGGTTCAGTTGCGGGCGACTTCTTTCTGGCACCCTCCCGTCAGCCCCGTCAGATCATCGAACGGGATCAGCCGGTAACGCGAACTCACATGGATCCCCTTGTCGATCCGGACGAATTCGCCGTGGCCGTCGAGAAACACGAAGTTGTGCATGGAGGGCACCTGGTGCCACTCGGGAAAGTCGTCCGGGAGCGTCGGGTCCCAGGTATCAAACCAGCAGTAGTCGCCCAGAAACAGGACGCGGGCGGGTGAGCCGATGCTCGCACGGGTCAACCGGGTGAGCCGCTGGTTGACCTGCGTCCAGAGTCCGGCTGCCCGGCAGGGGTCAACCATGGGCGGAGCAAAATAGTTTTCGCCAATAAGAACCAGGTTGGGAAGATAACTTGTTCCGTAGTAGTGAGCCGCCGAGGGCTTGATAAAGCGCGTTCCCGCGTCGCTCGGACAGGCAAAAACCTCCCCGCCGCTGCGCAGGACCGGATCAAGCTGCAGGTGCCGGTTGAGCGGCTTGGGTACCCCGGTGCGGGAGCCGAATGCGGCCGAACCCCGGCCCTGCCGACCGCCGTAGTTGTAGGCGATGTTCACGCCGCGCAGAAAGCGGTCGTTGGAGTCGCGGAAAAAGGCTTCCCAGGCCGTGTCGAGCTGCTTGAGATTGGACTGGCACAACACCCGCCGCGTCTGCTGCCGGGCCCGGTCGAGCGACGGCAGAAGAATGGCCGCCAACAGAGCGATCACCGCCACCACCACCAGCACCTCGAGCAGCGAGAAGCCCGCCGCTCCGTTGCCCGCGGCCCGCGGCGGAATCTCACCCTGCGCCGAATCCCGCCCATGGCGGACCGGTCTGTCCATCGATCGAGACCCCATCACCAAGCCCCTCGTCGGCTCGGACCCGCTGCTCTACTGCTGCGCCGGGCACAGAGGCCGGCGCGACATTCATCGCAAGCGTCGCCTCATGGGTTCGGAGCCGTTGCCGCCAGCCCCGGCCGTGTGGCCGCACCGCCAGGACCGGCCAGTCGCGCCTGCGCCGCCTGAGCGACCCACTCGTATCGCGGTCCGGCCGACGCGACGCTCGACCTAAACATTTCGATCGCCCCTGGCCCGTCCCCGCTCCGCAGACGGCGCTCGCCCGCGGCAAAGAAAGCCAGCGTGGTGAGTTCCGGCGGCAGGTCGGTCAGGAGCCCCTCGACCGGACGGTTCCCGTCCAGCAGGAACGACATGAGCGCCCGCTCCGGCGAACCGTCGCGGGCAGCATCCCGCAGCGCCCGAGCCCGGTCGAGATGATTCTGGTGCCACTCGAGCAGAAACCAGCCCATCACGCTTTGCAGATTCAGCCAGTCGCTGGCCTGCCGGCCAAACTCGATGAGCCCCTGGTTCTTTTC
>CAZQEN010000323.1:2978-8618 GCA_964591605.1 uncultured Planctomycetales bacterium
CGTTGACGCCGTTGAGCCTCCCATGCCAACCAGTAAGCCCGAAGGCCGATCCCGCCTGAACCGCCCACACCCAGGACCAGCGCAAGCAGCACCAGGGTTTCGAAACTGTGACGTACGGCCAGCTTGCGGACCACGTACAACGAACTGGCCGATCGGGCCATGATCGGACGCCCGTCGCGCCATGCCCCGAGATCTTCCGCCAGCTCCCCCGCCGACTGGTAGCGTCGTTCCGGCTCCTTGGCCATCGCCTTCAGAACGATCGTTTCCAGATCGGTATCAATGTCCTTGCGGATTCTCCCCGGCCGGGGCGGTTCGATTTCCCGGACATTTCGGATGGCCGCCGCCAACTCCACTCTTGTGTCGTAAGGAGCGGCTCTGGTGATCAGCTCATAGAGGATCACCCCGAGCGAATACACATCGGTTCGAGTATCGATCTGCCTAGGGTCGCCCAGCGTCTGTTCAGGAGCCATGTAACGGAGCGTTCCCATCAGCCGTCCCGTGATCGAGACATTCTCGGATCCCGCCGGCTCGCCGGTCATGATTTTGGCGAGGCCGAAGTCCAGCACGCAGGGAACGCCCTCCTGGGTCACCAGGATGTTGGACGGCTTGAGATCGCGGTGGATGATTCCGTGGCGATGGGCGTGGGCAACCGCCAGGCAGACCGTCCGGAAGAGTTCGATCAGCGGACGAACCTCCGGGATCCCTGTCCGCACGTGGGTGTCGAGCGGGTGACCGCGCACGAAGTCCATCGCGAAGAAATACTTGCCGTAAACGAGTCCGCTGTCGTGCACGGTGACGATGTGCGGGTGCTTGAGCGAGGCGACGAGCTTGATCTCCTGCTCGAATCGCCACTTGGCCCGATCATCGGCGAACGGCCCATGCAGCAGCACCTTGACCGCCACCGTGCGCTTCGTGGAGAGCTGAATCGCTTCGTACACCACGCCCTGGCCGCCGCGGTGGATTTCGCGAACGATTTCGTAGCCGGTGAACGAGTCGCTCTTGAGCTCTTGACCGGGGACGCCCGACGGCGATCCGGGCCAGGAGAAATCGGTGGGCAGGGAGAGGTTCAGGCTGCCCGCCGGGCCGGGGGCGGCTTGGACCTGTTCGACCTGGCGGCGCGCGCGGTCGATCAGGGCCCGGTCGGGCCCGGGCACAGGCGTGTCGTCGGGCGACGGCGCATCGCTCACGGGTCACTCCAGGTGTACGGCTCTGTCATTCACAGGCGATTCCACCTGGCCCCAGTCACGCAGAATCGCTGAAGAAATTGGTTTCCGCCCCGAGCAGCTCGCGCAACCGGTCGTGGGCGCGGGCGCGGAGCATGTACACCGCCCCCTCCGACCGGCCCAGGGCGGCCGCAACGGCGGTGGAGTCGCAACCCTCCAGATCGAACATCTGGACGGCCCGGCGGTAATCGTCGGGCAGGCGGGCGACCGCGGTTTTCACCAGCTCGCACACCTCGGCCCGGCCGGCGCAGCGGCTGGGCGAGATCGTGCTGTCGCTCAGACGTTCCAGCAGGGCTGCACACGATCCTTCAGGATGGAGGGCCTGGTCCTGCACCTGCGGCGGTGGACGCTTTCCCCGCTCCAGGGCGCGAATGGCGTCGCGCAGATTGTTCTCGGCGATCCTCTTGAGCCACCCCTCGAACGAGCACTGACCGTTCCCCCGGAATTGAGAGATCCTCAGAAAGGCCTCCAGGTAGGTCACCTGCATGACGTCGTCGAGGGTCAGGATCGACTGCCAGCGGTGTGGCATCTGGCGGGAAAGGTGGTGACGGACCTGCCGGCCGGTGGTCTCCAGCAGCGTGCTGAGGGCGTCGCTGTCGCCCTGGATGGCCCGCGAAATGGTCTCGTGTGCTGCTTGCTGCATGGCCCACCAGTGTCGTGGCCCGAGAGTTGTGCCCTCAAGAGTAACGCGCATTTGCAGAAAAGCAAGCGTGACTGGTGAAAAGAATTGTCGCCCGTGAACAGAAGGCGGGGCGATGGCCAGTCGAAGCCGTCCTTCCGGGTGAATTTCAGCCAGGGTTTACCGCCACCGCGTGGCGGCGGAAGCGCCCGGCTTTCATGACCTTGTAGGTCATAAAAACCAGGAGAAAGTGCCCTGGCGATATGAACAGGGTGAGGGCAGCGAACGGGGACGCAATGCTCCGCGGCCCCCTTTTCTACCACGACAACTGATCCGCGCCGGCCGAACGCGATGCCCACGTTGGGCCGCAGGCCGGCCCGGACCTCCGGACCGACGCGTCCGGTTAACTCTCCATCTGGAGAAAGGAGTAGTGTCATGTCCCCTCGGATGACTGATCTCCGTAAAAGCCTGTTCGGCCTGTCGGCCGTCGTCCTCGCCATCGGCCTGGCTGCACCCGCCGTCGGCGCTGGCACGCTCGGTGCCAAGAACCCCGGCGTCTTCCCCATCACGGATGCCCCCTACGGTCAGACCTATGGGGAGTGGGCAGCGGCCTGGTGGCAGTGGGCCCTGGCCCAGGTGGTGCCGCCCATGCTCGACGAGACAGGCGAGCAGTGCGGTGACGGCCAGTCGGGCCCGGTCTGGTTCCTGGCCGGCACGTTTGGGGGCCATGCCGAGCGGAGCTGCACCGTACCCGCCGACAAGGCGATCTTCTTTCCCATCATGAACACGCTCTGGTGGCCGGAAGCGGGCGAGACGGTGGAGGAGGTGCGTGCCCTGGCGGCGGCCGACATGGACGCGGTGACCAAGCTCTCGTGCACCATCGATGACAAGGATCTCAAGGACCTGTTCAGTTACCGGGCGCAGGACCCGTACGCGGACGGCTTCTGTGTCACGTTTCCCGAGGGGAACGTCCTGGGCTTCCCGGCGGGTGACCTGTGCACGGTGGTGACCGACGGCTACTGGATCATGCTCCGGCCGCTTTCACCGGGGCAGCACACGATCCGCTTCAAGGGTCGCTCCGGCCCTCCCAGCGCCGGTGGGTTTGAGCTGGATGTCATCTATCACTTGACGGTGGAGTGAACGGTCCCTGTTTTTCCTCCGCGACCCGCCGGTCCCCGCCTCCATTCGGCACCGGCGGGTCGCCGTTGTCGAGAGCCGCCAAGAGTCAGACGGGCAGTGATCCGTCCACGGACTCGAAACAACACTTCTGGCACGCAGGTCCACTTTGAGGAGGTTGTTGTATGTTCTCGAAAAGCCACTTTCGTCGCGGTTCATGGCTCGCGCTGACCGGGCTCTCCGCAACGGCCGCTCTGTCAGTTCCCGCAACTCACACACTTGCTCAGTGCGCGTTCGAGTGGAAGCCGGGCGATGGATTACCGGGTCTGAACGGTCCGGCCTACGCCGTGGTCGTTCACGATGATGGGACAGGGCCGGCACTTTACGCAGGTGGCGCATTCACCGTAGCGGGTAACGCGCTGGCCAACAACATCGCCAAATGGAACGGGACCACCTGGGTGCCGCTGGGCAGCGGGATTGGAGGAACCGTCTACGCCATAGCCGCTTATGACGGGGCCCTGGTGGCCGGAGGCTCTTTCACTGCCGCCGGGGGCAGCCCTGCCAGCGGAATCGCTAGATGGAACGGCGATTCATGGTCCGCGCTGGGTAGCGGTGTCACGAGTGGCTCCGATGTGCGGGCATTGGTGGTTTACAGCGGTGCGCTCGTCGCCGGCGGCAGCTTTACCACGGCCGGCGGATTCAACGCCAACCGTATCGCCCAGTGGGATGGTATCTCCTGGTCCGCACTCGGCTCAGGGATGAATAACACCGTCTCGGCTCTGGCAGTATACAACACAGCACTGATCGCAGGCGGAGCATTCACGAACGCCGGCGGGATTAGTGCGAGTCGAATCGCTCAGTGGAACGGGGCCTCCTGGTCCGCACTGGGCAGCGGCACGAGCGATGCTGTGTCCGCATTGACCGTGTACAACGGCGCGCTGATCGCCGGCGGCGCGTTCCTGTCCGCAGGCGGGGTGAGTGCGAGCGGCGTTGCCCAGTGGAACGGCGTTGCCTGGTCTGCGCTTGGCGGCGGCATTGCCGATGATTTCCGGCCTCCTGCCGTCTACGCCCTCACTGTATATGCCGGTGGGCTCATCGCCGGGGGCTCGTTCCGGACTGCCGGCGGCGTGAGCGCCTATTCGATCGCCCGATGGAGCGGTAGCGGTTGGTCTGCGCTCGGCAGCGGTGCCAAGACGACCTATGCGCTGAGCGTATACAACGGGGCGCTTGCTGTTGCCGGTGACTTTATCACTGCGGGGGGCGTTAACGCCCACAGGGTGGCCAATTGGAACGGCAGCACCTGGTCCGTCCTGGGCGGCGGCACGGATGGTCCGGTGGGAGCTCTGGCGGCGTACAGCAACAGCTTGGTCGCAGGCGGCGCGTTCACCAGGATAGGCGGTGTCAGCGCGAATCACATTGCTCGCTGGAACGGAACCGTCTGGTCCGCCCTGGGCAGCGGAATGAACGCGAACGTCAAGGCCGTCGTCGTCTATAACGGCGATCTCAGTGCGGGTGGCGCTTTCACCAGCGCCGGGGGTATGAGCGCCACCTACATTGCCCGTTGGAATGGCACCTCCTGGTCGCCGCTGGGCAGTGGCATGAACGGCACGGTCAATGCCCTGACTGTTCATGATGGAGCACTGGTCGCCGGGGGTCTCTTCACAACGGCCGGCGGCATCAGCGCGAATCACATCGCGGAATGGAACGGCAGCACCTGGTCTGCTCTAGGCAACGGCACGGATCTCACAGTAGAAGCGCTGACCGCCTACAACAACGAACTGATCGCTGGCGGCTGGTTTAGCATGGCTGGCAGCACTTCTGCGAATTATATCGCCAGGTGGAATGGCACGGTCTGGTCGGCGATGAGCAGCGGAATGAGCAACTTCAGCACCGTCTATGCCCTGACCGTCTACGATGGAGCTCTCATCGCGGGCGGTGAGTTCAGCAGCGCCGGCGGCAGCAGTGCGAACAACATTGCACGATGGAACGGCACGACCTGGTCCGCCCTGGGCAGCGGAATGAACTCACGAGTTCACGCACTCACCAGCTACAACGGGAGGCTGTTCGCTGCCGGGCCATTCACAACCGCGGGCGGCGCAAGCGCAGGGTACGTCGCGCAATGGAACGGCACCGTTTGGTCCGGTCTGGGCAGCGGCCCGAATTACACCGCTGGTGCACTATCCGTTTACGACGGAAGTCTGTTCGCAGGGGGTGAGTTCAACATGGCGGGCGGAGTGGTGTCCACGTATTGGGCCCAGTGGTCGCCGGTGAACGGGAACACCGCTGATGCAGATGCGGATCAGGTGCTGGATATCTGCGACAATTGCCCGAATGCAGCCAATCCGGGCCAGGCCGACTGCGACGGAAATGGCATCGGAGACGCCTGTGATGTAACGCCTGATGCTGACGGCGATGCTATTTCAGACCTGTGCGACAACTGCCCGGGCGTTGCCAATCCATCTCAGTCGGACTGCGACGCCGATGGAACCGGCGACGCGTGCGAGACTGACGGCGACAGCGACGGCGTCCCCGATGCGTGTGACAATTGTCCTTCGGCAGCCAATGTGAACCAGTCTAACTCTGACGGGGACACATTCGGAGATGCGTGTGATAATTGTCCGGCAGTGACCAATCCGGGCCAGCCCGACTGCGATGGCAATGGAATCGGCGACCTCTGCGACA
>CAZQEN010000324.1:0-8600 GCA_964591605.1 uncultured Planctomycetales bacterium
CAGGGTGGGTCGACGGCCGCGGCCGCGTTGACCTGAGCGGGTCCGGCGTTTACCCTGCATGACTTTGTCGTCGCGGACGCTTGTTTGAACCGCTTTTTCCGGAGGACGCACATGGCTCGGCTGACTCGACGCCGGTTTCTCGGCGGCACCGCGCTGGCGGCCGGCGCGCTCGCGCTGCCCCGCCGCAACGTGCTGGGAAACGTGCTCGGAGCGAATGAGAAGGTGCGGGTGGCCTGCATCGGCCTGAACGGGCAGGGCAGCGGACACCTGGGCACCTACCTGGACATGGAGGACGTCGAGGTCACGTACCTGGTCGATGTCGATCAGCGGGTTCTGGCCAAGCGGCTTCGCGATGTGGCTGAGAAGAAGAACCGCCCGCAGCCCCAGGCCATCCAGGATGCCCGTAAGGCGCTGGATGACAAGAATCTCGATGCCGTTTCGATCGCGACGCCCAATCACTGGCATGCGCTGCTGACGATCTGGGCGTGTCAGGCGGAAAAGGACGTGTACGTCGAGAAGCCGATGTGCCACAACGCCCGCGAAGGGGCGGCGATGATCGCAGCCGCCCGCCGGTACCGGCGTGTCGTGCAGCATGGCACGCAGCGGCGCAGCGAGAAGGAGTGGGCCCATGCGATGGCGGCCATCCATTCCGGCCAACTCGGCAAGCTGCTGGTGGCAAGAGGATTCTGCTACAAAGACGGCGGCACCGGGGGGAGCACCCGCGGCAATATCGGCTTTGCGCCCGTCAAGGAGCCGCCGCCGGAGCTCGACTTCGACCTGTGGCTCGGGCCGGCCCCCCGGCAGCCGTATCACGACAACCTGGTGCACTATCGATGGCACTGGTTCTGGGATTTCGGCAACGGCGACCTGGGCAATCAGGGGGTCCATCAGATGGACGTTGCACACTGGGGCCTGCCGCCGGGCAGCCGCTTCCCCCGCGTGGCCTACAGCCTGGGCGGGCGCTTTACGGGCCAGCCGGATCAGGGCCAGTGCGCGAACGAACAGGTATGCGTCTTCGAATACGGCGATGTTCCGCTCATCTTCGAGGTGCGCGGGCTCAAATCAGAGCCCTACCAGGGTGTGGACGTGGGCAACATCTTCGAGCTCGAGGCCGGCCAGATCCGCGAGGCGGAGTTCTACCCCAAAGGCAGCGATAAACCGCAGTCGCTGCCGAAGGTCGATTTCCACGTGGAGCCGGGCGGGCCGTTCCGGAATTTCGTGAACTGCGTGAAGGCGCGCGAGCCCGGGAAGCTGAATGCGCCGCTGGAGCGGGGTTTTTACCCCAGCGCCCTGTGTCACCTGGCGAATGCGTCGCACCGCGTCGGCGAGAAGATGTCATTCAGCCGCAGGAGCACGGTCGTCGAGAACAACCAGGCGGCCTCCGAGGCGTTCGATCGGATGCGCGAGCATCTGCGCGAGCGAGGCGTCGATCTGGCGGCCGATCAGTACACGCACGGGAAAGTGCTCAAACTGTCCGACCCGGCGAGCTGGAAGACCGACGACCCGCAGGCCAACGACATCCTGGCCGGCTCGCGCCACTACCGCCCGCCGTTCAGTTTCCCTGCGGATCTGGTCGCGAGGAGCTGAAACGAGTGGCAGGCCAAGCCCGCCAATTCCTACTGCCACGCACGTGCGTGTTGCGCGAGCGAGGTACGCCGAGGAGAGCCCGACGGGTAACCGAGGGGTTCGCGCGGCGGCATCGCCCGCCCTGAGAACCCCTCGCTCGCGCTTCGGGCTCCACCAGGATGGCCCCCGACACCTGTGCAGTCACTGCCCGCCCGGTATCCTCCGGATATCCATACTGGCCGTCCTTTCCAAAGGCAGAAGAGGCGATTTTCTTCTCGCCGGACAGGACCACGTGTGGTAAAAGAGAGGCGTGGGCACGGATGCTCTCTATTGCCGGAACATGGCGGCGCTCTTCCGCGCTGATCCGCGCCTGGCGCAGCGGATCGACGAGTGCCTGCCGGACCCGCACATCGTGGTTGAGCCGAGCCGGCGCGGGCCGCCGACGGTGCGGCTGCCCCCACATGATTGCCGATTGCCAATTGCCGATTGCCCATTGAACAAGGACGACAAGGCGGCGTCTGACGAATCCTCTCCTGGAAGCCGGCAATCGGAAATCGACCATCGGAAATCTCTTTACCTGCACAGCAGGATCGACCCCGAGGACGAGGCCCGCCGCTTCGCCGAGGCGATCGAGATGGGCGAGACGTTCTGCTACATCGTGGGGGGCTTTGGCCTGGGACATCATGTCAAGGCCCTGCATGCGAGATTGCGGGGGGACGCGTTTCTCGTGGTCACCGAGTCGAATCTCGCGCTGCTCAGGGCCGCGATGGAAGCGGTCGATCTGGCCGACCTCTTCGCGGGCGACAAGTGCGTCCTGCTCACCCGCCTGGACAAGGGCGAGATCCAGAACCGCCTCGAGCCGCGCAATTCGCTCATGATGATGGGTTCGCAGTTCGTCGCCCACCCGCCCTCGGACCGGATCGACGGCGAGTTTCAGGCCGGCATGCGCAAGCTGCTGGCCGATCACCTCACCTACTGCCGCATGAGCCTGGTCACGCTGGTGGCCAATTCGCGGGTGACGTGCCGCAACGTCGCGTACAACCTGCCGCGCTTCGTCTCGACGCCGCCGATCGACGTGCTGCGCGACCGGTTCAAGGGCTGCCCGGGGATCGTCGTGTCGGCCGGGCCGTCGCTGCGGCGCAACATCGATCAACTTGCCGGGCTCAAGGGCCGCGCGGTGATCTGTGCGGTGCAGACGACGTTCAAGATGCTGCTCGACCGCGGCATCGAGCCCGATTTCGTCACGTCGCTCGATTACCACGAGCTTTCCAAGCGTTTCTTCGAAGATATTCCCGCGACCTGCCGCACGCACCTGGTGGCCGAGCCGAAGGTGACCTGGCACGTGATCGATACGTACCGGGGGCCCACGTCGCTGCTCGACAACCGCTGGGCGCGGCTGTGCCTGGGCGACGGACTCGCCGGGCGCGACGGGCTGAAGGCGGGCTCGACGGTGGCGCACCTGGCGTTCTACCTGAACCTTTACATGGGCTGCGACCCGATCATCATGGTCGGGCAGGATCTCGGATACACCGATCACGTCTACTACGTGCCGGGCACGAGCATGCACGACCTGTGGCGGTCGGAGCTCAACCGGTTCAACACGATCGAGATGCGCGAGTGGGAGCGGATCGTGCGCCACCGGCGCATCCTGCAGAAGGTCAAGGACATCCACGGCCAGGAGATCTACACGGACGAGCAGCTTTTTACGTATCTGCAGCAGTTCGAGGGGGACTTCGCGCAGGTTCCGGGGCGGGTAATCGATGCGACCGAGGGCGGCGTCCGCAAAGAGGGCACGCGGGTGATGAGCCTGCGCGAAGCGGCGCAGCAGTATTGCCGGCAGCCGATCCCGCGCGAGCGGTTCGCGTACCTCGATGCGCTGACGTGGAGCGATGCGAGCCGTCGGCCGGCGGCCCGCCGCGAGCTGGCCGCGCGGCTCGAAGAGGCAGACGCAGTGGCGGACATCTGCGAGAAGATGATCGAGCGGCTGAGGGAGCTGCAGACGCTGCTCGATCGGCCCGAGCAGTTCAACCGGCGCATCGCGGAGGTCGACCGGCTCCGGCTGGAAATCCGCCGGCATGGCCGCACGTACGAAATGATCAGCTCGCTCTCTCAGCACGCGGAGCTTCAGCGGTTCAGCGCCGACCGCCGGATCGCCCTCGCCGACGACGACCCGGTGGAGCGGGCGCGCCGTCAGCTTGAGCGGGATATCCGGTTCGTCCAGGGCATCGCCGAGGGCACGCAGGCCCTGCGGGAGATCCTCCGCGGGAGCATCGAGCGTTTCGATGCGGATCCGCCGGGCTGCAAATCGCCGCCGCAGGCCGCGGCCGCGTCCGGAGGGCCGGCGTGAAGATCCTGGGCATCATCGACGCGGATTTCGAGCGGTCGCCGCTGGGCACGCGTGCGCGGCTTGCCCAGCCGCTGGCGGGTCAGGCGGTGCTCCGGCGGACGGCACAGCGCGTGCTGGAGGCCCGGAGACTGACGAGCGTACACTGCGTCGTACCGGGTGCGCAGGCGGGCACCGCCCGCGACGTGCTGGCCGGTCTGCCCGTCCAGATCGAGACGCAGGACGCGGGGCCGCCGCCGTGGCAGCGGTTTGTCGCCAGTTGCCGGAAGTGGGCGCTGGATTCCTGCCTCGGCGGACTGGGCGGCACGACGGTGTTTGACGAATCGCTGCATCCGTGGGTGGCCGAGGGGCTGACGCAGCGCGAAGGGGCCCAGGCCGCGGCGATCGTGCCGGCGGCGGCGGCCCTGCTGGATCCGGTGCTGCTCGACGCGATGCTCGAGCACTACGAGAAAGTGCACGAAGAGGTGCGGCTCACGTACACGCAGAGCGCGCCCGGCCTGACCGCTTGCATTTGCGGCCTCCCGCTGCTGGCGGACCTGGCCCGGGCGGGCCAGTACATCGGGCGCACCATGGCGTACCGCCCGGCTGATCCGCAGCGCGAGATGAACGTGCAGCCGTGCTTCTATCAGGTGGGTGGCGCGATCGCCTGCGCCGGCGGTCGCTGCCTGGCCGACACGTCGTCCGGATTCGACACCGTCTCGCGGATCATTGCGGAGCTGGGCGAGCGCGCTGACGCGGGTGCGATCTCGCGCTGGCTCCTCCAGCAGCATCTGTACGTGCCTCATCTCCCTGACGAAGTCGAGGTGGAGCTGACGACGCAGGATCCGCTGGCGGAGACGACGCTGCGCCCGCGCGGCGCCTGCGTGCCCGCCCGGGAGCCCATGAGTGAGGCGATCTTCGCGAGGCTCGTGGAGGCCCTCGGCGGGCGCGACGACGTCCGGCTCGTGCTGGGCGGTTTCGGCGACCCGCTGATGCATCCCGACTGGCCGAGGCTCCTGCAGATCGCGCGGCAGGCCGGCATCTTCGGCCTGGTCATTCGCACGCCGGCCGTGCATCTGGACGCCCGCTCGATTGAACAGATCGTCGCTGCCCGCGTGGACATCGTGAATGTGCTGCTGGATGCACACACTCCCGAGACCTATCTCGCGGTGCACGGGGCAGACCACTTTCAACGGGTGCAGGCGGCGGTCGAGTCGCTGCTGCAGGCGGCGCGACGGCCCGAACACGGCGGCGTGCCGATCGTCGCGTGCGAGATGATCAAGACGCGCCGGACGATGCCGGAGATGGAGGCGTTTTACGACCACTGGCTCCGCAAAGGCTGTGGGGCGGTGATCGTCGGGCCAAGCCGCTACGGCGGGCAGCGGCCGGATCTGGCGGTCATGGACATGAGCCCGCCCACGCGTGCGGCCTGCCGGCGCCTGATGCGGCGCTGCCTGGTGCTGTCGGACGGGACGGTCAGCCTGTGCGATCAGGATTTCACGGGGGGTCAGGTTATGGGTCGCCTGGCCGAGCAGGGTCTGGCCGAAATCTGGACGGGGGAGCGGCTCGCCCAGACCCGCCTGTCGCACCGGGCGGCGCGGTGGAGCAATCTGCCGCTTTGCTCGGCCTGCAGCGAATGGCACCGGCCGTGAGCCGCGTTCTTGGACGTTAACGAGGGGTGCCCGGTTGAATGGGAATCCGTCGGGGCGTGGGAAAAGTCCGATTGGCCCGCCACACTTGAACTTGCCGTCGGACGATACTAGAACGAACAGATGACCGTTGAAACCACGCAGCAGCTCATCCATTCCTCGCGCAGCCCCCGGGGCCGACTGGGGGGCTCGACGCTCCTGCTGCTGGGCCTGTCGATGATGCTGGGGGGCATCGCCGCGGACGGGCGGCTGCTGGGCAGCGGGCCGTGGGCATGGCTGGTGCCGCAGGTGCTGGTGCTGTTGCTGGCGGTGGTGTTGCTGCAGCGGGCGCGTCACCAGCGAGCGCTGGTGCGTCTGATGGAGCAGGCGCTCGAGGCGGTGCAGCTTCGGGCCTGGCCGGAGGCGCGGTCGGCGCTGGAGCACATCCTCAGCCGTCCCATCCGGTACGCGAATGCCCGGGCCGAATCACTGCTGGCGCTGGCGGCGGTGGCTGAATCCGAGGGGGCGTACGACTCGTCGCAGACCATCTACGAATCGATCCTGGAGGAGCAGTCGGCCGACCCGATGCAACTGCATACGGCGCGGGTGGCGCTCGCGGGGGCGCTGCTGCGCACGGGCCAGGTGACCGACGCCGTCTCGCTCATCGAACGGCTCGAACGGGCGGGCCTGCCCGACTCGCTGCGGGCGCAGATCGAGTTGGTGGCTCTCTTCCGCGATGTGACCATGGGGCAGATCGACGCCGGCGTCGCCCGGGCCCAAGAGCGCCGGCGCCTCTTCCGCGATCATCTGAGCACGCGGGCGGGCTATGGATATGCGCTGCTCGCCGCGGCGTTCGACCGGGCGAATCAACCGGATCAGGCACGGTCTTTCTGGCATGATGCGACGCTGCTGGTGCGTCCGGACGAGCTGGTGAACCGATACCGCGAGCTGACCCGGGTATGCGGCCATTATCCCCCTGCGGAGAACCCCCTGTGAACGCCGGACCGGAACAGGTGGGTCTGCGGGCCGGCGGCCCGAACGACGGACTGATGCCCGCGAAGCTCTCCCCCTCGACGCTGGTGAGATCGTTCCGTCAGCAGGTGCGCCTGGCGCGGATCGCCCGGGTGCTGCTGCTGGGCGGCCTGGCGGGAGCGCTGATCTGGGCGGCGAGCCTGCCCGAGCCGGCCGGGCGGCGGATGGTGTTTCTCTTCAGCCTGGGCGGGGTGCTGGCCTGGGTCGCGTTCGTCCTGCAGAAGCTCCGCCACACGCAAGAGGTTCAAGCCAGCACAATTCTTCTGGCCACGGGCCAGCACGACCGCGCCGAGCAGTGGCTGCGCAACTGCCTGAGCCGCTTCTCGCTCTCGACGCACGTCAAACTGGCGGCGCTTCAACAGTTGGCGGTGCTGCAGCTTCGGCGCGGGGTGCCCTCCGACGTGGTCGCGCTCTGCCGCGAGGTGTTGCGCTTCCCGGTGAAGCGCTCGCGCTCGCTCTGGATGAACTCGCGCCTGATGCTCACCGAGGGTCTGCTCGATCTGGGTCAGATCCCCGCCGCGTATGAGGCCCTCCGGCCGGTCTACGACGCGCCGCTCTCGCTGGTCGAGCGCATGAAGCTGATGGTGGTCCAGCTCCGCTACGAGCTGCTGTCCGACCATCCCGAATCGGCCGCGGCCAATCTGGCCGAGAAGGTGAAGCTGGGCGAGCTGTTCCCCTCGCCGCAGGCGGCACTGGTGCACGCCCTGCTGGCCGAAGCGTGCCGGCGGCTGGGCCTTGGGCCGCATTACCGCTTCCTCCGCGAGCGGGCGGCGCTCTACCAGGACCTGGTTCAGTTGGCTGAGCGCTACCCGGTGATCAAGCCCATCTTGGCTGGCTGATCGGGGCCGATCGGCGGCGAAGCACCATCCCGAAGCGGCCAGAAGGCCGGTCAGAACCATATCTTCCTGATTGACAGGCATTTAGCGTACTGCTGGAGAGTGGAAGACCGTTCAGAGCCGGGTCGTGCAACGGGGCGCTGCCGGCGAGCCGATCTTCGGGTCCCCCATCCTTCGGATGGGCGCGGCGCGGAGGGACGGACATGCAGACATGCAGCCCGGTGGGACTGTTCGCTTGCCCGGAGAATGAGCCCTTGTATAATGCGGTGCTCGACTGATGGGTGACGACGGCTTTTGAGGTGTGCGATGGCGCGTGTGTGTCATTTTACCGGGAAAAAGACGAAGGTCGGCCGGCAGTATACGCGGCGCGGCAAGGCGAAGTACCTGGGCGGCGTCGGCCGGAAGGTGACGAGCAAGACGAAGCGCAAGTTCAAGCCGAACGTGCAAAAGGTTCGCGCGATGCTCGATGGCCGGCCGGTTCGGTTGCTGGTGAGCACGAAAGCGATCCGTGACGGCCTTGTCGTCAAGCCGCCCAGACGGGATTACCAGCCGCCGGCCCAGGCCACGGGCTGACCGTGCGCCGGCGCGGGTTCTTCTGCGTGCCGATCCGGATGGTATGACCGACAGAACGTTTGAGGCCGCCGTTTCGGGCGGCCTTCTTCATGCGCATCAGTGACGGCGATCGGCGGTCGGATCGGGACCGGATGGGCGGGTGGCGGAGGCCGGCCGGGAGGCGAGCGCACGGCGGAGCACATCGGCATCGCGCGTGGCGAGCGGCAGCACCGTGCTGACGCGCGGAGCAGGCTGCGTGGCCGGCGGTTCGGGAATGTCGAGGCCCTCCACCTCGGCCCATTCGAGGGTCTTGAGGCTGGCCGGTCCGCCGCCTGGGACCTGCTCGATGACGACGCGGATCTGGTGGGTGTTGATGGTCGGGAGGCTGATGACGGCCTCGGAGCGGTCGCTCAGGACAGCGAACCGCCGTGGGCGGACCCACGTTCTTGCGGCCGTATCAAACAGGTCGATGCGTCCTTCGCAGGCCTGGCCCGGATCGAGACGGATCTGGTTGAGCCGCACCGGCCGGGGCAGGCTGACCAGGAGCCATTGCGGCATCGCAGCGCCGGCCAGGGAGGTCCAGGCGGTGTTGGGGTCGCCGTCGAGGGCGGCCAGCGCTTCGGCGCCGCTGGTGCTGGCCATCGCCCGGACGCCGGTCGCGAA
>CAZQEN010000325.1:0-8596 GCA_964591605.1 uncultured Planctomycetales bacterium
GTTGGATCCTCTCTTTACGACCACTTTCAGCCATTGGTGATTGGGGAGGGCACCCGGCTCGCCGAGGTCGGGCCACACGATCCTAATCCGATCAGTGTTTGCGTCTAAAGGGCTCACGCCGATTTCCGAGGGTTCAGGCGCGGGTGTCGTCGGATCAGGATCATTGCCGACCGAAAACGTAAACATAGAGCTACTAACGGTGGCGAGGGGGTCAGCACCTTCGGCGTGTGTAACGTCGATGACGATTCCGTTCAAGCCCCTGCTATAATTAATGTAATTGGAGTAGCCTGCCGCACCGGAGCCGAACTGGTGGGCCGTCTTAAGAGGATCAATGGCTGTAGCATCGCTGCAATCACTGCCCACTACTGCCGCGCACTGAGCAGGTGTGCCCCCGTTGCCGCTTCCATCGTAGAAAGAATTGTTGTAAAACACTTTCCGGGCGAAAATGGTCCGCGGTTCACAGGTGGTGCTCGATGGTGGGGTATCAAGGCAAATTGTGGGACGCAGTATGAAATAGTTACTAACGACCAGATTCTTAATGGTGCCATAGGCTAGGATCTCCCCCGCGTTGTTTATATCCAGCGGCGTGAAAAAGGCACACTCCTTGGGAACAGGAAGTAACGTTCTCAGGTCGATGACTTCATCGTTCAGCGGTCCCGGCCAGATTACAGGAACCTGCTCTTGTGGGCCCTGATTGTAGACGTAGCCATATCCCACGATATCGCGGTTCTCGTTGAGTGCGATTGCTTCGCTATAAACACAGTCCTCAAACCACGGGAGTGGGGACCAATCAAGCGGGCTGCCAACATGAGCCCTAAGTACGTTCTGTGACGGACAACCTGGCGTGCATGACACGGGTTGGCCCCCCACGATCTGGTCGAACTCATTGATCGCATTGTATCTTGTTCTCCAAGGATCAGAGGGACAACAGTCATTGACATTAACCGATGGGGGATCAGGCGGTACGTTCTCCTCGCCCGTCCAGTAGAACGCTGCCTCCTGAAATCCTCCTCCACAAGTCCCGGTGTGGACGTAGCCCACAACGTGACCCAACTCGTTCATATCTGTCACCTGACCTACCTGAAGGAACCCACCCGAGCCGTCTCCGACGGGAGCCATATAATCAAAGGTGTCACCTGATTGCCACTTAAACACATAATTGGAGTCGCATAGTTCCGTCGCCGCGTTGTGTCGAAATTTATGACCCGTAACGGTTCCGTCGGAGTTAATGTCGCTTGGATATACCCCCCCGGGACAAGCTGGATCACGGATCTCCTCCCAGGTACCACCATCGGTGTAGCGATAATACGTCAGAGTTGTATTGTAGCCGACCATCACCAGCGTCCTGTACCCTTCGCGCGCAAATGCGCGATTATCACCCCCCTGCTGGTCGGGCGGTAGGCCTTCAACTGGTAGTAGGAAGTTTCCATCCTTCCAATAGGCTGGACAAGTACCTGAGTCTTCGCAAGGCGCAAAGCCGCAGAACTCTCCCATGTCATTCAGGCGCACGCGATTACCCTGTCCGTGACCGCTAAAGTAATCAGGAGGGTTGTGGGGAACGACGATGGCGTATCCAGACGGCGCGCCGCCGTAAAGCGGGCATGCGAGGGTCAGGAATCCCGCCCAGGTGTACGTGATGCGGGGCTTTGGCATGGCAGCACTCTCCTTTTGATACTGGGTCACCGCCGAAAGGCTGTTGTGTGAGCCACTCACACGAGCACAACGGGTCACTCTTAGTGCAGAAACCTGAGCCTCAGTGGCATCGAAGGCACGAGGCCGTGGTTCCAGGTGGCGAGCATGCCATGGCTCCGAAGTTAGCACTGAAGCTGTTGAGCAATAAAGAACCTCCACAAGGTATCCGTTTGATCGCACGCTAGCGATCGGACTCGACGCAGTCAACCTGTAAGAGCCTTGCCGTGCCAACTAGCTGTCACCGGATCGTTGTCAACCGGCCAACGCCGATTCTTGGGCATTTGATGGATATGCTGTCGTGCTGTCTCTCTAAGTGTTGGCTATGTAAGGTGTTAGGGATTGAGATGCATAGGGCCGCCTGCGGCATGCGGGTGAGGTGTTTCCGTCTGGCGGGAGAAGAGAGGGCATAGATTTCGTGCTCGCATGGGAGTTTCTAAAGGCTCAGTTGGCCGCGAGTTTAAGGAGGGATCTCAGGAGAGGATGCTCAGGAGCGCTCGCCTCTTGCTGTTCGATCCCCTCGGCGTGACAGATTGTCGTGCGGCAAAAGACGGGGACCATGGTCTTGACCGCGCTGCCAGCAACTTGGGCTCGATCACCCAATCGCATGGCAGAATCGGGAGGATACTGCATAATACACAGAGCCGCTATAGGGTGCTGTAATGAGCCTCTACAACCCGAGCATCTTCCCGCCGTACTCGCCGGTGAGCGTCTTGAGGAACGCCACCACCCTGGCCGTCTCGGCGTCGCTGAAGGCGCGGTAGCCCTGGTACCTGGCCATCGCCTGCACCGCTCCCTCCAGTGTGTTCTGTGAGCCATCATGGAAGTAGGGGAAGGTGAGGGCGATGTTCCGCAGCGTCGGCACCTTGAAGCTGTGCCGGTCGCGCTCGTCCCGGGTGACGCTGTAGCGGCCGTCGTCCGCGGGGGTGAGGTTGCCGCGGTCCGCAAAGTAGTCCGCCCGCCGGCCCATCCGCTCGAACGACCGTCCGCCCATGGCCGGCCCCGCGTGGCACGTGCCGCACGCATTCGCGCGGAAGAGCTGCAGCCCCTCGATCTCCTCGCCGGTGAGCGCGTCGGCCTTGCCCAGCAGGTACTGATCGAACCGGCAGTTCGGCGTCACCAGCGTCTTCTCGAACTCCGCGATGGCGTGGGTGATGCTCTCCTTGCTGATCCCCTGCGGATAGATCGCCTTGAATTCCGCCGCCAGCGCGGCGTCGCCATTCAGTTTCTCGACCACCTGCTCGAACTTCGCGCCCATCTCCAGCGGGTTCTCGACCGGCCCGCCCGCCTGCTCCTGCAGATCCGCCGCCCGCCCGTCCCAGAACTGCTTCACGTTGAACACCGCGTTGTAGACCGTCGGTGAGTTGATCGGCCCGACCGCGCCGCCGATCCCGTCGGACGTCTTGTGCTGATCCGTGCCGCCCTTGTCGAGGGCGTGGCACGACGCACACGAGACGGTGTTGTCGCCCGAGAGACGCACGTCGTGAAACAGCTTGTTGCCCAGGGCGACCGCTTTCGCATCGGCCGGCATGGTCGTCGGCAGCGGCCGCAGCGCGTCGGTCTGCACCGCCTCGGGCAGGTCCGGCGCCGCGTAGTGCTGCTTTCGCACGCCCCGCACCCACCGCACGATGCTGCCGCGCTCGTCCGCATCCACCCCGCGGTTCCAGTGCAGCAGCACGTACCGCGCCGGCGGCATGGTCCCGTGCTCCAGCACGTACTCGAGCTTGGCCAGGGCCACCTCGCCCACCGGCTGCCCGTCCGACGGCGCCAGGGCCGAGAACATGTCCATGTACGCCAGGCCGTCCTCGCGGTCCCGGCGCAACAGCGACGCCGCGACCGGCAGGCTCGCATACAGCGGGAGCTTGACCTCTTTCGAGTGGCAATCCAGACAATTGCCCTCCAGAACGCTGGCTGCCTGAAGATGTTCCGGACTGGCCGCGGCCAGACGCGTGAGCGGCGTTCCACTGGGGGGCGAGATGAACAGGTTCGAGATCGGCAGCAGCAGCGCCAGCACGATCAGCACGACCACCACCCCGATCACCACGCGCTTCCGCGACGACCTGGGCCTGGGAACTTCCGGGCTCGGAACCGGCACGGGATTCGTCGTCTCACTCATGATGCATCCTCCAGTTGAAAGGTTTGACCATCGCGGAGCACTGCCTGCGTGCGGTCTCCGGGCGAATGTGAAGGCCTGCGCTGCCGCGCCGCCCGCTCGAAGCCGCTGACGAAGGGGGAACCCGCGCTGGTGGGCCCCCGATGCCGCGCCGTCCGCAGGACAGTGGGGAGGATGTGGTGCGGACAAGCGTTGCCCCCGGCCCGACGCACGCGCACACCACACACTCTCGCGCACGCCAGATCCCGAGGCGCCCACCATCATACCCTCAAAATCAAGCGCGTATACCCGTCTCGCCGGTTGGGGGTCCGGAGTCGGGTGCATCCGAAATTCAGGGGCATGTTTCTCGGGTGGCATGGGCAGCGTACTCGCTGCCCGTGGGAGTGGGCCACAGGCAATCCGCATCCACGATTGCGGGTGGCCGCCGCGGCGACCGCATCCCACCCGCATGCCACTGAATTCTGGATACCCCCTCCGGAGTCTTCCGCGGCCGGAGCGCCATTTGTTGTGCAGGCGTCCCGCCTGCACCTGCCGCCGGGATCCGCCCCAGACGGAGTCCGCAATGACCCCTGTCGCCGCTTCCCACGGAATGCGACATGTGTTCCCGGCCGGAGACCCTTTCCGCGAACTCTTCACAACGACTCACTTCAAGGACCGGCAGGACCTGCCTCTGCTGGCACGAAAGCATGGCCGCACCCGCTCCATAGTCCGCCCTTTGTGTGGAGCGGGCGATGTGTTTCATTCACAAGGGGACACGCCCAGCATCCCCGCGGAGGCCGCCGGCCATGCAGATTCGAACGCGTCTGACAAAACGAACCCAATTTCGCCCAACAGACCGCACAACGGACGGCAAAACCGCAACCGTGGGCCGCGAGCAAAGGTCTGACAACAAAACGAAGCCAATCGTATCTCATGGACCCATTTTCGGCCTCGAAAACGCGGTTCTCAACTCGCCCAGGCGCTGCGCCTCGGACGAAACGAACCCATTTCCCCCTCACATCTCACGTCATCCCCTCAGCCCGGAGCGTTCTCCGGCAACTGCCCCTTCGGAAGAACCTGTTCACGCAGATGGAGGGCATTCGGGATGTGTCTGACACCACCGGTTCAGCCGGAAGAGTGCCTGGTCCTTGCCGGCCGGGTCGATCCGGGCCCGACGCACGGCCGACTCGAGCAGGACGATGGAGCGGTCATAGGTGGCACGGTCGACCGGGAAGGGGTGCCCGTCCTTTCCGCCGTGGGCGTAACTGAACGTGGCCGGGTCGGCGGGCGTCCACCGCCGCGTGAGGTCACTTCGGCACGCCGGCACGCCGTAAATCAGCTCCGCCAGCAGGGCCAGACTCCGCACCGTGGCCGGCCCGACCCCCGGCACGCTGAGCAGCCGCTCGAAATCCGCCGGCTGATGCTCGTGCGTGGCCCGCAGGATCCGCCCCAGCCGGACCGGATTGATGTCCGCCGCGGTCACCGGATGATGCGCGGGCATGAACAGCGACGGCCCGCCCGACACTTCCCGCAGCACGCGCGACGGCTCAAGACGCGCCAGCTCCGCACTGCGGCAACGCGAGCCGGCCGCCTGGGCGGCGACCATGTTCAGCAGCCCGGGCCCCTCCGCCGGCGGCGAGGCCACCGCGCTGTGCGGCTCGTTGACGAAATCATCCACCGCGCTGCCCAGCCAGTGATAGCGCCGTGCGTAGCCGCTGGCCTCGTTCATGCCCTGCTGCACGACGCACCACTCGCTTAACTCCGAATAGAAGAAATGATGGGTATAAATCTGGTAACCGTCCTGCACCGCCGCGCTGTCGATCTTGGCCGACATCCGCGAGGCGTAGATCAGGCGGTCGCCCTGGAGCGAGCGGCGGTCGGCCACCGCCTCGATCTCGCGCGGGGTCTGGCGCGAGACTCCGCCCTTGCCGCCCGCGACGTGGATCCCCAGCTCGGCCCCCAGCCGGCGGTACGCCTCCTTGATCGCTCCGCACGTCACCGTGGTCAGGCCGCTCGAGTGCCAGTCGAATCCGAGCACGCAGCCCAGCGCCTGGAACCAGTACGGGTCTGAGAGCCGCGCGAGCACCTCGGCCGGACCGCGGTCGGCGACGATGAGCTGAACGATCGAGCCCGCGAGGCGATGCATCCGCTGGAAGAGGTATGCGGGGGCACGCCCCGTGTGAAGGGGGAGATACGCAGTCTGCCGTTTCACGCCGGGCCATCATAGACCCCCGAAATACCCCTGTCACGGCCCGCGCCGTGCCCTCCGGCGGGCAGGGGTCCGTGACAGGTTGGGCGGGGGTGGCATGGGCAGCTTCGGCTTCGCGCAGCGAAGCCGACGCTGCCCGTGCGAGCCTCCCCACGGGTCCCGGCGCGCCGGGACCCATGCCACCTGACGATGTTGTCGCGCACCCGGCGGGCAGCCCTCGATCCGACGGGCAGAGGTCTTGGGTCCAGGCCAGTGCCGACGTATCATCGTCCGCCATGGCGCGTCATCACCCGAAAGCAAAGCCCGTGCGTCGACCACGGCCGCAACTGCCCCCGCTTCCCCCGCGGCCGCCCGATGCACACAAGGGCGACTTCGGCCGCGTCCTCGTGCTCGGCGGAAGCATGGGCATGTCCGGCGCGCCCGCATTGACCGCGCTGGGGGCCCTGCGGGCCGGGGCGGGGCTCGTCACGATGGCCGTGCCGCGCAGCATCCAGCCGATCGTGGCCACGCTCTGCCCCTGCGCAACGAGCATCGGCCTGCCCGAGACCGCCGATGGCCGGATCGAGCCTGCGGCTGCACTGCGCGAGCTCCGGGAGCGGGGGCTGGCCGGCGAGCGGGCGCCCGCCGCGCCCGACGTCCTCGTGACCGGCATGGGCGCGGGTCGGGGCTTGGCCTCACATGCCCGCGCGTTCTGGGAGCTGATCAACGCTTTCCGTGTGGAAGCCTGCGTGCCCACCGTGGCGGACGCGGACGCTCTGAACATGCTGCGCGGCGACGGCTCGAACACCGATAAGCCGTGGATCGAATCGTTCCACCCGCGCACCATCATGACCCCGCATCCCGGGGAACTGGCGCGAATGCTGGGCGTATCGCCGCGGGACATCCAGTCTGATCGCCGGGCGGCGGTTGCCCGCGCCCTGCAACGCATGAGCACGCGCGACCCGGCCGAGCCGCAACCCGTGCTTGTCCTCAAGGGCGCTGGCACGCTCGTCTCGCAGGGCCAGCGCCTCCATGTGAACCGCACGGGCAACGCGGGCATGGCCACCGGCGGAACGGGCGATGTGCTTTCCGGTGTGATCGCCGCGCTGGTCGCCCAGAAGCTCGACCTCTTCGATGCGGCCGTCCTGGGCGTTCACCTGCACGGTCTGGCCGGCGACCGGGCCGCCCGCGAGCGGGGCATGATCTCGCTCATCGCGACCGACCTGCTCGACTTCCTGCCCGGAGCCCTCCTATCCTTCTCGATGGCAGGCCGCGCCGTCCCACGCCGATGAGCTTCGGCGTCTCGAGCGCGGCAGGGCCCACGACCCTGCGGTGCAGACGGCAGCGGTGAGGACGCGGCATGCTTCCCACGGAGGATGGTCGCGTGCACAAGGAACCTCATCAGATGCGCGGCTCGGAGCTGCGGGCCCTCAAGCAGGAGCTTGAAACCCGGCTTCGGGAATGTGCCGATCGTCGTCAGTGTGACAATCTGCGGCGCCGGATCGAAGAGCTGGACGCGGAGATCCGCCGAAGATCGCGCATCGGACGATCCGTCAGCCATGAGTCACAGCGTAGCGATCGGGGCGGCAGTCGCCCGGGCCGCCCGAATGGCGCGAATTCCAGGTGACGACCGGGCGAAGTTGCCGCCCGGTTGAGGGCGAAGAGCTGGGATTGCCTATCGGGTGGTGGCCAGGCGGAGCTGGGCGCGGGCGCTGGCTTCGAGAGTCGCTTTGCGCTGGGCGGCGATTTCGTCCGTGGCCTTGATCGACCGGGCCTGGGCGAGCAGGCCGCGGGCCTTCTCCGGGTCGATCCGGTCGCGGGCCAGGGCTTCCTGTGTCAGGATGACCAGGCGGTTGTCGATGATCTGGGCGAAGCCGCCGGCGATGAACCATTCCTGCTTACTGGTTCCAGATTCTATTCGGAGGCGACCGGCCCCGAGCTTGGCCAGCAGGGGGGCGCGGTTGTGCAGGATGCCCACCTCGCCGTCGATCGCCGGGAGGGCGACGAACTCGGCGGGGCCTTCGAAGACCGTGGCTTCGGGCGTGATCACGCTGGTTTGGAATGATGCGGCCATTGTAGGGTGGGCTTTGCCCACCTCCCTTTCGTGTGCAATCTCCAATGGCGGGCGGAGCCCACCCTGTCATCTCGAATGGTGGGCAGAGCCCACCCTGCCTGCTGGAACGCTGCGGTCATTGTAGGGTGGGCTTTGCCCACCTCCCTTTCCTGTGCCATCTCGAATGGTGGGCAGAGCCCACCCTACCATCTCTTGGACTCCCTCACGCCTTCAGCTTCTCGGCCTTCGCGGCGGCCTCCTCGATGCTCCCGACGTACATGAACGCCTGCTCCGGGAGATGGTCCCATTTGCCAGCAACGATCTCCTCAAAGCTCCGGATGGTGTCTTCCTTCCGCGTGTAGTTGCCGGGGAAGCCGGTGAACGGCTCGGCCACGAAGAACGGCTGGCTGAAGAACCGCTCGATCTTGCGGGCCCGGCCGACGGTCAACTTATCTTCCTGGGACAGCTCGTCCACACCCAGAATTGCGATGATGTCCTGCAGGTCGCGGTAACGCTGCAGAATGCTTTGTACCCGCCGAGCCACCCGGTAGTGCTTCTCGCCGAGGTACTGCGG
>CAZQEN010000326.1:0-8579 GCA_964591605.1 uncultured Planctomycetales bacterium
CGGCGGACCTGGCGACGGCGACGAACTCGTCCGCGTCGAACCCGGTCGGGTTGAAATAGCGGTACAGGTTGTCGTACAGGGCAATCGGGATAACGCCCGGGCGTTGGGCCGAGCCCCGCGACCAGCCGATCTCCGTGCCGACCTGGCTCACCGGCCCCCAATGGATGAACATGCCGAACCGCGCTTCGCGAAACCAGCTCAGATCCGCCGGCTGCGACGCGGCCGGCGTCTGCCCTTGCGTCTGAATGCCCTGTCGGGCGGCTGTGCAGCCGAGTCCCAGAACGCTCATGACCGCCGATCCGATTGCCAGATGCCGTGTCATCAGAAGTCTCCGTCAAAGAGGGTCAATCATGAGGTAGATCATGGGCCCGGAGCCGGGGGTTGGCAACCTCCGATCTGAGAATCCGGAGCTGAGATTCCAGATTCGAGATCCAGGATCCGGCACGCGGAATCGGATGCTTGAGATCGCGGTCCTTTCTGGAAGAAGAGCGTTCCTGCGGTCCACATTGTTCCCGCTACGGGGCCGTGGCCTCCTGCAGTCTCTGATTCCAGAACACAGCGGCTGTGTCGAAGTATTGGAGCGTTTCGGAGCGCTGCTTTTCGTCCTCCAGCTTGATTCGCCCGCGGCGCTCGGCCAGCCAGTCGAGGAAGAACCGGACCGACGCCCGGCTGATGCGCGGGCGCGGGCCGATCTGGACGTAATACGGTGCGGTCGAGGCAAAGCGGAAAGTGTTTGAGACATCCGCGACGGCGCGGACGAGGAACCAGCCGCTCGAATCGAACGTGATCGGGCCAATCGACCCGCGAGATTGCGAATTGTCCCAGGAATGGGTGGATGCGACCCGGCCGTTGTGAATCACCTCGACCTTGGAGACCGGGTCGTTGGATTCGAGCTCGATTCCGAGCGCGATCCTCACCGTCTCACCGGCGGAGGCGGCAAAGACATGACCCGCAAGCTCGCCGTTGGCCCGGCAGCGCAGGAGCGGCCCGTTCGTGACGAAGCTGCGGCCGGCTTTGAGCCCCTTCCACCAGGCCTCATAGTCGAATCGTTCGCCGAGGTGCACGTACACGCGGTTGTAGCCGACCGGATTGGGCAGCACGCCGGATGCGCTGCCGGCCGAGGGCGGCAGCCGCAGGCCGCAGTTCAGGATGTAATAGTAAAGGTCCTGCGTGTAGTAGCCGTTGCCGTTGAGCGAGGGATACTGCGTCTTGTCGCGTGGCCGGCCCCAGGCCTCCTCGTCGAGCATCCGGGAGCGGCACATGTGGTTGTTCGCGAGGCCGATCGAATCAGCTTCGCCGGTGGCCAGCCACAGCGGCACATCCCACCAGAACGGCTTCTCGATGTCGATCCACACGCCGGGCGTGCGGCGGGCCTCGATGATGGACGCCGTCATCGGCGGGTACTTGTAGGGGGCGTCCTTGAGGGGCAAGGGTTCGTCGAGCCCGAAGAACAGCAACGCCCCGCCGTCGCGCTCGTCCTCGCCGCCGAGCACGTAGGCGTAGCGATCGGATTCGAACCTGCGGAGCTTCTGGCCCTCGGGGCGAATGTCGATCCACTTGCCGCCGTGCCACCAGGTGATGACGGGGCCGACATGCAGATCCTCGGCCGCCATGAGCCATTCGATGTCCTTGACTGGCCGGTGGATATGCAGATCACCCGACCACCAGCCGCGGGCGGCCATGTCGGTCAGCCGCTCGAGGGTCACGCGTACCGTCTGGTTTTCGCCGGCCACAACGTCCAGGTCGCCCCGCACCGGTCGGTACTCCGGCCCGCGTTCGATGACGTAGGTGTAGCGGCCCGGAGCCAGCTCGAACTGCGGCCGGCCATCGCAGACAAAATGGTCTTTCCAGAAGGGCAGATGTGCCGGCTTTACCGGCTTTCCGGCTGCGTCTGCGAGATGCACACGACAGGGAACGGGGCGGTCGTGGCCGGCCTGCGTGACCAACAGTGATACAGCGCCGGAGGGGCTTTGCGCCGCGGCTGCACAGCACATCGACAAAGCAACTCCCCAGATCCATCTCAAGGAAAAGGGGATGCCTGCACTGCTGAGAATGGGTGCTGAACGCATGGGCGGAGTATATCGCGCTTTGCGCCGGGGTGTGATCGTGAGAGGGCTTGATGGTCGGGAGAGATGGCGCAGAACGCCGCGCTGGCAATTGGGGCTCTACAGGCTGGCGGGGGCGACGACGTACCGGCCGCCATGGGGGGCGGCCGGCACGGGACTTGACACCATAAAGAGGCAAGGCCGCCCGAGGGGGCGGCCGGTGCGTGGGATCGAGACAGGGGTTAGCTGCCTGCGGCAATCTGGTTGGCCGACTGGTCCACGCTGACCACGCGACCGGTGTCATAGCCCAGCTCTGCGATACGGCCTAGAATCGACTCATAGAGAGCGCTGTCGAGGGTGGGTGTCCGCGAGAGTATCCACAGAAAGTTGCGGGTCGGGTCGCCGACGACCGCGTAGGAGTAGTCAGGCGCCAGATCGATGATCCAGTACGGGGCCGGGAATGGGGCCGACGGGAACGACACGACCAGCTTTGCGGTCTCATCGGGGTCCGGCACGCGTGCGGTACCTTCGATACGCTCGGTCTCCTCACCCGCCCCGCTGCGGCAGATGTTGAGCACCGATACGGTACCATCCTCCTGAAGCGTGTACTCGGCGGTCACGTTCTCGCAATTGGTTTCGAAGAAGTTGGGGTACCGGGCGATCTCATACCACTTGCCGGTGTATCGCTCGATATCCACCTGTCCAACGGTCTGCAGAGGCGGTGCGAAAATGGCTGCACACCCCCACCCGGCCGTCAACAGCGCCGACACCAGAACCAAAGGCAGCAAAGTCTTCAGACGCATCGTCCATCCTTTCTCGGGATCCGCTCGGGCGGGAGGCGGCTCAATGACTGCTGTGCTCCGGTTCCGGCATCGGCCAGTCTCATACCGGGCCATCTGGGCCCCGCCCCACTGACCTTCCATTCGCTGACTAGGCCGAATTGGATGCAAGCTGATCGAAAAAGCCACCAATGACCACGCTGGTGAGCGAGGATGCCGTGCTCTCCGCTCCAGCCAGGAGGGCCTCCTTGACCTGCGGATCGCAACTGCCCAGTGCCAGCGTGCTGCCCAGAAGCAAGCCTGCCAGGTACGTTTTGACGCGTTTCATGACGTTTCTCCTTCAGCGGGGTCCCGTCCGTGCCACGAGCACGGCGAAAAGATCCCTTTGACGAGAATGCGCCAATGGCGGCCGTTCTCCGCAACAGTTGTGGGCCGCAGCCCGGCCCGGGGGCTCCGGATGCCCTGAACGGGGCCTGAGACACTCAAAACGGAGTGCCTGCCAGCACCTGTCGCATGCGCTGGACGACGGGTGGGAAAGACGCACAATATCGGACAAGAGCAAGGAGCAATGATGGACGCAGCACGAATCGAAAGCCAAATCAGGTTCACGCTGGAGATCGATAAACTCACCGCCGTGCTGCGGCGGACGCTGCTGCTGGACGGCGTGCGCTGCGAGAACAGCGCGGAGCATTCCTGGAACGTGGCGGTGATGGCCATGGTGCTGGCGGAGCATGCCGCACAGCCGGTGAACATCCCGCATGTGATCGAGATGCTGCTCATCCACGACCTGGTGGAGATCGATGCGGGCGACACCTACTGCTATGACGCGGCGGCCAACCTGGACAAGGCCGAGCGCGAGCTGAAGGCGGCCGAGCGGATCTTCAATCTGCTGCCGGCGGACCAGGCGCGGCACGTGCGTCAGCTCTGGGACGAGTTCGAGGAGCGGCGCACGCCCGAGAGCAGGTTCGCCAACGCGATGGACCGGCTGGCGGGGATGCTGCACAACTATCACACGCAGGGCCGGCAGTGGCGCAGGCACGGGGTGACCTCGCAGCGGGTGCTGGAGCGGAACGCACCGATCGCGGAGGGCTCGCCGGTGCTGTGGGAATACGCGCAGAAGCTGGTTGAGGACGCCATCGGGAAGGGATACCTGGAGCCGTGAGCATGAGTCGCTTGGAGGATTCGCAATGACATCTCTTCGTTCCTGTATTGGGGTGACGATCGCCGTCTTGCTCGCCGCGCTCGAGGCAACCGCCGCACCGGCATCCGCGCCGGCGGACGGCGGGCGCCGTCCCAACATCCTGGTCATCCTCTGCGACGATCTGGGCTATGGCGACCTGGGCTGTTACGGGCATCCCAGGATCAAGACGCCGACGCTGGACCGGCTCGCCTCGGAGGGCATTCGCTTCACCGACTGGTACGCGGCGGCGCCGGTGTGCTCGCCGAGCCGGGCGGGGCTGCTGACGGGGCGGAGCCCCAATCGGCTGGGCGTGTATGACTGGATTCCCGGCGGGCATCCGATGCACATGAAGGCGGACGAGGTGACGATCGCCGAACTGCTCAGGACGGCCGGTTACGCCGCCGGGCAGTTCGGCAAATGGCACTGCAACGGCATGTTCAACTCGCCCAGGCAGCCCCAGCCGGGTGACCAGGGGTTTGACTACTGGTTCGCGACGCAGAACAACGCGGGACCGAGCCACCACAATCCGGTCAATTTCGTCCGCAACGGCGAGCCGGTCGGTCCGACGCAGGGGTATTCGTGCCAGGTCGTGACCGATGAGGCTATCGGCTGGCTGCGCGGCAAACGGCCGGCGGACAAACCGTTCTTCGCGTTTGTGTGCTTCCACGAGACGCACGAGCCGGTGGCCTCGCCGCCGGAGCTCGTCGAGCAGTACGCGGGGGCGGCGGCAAGTCGTGAGCAGGCGATCTACTTTGCCAACGTGGCGAACGTGGATCGGGCGGTGGCGCGGCTGCTGACGACGCTGGACGAGACGGGCGAGGCGGAGCGGACGATCGTGCTTTTCACCTCCGACAATGGACCGGAGACGCTCAAACGCTATCCCACCGGTGTGCACTGTTACGGCTCGCCGGGGCCGCTGCGGGGGATGAAACTGCACATCTACGACGGCGGGATCCGCGTGCCGGCCATCCTGCGCTGGCCGGGGCACGTGCGGCCGGGGCAGGTGGTGCGTGAGCCGGCCGGGCACGTCGACCTGCTGGCCACGTTCTGCGAGGCGGCGGGCGTGGAGGCGCCGGGCGATCGGGCGATCGACGGGACGAGCATCGTGCCGCTGCTGCGCGGTCACCCTTTGACCCGCAGAACGCCGCTCTTCTGGTTTTATGCCCTGGCGATCAGCCCTCCGAAAGCGGCGATCCGCGAAGGGGACTGGAAGCTGATGGCCCACTGGGACGTGCAGGAGAACCTCGGCGGCGTCACGCCTGCGATGTGCCGGGCGCTCAAGGGGGCCAAGCTGGTCGATTTCGAGCTGTACAACCTGCACGAGGACATCAGCGAACAGCGCGACCTGTCCAGGGAGCACCCCGATCGTGTCGAGTCCATGGCGGGGCGGCTCAGGGAACTCTTCGGCGCGATCCAGAAGGAAGGCCCGGTCTGGCCGGCGCGAAAACAGGCGGGTTGAGCTGCAACGACTCAGGCGGCCGATTCAACGGCCCTCGGACGGGGAAGACCGCGCACCTGCATTCTGTGCCTGCTCTCATCCGCGACGGAATACAATCTCGCTCAAGCCGCCGGGACCTTCTCCGCGGGCAGCGCGGCCCAACGCCTATCGCCTCGGACTGCATTCGCATAACCGATGTCACCATCCCGTGATCTTATTTCCCGCACAACTCGGCGCCCCATTGCCCAGGAGCCGAGCCTTCCTTATGCTCCATGTTGTCCGCGTGCAGAAGGACGGATTGGCGCAGGTGTTCGCGGCCCGCCTTCGGCCGAATCTGTCCTTCCACGTCGCATCGCGGCTCTATCAGTTCTGTTTACCTTGCTGTGCGCGATGGGCGTGGCTTGCTGCGCGGGGCGGCCGCGAGTCATTTCTTCAGGAGGCCTTTCATGAAGCGCATCTTGTTGTCTACCTCCATCGTGCTGGGCGCGACTGTCTGCTGGCCCATCATCGCGCGGGCACAACTCGTACTCCCCTACTCCGGCGTCGTCAACTCGAATGTGCCGACCGAGGGCTTCGTCATCACCCAGAGCGGCACGGGCCGGGCGATCCGGGGTGTCAACACGAACACCGCCGGCGCCGGCCTGGCCGGCGTGGCGACGGCGGCCACAGGCGTGACCTACGGCGCCTATGGTTCAGCCACCAGCGCCAGCGGTACAGGCTTCTACGGCTGGTCGAACGGCACCGGCGTCTGGGGCAATTCGCCCAGCGGCATTGGCGTCAAGGCCGAGAGCGCGACCGGAACTGCCCTCCGGGTGATCGGTGATGCCGTGTTTGACCCGGACAGCTTGATTTCCTGCGGCGGCGCGTTCACGATCGGCGGCGCCAATCTCGCTCTGCATCTGGGCGACAGCACCGCCGATGACGTCTATATCGACGGCGGCGACCTCCGCATGCGCGCGAGTGAGGGCGACAGTCACATCTACTTCTACGAGAGCGGCAGCCCCACGTTCGAGTTCCTGGGCTGGGACGACGCTGCCAATCAGTTCGTCTTCTCGGACGACCTGGCCCTGGTCGGCGGCAACCTCTCGGTGAGCGGAAATGGCACGATCAGCGGAAACCTCACCGTCGTCGGCAGCAACCTGCTCTTCAACGACACGAGCGATCTGTCCGCTCGCATTCAGAATTCCTATGACATTCGCATCGAGCACGATATGGACAATGACAACGCCGCCTCGTGGTTCCGGGTCTTCACTGACGGCACCGCCTTCGAGCAGTTGCGGATCAATGATGGCGATGAGGCCAGCATTCTGGGCGACGGCACCTTCACCAGCAACGGAATCGATTATGCGGAGGCCTTCAAGATCAGTGAGGCCGATCTGGAGCCCGGTGACGTGGCGAGCCTGCATGTCGGCTACTGGGAGTACTGCCTGCGCTCCACCCAGGCCAACGATGCACACGTGCTCGGGGTCGTTTCTGAAAAGCCGGGGTTCCTCACCGGCCTGAGCTTCAATGCACAGGAAGCGGCCGCCCCGGCGATTGCGAAACAGCGGGCCGAAGCCCAGGCCAGGGGCGACGTGAAGGCAGAGAAGGAACTCGCCATGCAGCTCGCCAGCGCGGCGCAGGAGTTACATCGGGCCGTGGCCATCCTCGGGCGTGTACCGTGCAAAGTGGTGGGCGCGGTCAAAGCCGGTGACTTCCTGACGACGAGCGATACACCCGGCCATGCAATGGTCATGACGCAGGCAGGCCCGTCTCTGGGCGTAGCGCTCGAAGACTCCGCGGGCCCGGGCCCCGGCAAGGTGATGGTGATGGTGCAGCCGGGTTGGCGCGTTCCCGCTGGCGGAAATGCAGCCGCGGCCAATGCTGACCTGCAGGCCCAGGTCGCGGCCCAGCAACAGGAAATCGAGCAGCTCAAAGCTGCGGTCGCTACGCTGGCCGCTCGGCCGTGACGCGTTTGCAGCCCGCTCAGAAGCATGTCATGCGGCACAGGTATGAGATACCCGACAGTCTGTGCGCGAACATGAAGTGTGCATGATCCACCAGCCAGGGAGTTCGGCAGACATGACTGTCGTCGAACCCCCGGAGTGCGGCTTTGCCTGCCCGCCAGGTCTGGAATTCGCAGCACGGATGGGCCGCTCGCCCCAGGTGAAAGGAGACACCGCACGGTGTCCCCTTTCACTCTTGATTGACCGATGGATCAAAGCCCTATGGCCGTGAGCGGCCGGCGTCGCGGAGCTTCTGGAGGAGACGCTTCATGTCCTCCAGCTCCGCGGCCTCGTCGGCGGCGGTGTTGACGCTCTCTTCGCCGTCGGTGCCCAGTTCGTAAAGCTGGGGCTCGGGATCGTTGCCGAGTTCGACGTTGGTGAACTTGCTGACCCGCGCGCCTTGGGCGGGTGCGATGTACTTCCAGTCGCCGCGGCGCAGGGCGAGCGTGCTGGCATGCTCGACGAGCGTCTCACGGCCGCTGCCGGCGTCGCCGAGAAGGGCGGGGAGGACGTTGACGCTGTCGGGGGCGTCGTCGGAGCCGAGCGTCCGGCCGACGAGGGCGGCGAACGAAGCGAGGAAGTCGATCTGGCAGACGAGGGCGCCGCTCGTGCCGGGCTCGATGCGGCCGGGCCAGCGGACCAGGAACGGAACGCGCGTGCCGCCCTCGAAGATGCTGTACTTGCCGCCGCGCCAGGGGCCCGCCGGCTTGTGGCCGCCGAGCTTCTCGACCGCATCGTCCTTGTAGCCGTCGTCGACGACCGGCCCGTTGTCGCTGCTCACAACGAGCAGCGTGTTCCCCGAAAGCTTCAGCCGGTCGAGCGCTTCCACAATCTGTCCGACGCACCAGTCAAACTGAAGGATGACGTCACCCCGCGGACCCATGCCGCTCTTGCCGGCAAAGCGCGCGTGCGGCACGCGGGGCACGTGGATGTCGTGTGTCGCGAAGTAGAGAAAGAACGGGCCGGCCCTGTGTTTCTCGATGAAATCGACCGCCTTCTTCGTGATGACATCGGCCATGTCTTCATCGACCCAGCGGGCAGACTTACCACCGCTCATGTAGCCGATGCGGCTGATGCCGTTGACGATGGTCATATCATGGCCGTGGCTGGGGTGCATCTTGAGCAGTTCGGGGTGATCCTTGCCCGTCGGCT
>CAZQEN010000327.1:0-8576 GCA_964591605.1 uncultured Planctomycetales bacterium
GGGCGTCTAGTCTGATCGATCTCTGATCGGGGGCGAAGTCCAGGGCTTCGCTCCCGATCTCTTTGTCTGTACGTCCGGCCTGTCGAATCGTGTACCCAGGTCAACAGGATGGCGGCAGAATGAAGCGTGCTGTGATCGCACTGGCGGTCATCGCAATGGGAAGCTCTGTCAGCGTCGCCGACTGGAAAGCGGACATCGGCTTTTCATTGCTCCAGGCGCGACTGGGCGCGGCCGCGCCGACGGGCCTCGGCATCGCAGTGACGCAGGTGGAGGCCAAGAGCGGCACCGCCTACTTTCCGGATACCAGCCAACCCGAGTTCGCCGGAAAGACCATCATCCGCGCCAGTTACGGCAGCGGCATCTCCAGTCACGCCACCAGTGTGGCCGGCTACTACTACGGTATCACCGGCAGTATTGCTCCGGCGATCAACACGGTGGACGTGTATGAGTCCATCGACTGGCTCACGAGCGGTTCTCTCAATTGGACCGAATGGGATGAGCCCTATCCGGAAACACGCCGGGTCCAGAACCACAGTTGGGTCGGTTTCCGCAGCGTGGAAAGCGACAACATCGAGATCCTCCGGCGCATCGACCGCGTGGTCGAGCGTGACGGCGTGGTCGCGGCCGCGGCGGTGAACAACGGGGCCGGCTCGGCCGTGCCCAAGCTGCTCGGCTCGGCGTACAACGTGCTCACCGTGGGCCTCACCAGCGGGAATTCGAGCTACGGGCCGACGGTGATCGATCTGGCCGGGCGCGTCAAGCCCGACCTCGTCGTGCCGGCCAGCCAGACGAGCTGGGGCACACCGATGGCCGCTTCGGCCGCCGCACTCCTGCTCCAGCAGGAGGACCAGCAGGGCGTCCTGGGCAGCCTGGACCCGTCGGAGCAAAGACTTGCCCGGGCACTGCTGGCCAAGGCCCTGCTCATGGGCGGGGCGACCAAAGGCGAGTTCGCCGACTGGCGCCGGGGTTTCGCGACGCCCACCACGGACGGAACCGTTCCGCTCGACTACCGGTACGGCGCCGGCGAGCTGAACATCGACAACAGCGACCGCATCCTGACGGCCGGCCAACAGCCGGCCGGCAACTCCGGCGATGTCGGCACCACGGGCTGGGATTACGCCCCGGCGGTGCCGGCCGTCGGTCGATTCTACTTCTTCGAGATCCCTGCTGCTTCGTGTGTCAAGGAACTCTCTATTCTCGTGACCTGGAACCGGCACATCGAATTCATCTTCGAAGAGCCGCTCATCATCACGCCCACGCTGGCAAACATCGACCTTGCCCTTCATCACGCCGATGATTTCACAGCGGGCGAGCGGATCGATCAGAGCATCTCGTCCATCGACAACGTCGAGCACATCTACCTGCGCCACCTGCCGGCCGGGCGCTACGTGTTCGAGATCACGTCCGACGCGGACTGGAAATACGCGGTTGCCTGGGACGTGAAGCTCGGCGCGGTCGTCGGCGTCGATTTCAACGGCGACGGCCGCGTGGATCAGGCTGATCTCGCGTACTTCGCGGGCTGCTCGGGTGGGGCGAATCGGCCATTGCCCCGGCCCGATTGCGTCAGCACCGACCTCGATTACGACGGCGACAACGACCTGAATGATTTCGGGCGATTCCAGCGCTGTCTCACCGCGCCCGGAGCCCCTCCTGATCCGGCCTGCTCCGATTGAGACTTCCATTCCTGTCAAAGCCTCTCCTGAAACCACTGTGGCACCGATGTCTCCCCGCGACCCGGCCGCTGCCCGCTCCGGCGGGCAGGCAGGGGGCGGCCGCTCCAGAGTTCTGAAACGCACCTGATTCGTGAGGTAGGACCCAACCATGTCCACGTACCATGCTTCCGCGAGAATCAACGTCAAAGCGCTCCTGATCCTGGCGCTGATCGTGCTGTTGGTGGGCGCCGGCCTGGCCGGCGGCTACAAGATCCGCAAGCGCGTCATCGCGAACCGCGCCCTCGCAGCGGGGACCAAAGCCTTCGACCACGGCGACTGGCCGGAGGCCTGCAAACAGTTGAAACTCTACCTCTCCAAGTATCCCGAAAACCCGGATATCCTGGACAAATACGCCCGCGCCAACATGGCCGTCCGCCCCAGGGCCGGCGAGAATATCGGCGCCGCCATCGCCGCCTCCCGCCGTCTCGCGCGGCTCAGGCCCGACGACGCGGAGACCTGCCAGCGCCTGGCGAAGCTCTACCTGGCCGTCGGCGAGTTCAACGAGGCCGTCCACGTCTGCTCGCAGCGCCTCGCCGCCGCCCCCGACGATCACCCGGTTCGTCTCCTGCTGGCCCGAGCCCTCATCGGCCAGCGAAAGCCTCCGGAGGCGGCCCAGGAACTCAAGACCCTGATCCAGAAGGCGCCGCAGCTCCCCGAGCCCTGCGTTCTGCTCGCGAACCTCGTCCAGGCCGAGGACAAACCGGCCGTTCGGCAAGCCGCACTGGATGCGCTCGCGACCGCGGAACCCACGGCCGCACCATCCCCCGGTGGCCCGCTCAACGCACCGGCTTCCGCCCCCTCGGTGAGCACGACCGCACCCTCGCTCTCCGATCTCGCCCGGAATCTGCTCGATGAGGGCGTCCGCCGGAATCCGTCGTCCCCGCTGTTGCTCGCTCATCGTGCGTCGCTCCTGCGCCGGCTCCATCAGGACATGGCCGCGGCGCGCAAGGACCTCGAAGCGGCCGACGCATTGAAACCCGCCGATCCGAACGTCCTGCTCCTGCTGACCGGCGAGTGGATGGAGCAGCCTGGGGATGGTTTTGACCGGGCGGATGCGGAGCTGGTGGCCCTCAAACACCTCGATCCCGAAACGCTCGCCGACCAGGACCTCAAAGTCGAGGACCTCCAGGGGCCTCGCTATGCCGCCGAGGCCGCCTTGTGCGCCCGCAAGGCAGACAAGGCCCGTGGCGAAGCACTCGCCGATCAGGCACTGGCGGAGTTAAAGGGCGACGAGCGACTCGGATTCATCCCGACCGCGGTCAGCCTCTATCTGGCCAATCAGAATGTCGCCAAGGTAGGCAAGGCCGTCGGCGACTACCGCACCGCGTTCGAGAACAGGGGCGCCCCCAGCGACCTGATGCGCGATCAGCTCGCCGTCCTGGAGGCGGTGCTGGCCTCGGCCGAGAAAAAGCCCTACGACGCGATCGACCAGCTCGAGCCTCTCGTCGCCCGTAAACCGGACAACCGGGCGGCCTGGAGCCTGCTGATCCAGGCCTATCGCGACACCGGCCGTTCGAGCGCCGTCCTGACCGCCCTCGAGAGCTGCGTCGCGCGATGGCCCAAAGATGAAGAGTTCACCGCCCAGCTCGCGGCGGCCTGCATGGCGGAGAATCGATGGAGTGACGCGGCGCGGTACGCGGCCATGGTCGAACGCACCGCGTCAGCGACGCCTGCCGCGACGTTGACCCGACTCCGGGCCGAAGCGTACGCCTGGCTGACCGGCGCGGCCGACCCCGATACCGGCCATCGACTCAGCGCGGAACTCGCCGACCAGAGTCGCGCCCATCCCAGGATGGTGGAGTTCCGCGTCCTGCACGCCCGGATCGCCACCCGGCAGGGACGCACGGACGAGGCGATCACGATTCTCCGGGCGGCCATCCAGCAGTGTGAACGCCCGCTGCCCGCCGCGGTATTGCTCTCCGAATCCCTGTTTCGCACGGGCCAGCGCGACGCTGCTTTCGAAGTCTGCCGGACGGCCGTGAAAGAGAACAGCGATCAGGCCAGCCCCCATCTTGCCCTGGCCGCTCTCTTTGCGGCGGCCGGGCAGCAGGAAGATGCACTCAAGACGCTGGAAGGGGCGGTGGCCGGGCTCACCGGAGAGGAAAGGGCCATCGCGGCCAGGGTGCTTGCGCAGCAGCTTCTCTCCCAGGGCCAGCGGCCCCGCGGAATCGAGATGCTCAAGGCCCTCGCCGCGGAGCGGTCGACCGATCGCGAAGTGCGGCAATGGCTGCTGCGAACGCCGGAGGTCCTGGGCGATGCGGAGGCGGCCCAGCAGATCGTGGACCAACTCCGCGAGATCGAGACTGATCGCGGATTCCAGTGGCGGCTGGAACAGGCGCGGCTCTGGATCCACACCGCCGGACAGGGCAAACCCGAAGATCTGCGAACGAAGTTGGCCGCGCAGGAGCAGGAAACCGCCCGACTCCTGAACACCTGCATCACGGCCGATCCGCTCTGGTTCGAGCCGGTGGTCACGCTCGGAGCCCTGTACGAGCTCCTCGGGAAGGATGCTCAGGCAGAGGAGGCCTATCGCCGCCTCCTGGAGGCACAGCCCGGTCAGGCCGACGTGGCCGAGAAACTGGTCAGCCTGCTGCTGCGCCAGCGCCGCTTCGCTCCCGCCGCCGATGTCCTGCGCCAGCTCCCCGAGCGTGCCCGGGCCTTGCCGCGCTTGAGACGGCAGGCGCTCGACGTCGCCCTAGGCACCGGCGATCCCGCGACGGCCCTCCAGCACGCCGAAGCGCTCGTCGCCGCCGATCCGAAGGACGCCGCGTCGCGCGTCGCACTGGCCCGATTGGCCTACGGCGTCCAGAAGGACACCACCCGGGCACTCCAGCTCCTCGACGAGGCCGACGCCATCACCCCGGGCGCCCTCGGTGCCCTCACCGCCCGCGCCCAGATCCTGCACGCCGAAAAGAAGGACGACGAAGCCATCGCCGTCCTCAACGCCGCCGTCGAGCGGGAGAAGAGCCTCCCCGTCTATCTCCTTCGTGCCCAGTTCTACGTGGCCACGAAGCAATACGATCGGGCAGAAGCAGACTACCTTCACATCTCCCAGTCCACGGAGTGGTCCGCCACAGGCCATCAGCTCCTGGGAGCCTTCTACGAGCAGCGGGGAGACGCTCAGAAGGCCATCGCCGCCTGGGAGGCCGGTCTGAAGGAATCGCCGCAGGCTGTCGAACTGCAGCAACAGTTGATCCGGATCCTCCTGACCAGTCCTCAGCCCGCGAATCGAGCCCGCGCCCGAGCCATGCTCGACACGTTGCTCAAACAACGCCCCGACGATGTGGTCCTCCTCTCGCTTCGCACCGGCTCGCTGGTGACCGCTTCGCAGCCGGCCGATTTCACCCGCAGCCTGACGGAGATGGAGGCAGGGCTCCTGCGCGTGGTGGAATCGCAGCCCGCCAACATCACCGCTCAGGTTCAACTCGCGGCCATTGCTCGCGCCCGATGGGACTTCACGACCGCCGGCGAACGGGTGACTCGGGCCATCAGGGCCAATCCGGGGAATCCACGGCTCATTCTGGCTCGTGCTGAACTGGAAGCGGAGCAGAACAACGACAAAGTGGCCGAGGAGCTCGCCCAGTCGGTGCTGCAGCGCGATCCGAGGAATGCGGCGGCTCGCAGCTTCCTCGTCAACCTGAACTTGCGCGGCGGAAAGCTCGATCGGGCCCTGCAGTTGAATTCCCAGGGCCTCGAGCTCGATCCTCAAAATGAAGGTCAACAGGTGAGCCGGGCGCGGATCCTTGCCGCCCAGGGAGAGCGAAAACAGGCGATCGAGCAGCTCGACGCTTTCTGCCGCAGCGAGGCCGGCCGCGAGAGCTTCTCGGGGCGGATCATGCTGGCCGATCTGCACCGGATGGAAGGCAACGCACAGGCAGCCCAGGCATGCCTCGACCAGGCCGAGCAGATCCGTCCCGGCAGCGCCGTGGTCCTGGCCGCTCGTCTGCGCGACTTCATATCCAACAAGCAGTTTGACGCTGTCCTGTCGGCCCTGGCCGATTACCGGGCCAGGAACCCCGACGATGCCGCGACATTACTCACGGGAGCGGGCCTCCTGGCGGCGTCCGGAGACGACAGCGCGCTCAAGACGGCACGCACCCTCCTCGGCCAGATCACGACCACATTTCCCAACATTCTCGAAGGCCACATGAACCTCGCCGCCGTGGCCTATCAATCTCGCGATTTTGAAACGGCCGTCCGTGCCTACCGTCACGCCCTGGAGCTGGCGCCCTTCCACAGAAGTGCGTTGAACGATCTGGCATGGCTGCTGGGTGAGGAACTCAAACGGCCGGAGGAGGCGATCGTGTTCGCCGACCGCGGCGTGCAGCGTTACCCCGGCGACCCCCATCTCCTGGACACGCGGGGGGTGTTGCTGACCCACCTCAAGCGGCTGCCCGAAGCCCGCCAGGACCTGGAACGGGCTATCCAACTCGCAACGAAGCTGCCGCCCACCCAGGCCCGGGCAATGCTCCATGTCGCGCGGGTCTGTGTCCAGCAGGGAGACGCCAGCGCCGCGAAGGCGTACCTGGAGAAAGCCCTGAATATCGACAAAGAGCACCACGTCTTGACCGATGCTGAGCGCAACGAAATCAGCCAAACGATGAGTGCGCAGGCGGCTCTGGTCAATCGTTGACGGCGATGAGCCGTCCCACGCCCTCGAGGGAAGGTGAGCAGACACACGAACACGCATAGACCGCAGGCGCACCACGCGACCTGGTAGAGGTCGCGTGCAGCGGACGATCGAAGATGGACCGGTGTGACCCCTCAGGTCACAACCGGTCCCATTCGTTTTTACCGGGACGCGATGCGACGTCAGGGTCCGTGACTGAATCGGCGGGGTGGCATGGGTCCCGGCGCGCCGGGATACTCGCTGCCCGTGCGAGCGAGTCACGGGCAGACGGCCACCCAACGCCGTCTGCCACTGAATTCTGGATGCCCCCGGAGCCGTAGGGTGCGTCCGAAATACAGGGGCATGTTTCTCGGGTGGCATGGGCAGCGTACCCGCTGCCCGTGCGAGTAGGTCACGGGCGATGGGCATCCGCGATTGGAGATGTCCCGGCGCGCCGGGACCCATTCCACTCGTGTGCCACTGAGCTCCGGATGCACCCGGAGCCGTAACTATCAGGGAGCGGTGCTTGCGGAAGCCGTCAGACGGCGCTAAGCTGCTGCGCGCCCGGGTTCTGCCGGGTTTTGCGGCACACGGATCAGTTGAATGCACCGGCTGGGTGGGATCTGGAGTTTCCATTCTGCCCGGTCTGCGTTCTTCTGACCGTATGAATGAGCGGGTTCTGTCCCCGCGTCGCGTCTCCTGAATCCACCTGCGCCCTGACGGGCCGGATCGAGTCGACACCATGCACGTCCTTGCACGAGTCCTCACATCATCGTCGCACGCCCTGCCTGCCTTTTTTCTCGCGGTGGTCCTTGCCTTCCTGGCCTGCCCCTCCTATTCCTCTGCCGCCGGAACGAAGCCGAACGTCGTGTTCATCCTGGCTGATGACCTCGGTTATATGGACATCGGAGCCAACAATCCCAAGACGTTCTACGAAACGCCGTACATCGACGGTCTGGCCCGCAAGGGCATGCGATTCACCCAGGGCTACGCCGCCTGCCCGGTCTGCTCGCCGACCCGGGCCAGCATCATGACGGGCAAATACCCCGTCCGGACGGGGATCACCGACTATATCCCCGGCCAGCGCAACGCACGGCTGCTCTCCGCCCCGAATGCCGACCACCTGGCCCTGGAGGAGGTCACGATCGCCGAACGATTCCGCGAGGCCGGCTACGCGACGTTCTTCGCCGGCAAGTGGCACCTGGGCGGCGGCGAGTTCTCTCCGAACGCCCAGGGTTTCGGCCCGGGCCTCATCAGCGGTGAGGGGGCCAAAGGGGGCATCCAATTCTGGTATCCTGTCCCGAAAGAGCCGCCTCCCAGCCCCGGGGATGATCCGAAAACCACCGACCGTATCGCGAATGAGGCCGTTCGCTTCATCGAAAGCCACAAGGACGAACCGTTTTTCGCGTATCTGCCCTTCCTCGCCGTGCACACGCCGATCAAGGCCCGCTCCGACCTTGTTGCGAAGTACGAGAGGAAGAAAGCCTCCGCCCCGCCCGACGCCTGGGGCCGGGAACGCGAGCGCGAGGTGCGGCTGGTGCAGAACCACGCCGCCTATGCCGCCATGCTCGAACAGATGGACTCGGCCATCGGCCGGGTGCTCGCCGCTCTGGAGCGCAGCGGCCTGGCCGACCGGACCATCGTCGTCTTCACCTCCGACAACGGCGGCCTCTCCACCTCGGAAGGTCATCCCACCTCGAATCTCCCCTTTCGCGGGGGCAAAGGGTGGCCATACGAGGGTGGGATCCGCGAGCCCTGGATCATCGTCGCCCCGGGCATCGCCGCGCCGGGCAGCACCTGCGACACACCCGTCGTCAGCACCGATTTCTACCCCACGCTGCTCGAGCTGGCGGGGCTCCCGCTCGACCCCCGGCAGCACGTTGACGGCGTGAGCCTCGCGCCGCTGCTCAAGGGCGTCGAGTTGAGCCGTTCACAGCCGCTCTTCTGGCACTATCCGCACTACGGCAATCAGGGCGGCGCTCCGTTCGGGGCGATTCGCGACGGCGACTGGAAACTCATCGAATGGTACGAAGACGCCAGTCTCGAACTCTACAACCTGCGCGACGACCCCGCAGAAAAGACCGACCTGGCCGCCAGACACCCCGACAAGGCCCGCGCCCTTCGCGAGCGCCTCGATACCTGGCGCCGAAGCGTCCACGCGCTCATGCCCAGGCCCAATCCCGAATGGAAGCCGCAACGCACCGGCGCCGCCAGATGACCGCCGTGCCTTTCGCCCACACTCGCCGGTCGCTCTG
>CAZQEN010000328.1:0-8563 GCA_964591605.1 uncultured Planctomycetales bacterium
GCTTCGCCCAGCGAAGCCGACGCTGCCCATGCCACCCACCCCAAGTGTCACGTACCGTACACACGAGGAGTTCACATGATGCGATGGCCTGTCTGGCTCCTGGGAATTGCCGCGCTGTCCGCCTCGACGGGTTCGGCAGCGGCCCAGATGCTTCTTTCTGGAAGGGTCTGGGCGCCGCGGTCACCGCTGGCGCGGGCGAGTCTGCCGGCGGGCACGGGGGTGATCGAGGACTACTTCGGGGCCGCGGGGCCGTTGCCGTCGGAGGAGGTTGCGGGTCTGGCCAACGTTCGCTGCTTTGCCAGCCGCGTGGGGAGTGATGCCGAGTCGCTGGCGTTCATGACGTGGTCCACGCAGCCGACGGGCTGGTATCGATTCACGGGGGCGGCGGGGAATTACGCCCTCCTGTTCACGGGGCTCGACGTGCCGCCGCGCCCGACCCTGGTGACGAATGTCTATCTGTCCGGCAGCGATCGGCTCGACCTCAAGATCGTGCCGCCGTTCGATTACTGCGTGCTGAACGAACGTGCGTACGACACGAAAGCGGCGCAGAAGTACTTCCAGACGTTCGTCGCCCGGGGCAGGAGCATCACGCACGTCAGTTTCCGACTCGTCCATGACGGCGTGGACGGCATCGGCCCGGGCAGCCAGGCGGCGCTGGTGTCGATTCACCACAAGCAAGGCACCGGCTCGCCCGAGACGTGGCCGCAGGTCGGTCCAACGGCGCTCGTGCCGAATGTCGATGCGGGCGGGCCCAAGAACCCCGACTTCCTGGCCGCATGGAACTCAGGAGAGGTTCCGGTGACGCCCGGCGAAATGTACGCCGTGCATCTGCGCCCGCAGGCTCCGGACGGCACGTTCCAGGCGTTCTGGCGGCCCGACGAGAAGGACGAGATTCCCGGCGACTGCTATCGGATCGGACAGGCCGGCACAACCGGATGGCAGCACTGCGATCTCTCCATGAGCATCGCCGCGGACGGCGACGGACTGCTCATCCCGTACAACAAGCGGATCCAGCCGCAGTATGGGACGTTTGCCGGCTTCGCCCGGCGCTGGTCGCAGACGTACGTCGCCCGGGGGCGCGGGCTGGCGGGCGTCGTGCTGTACGCCGCGACGGGCGGCTCGCAGCCGGGCATCCAGCGGCAACGCGTTCGATTCCGCGTGCGCGAGGGCGGCCCCGACGGTCCGCCGGTCGGCATCGAGAAGATCGGCATCGGGACCGGCATCTACACCGGTGACGCAGCGTGGGGCACCTTTGGGGCGGTGTTCTCGCCGGGAGAGGTGAACCTGGTGCCCGGCCGGACGTACGCCATTGAGGCCGAGTCGATTGAGAACTATGAGTCGCTCCACGGGTACGTGAATATCAAGGGCGTGGTCAGCGACGAGAAGCCCGGCTTCAACCCCTATCGCAAAATGGCACCCGATACGTGCGAAAGCGGCACCGCGTACAAACACGGCACCGAGGCGGTGGACTTCGACCTCGACATGCAGATCATTGAATATGAGTATGCAGCCCGGGAATGGGCGCAGGCGGTCATCGAGAAAAACCTGCTGGGCAACGGTGACATGGAATCGGGCGAGCTCGACCCGCAGAAGCCAGCGGAGGGAACGCCGCACGGGTGGAAGCGGTTTGAGATCAGCCCCGGCTCGACGGCCGGTTCCCAACCCGGCAGCGGCCGGCACCTGTACGTGACGGAAGGGCCCGCGCACACGAACCGGATCCTGCGCGTGGCGACCGACAAGGGCAGGCCATCTCCGCTGGATGCAGGGTACGTGCAGCGAATCGACAACGTATCCCGGACGCAGACGTATCGATGGCGCGGTCGTGTCCGGTGCTCGTTTCCGCTCGATGACGAACATGCGTGTATGATCGGCGTGGACCCGACGGGTCAAACGAACGATCCGCAGGCGTCGACAATTCAATGGACACGGACACCGCCTGTGCACAGCATCTGGACCACGCATGTGGGCGATCCGGTTCGCCCGACGGGCAGCGTGATCAGCATCTGGCTGCGGGCGGCCACCCAGGCCAAGAACGAGACCACTTTCAAGGCGGACTTCGATGATTTCTCACTCCAGCAGGTACGATGTGATGTACCCGGCCCGGCCGACGAATCAAACGTGTCTTCACGCTGACCGCTCCGGCGGCGGAATGGGTGCGGCCATGCGGGCGGGGGTCCTCGACAGAATCGGCGCGCCGGGACCCGTGGGGCGGCTTGCACGGGCAACGCCGGCTTCGCGCAGCGAAGCCGACGCTGCCCATGCCACCCCGGCTGGATGGTCACGGAGCCTCGGGGCGGTGGCGGCTGTGATGCTGGCGGCCGTGCCCGCCAGCGCTCAGCCTGCCGCGAATCACAACCCGAATCATCTGCTGGCGCCTGAGCTGGGCTGGTTCACGACCTGGCTGGCCAAGAGCCGGGAGCCCTTGCCGGACTTCGCGGCGACGACATCGTGGGCCGATCTGCCCCCCCTGCTGCGCTTCGAAGATGGGACGCCGGTGCGTACACCGGATGACTGGGCCAAACGCCGCGGGGAGGTGCGGTCGCTCCTGCTGCGCTACATTCTGGGCAGCATTCCGCAGACGGTGCCGCCGCTGAGCCAGGCGGAGGTGACCGCGACCACGCGTGAGCACGGTGCGACCCGCCGCATCGTGCGGCTGACGTTCGCCACCGCGACGCCGACGGCGCCCAGCGTGTCGCTCACCATCGAGCTGCTGATCCCGCAGGGCACGGGGCCGTTTCCGCTGTTCATGACCCAGACCACGCATCGGCGGGTCGGGCTCATCGGTGCGGCCCGGGGGTATCTGACCTGCATCTATCCGGGCGCCGACAGCGACGATCAAAGCGATGCGTTCGCGCAGGCGTATCCCCAGGCCGACTGGGGGCGCCTCACCCGCCGGGCATGGCTGGCCAGCCGCGTGCTCGACTACCTGGTGACGCTGCCGGAGGTCGATCCGAAGCAGATGGCCATCACCGGCCATTCGCGCAACGGGAAGCAGTCGATGATCGCGGCGGCCCTGGACGAGCGGATCACCGCCGTGGTGTCGAGCAGCTCCGGCACGGGCGGGGATGCGCCGTTCCGATTCGTGGGTGAGGATGCGTTCGAGGAGAGCGTCGAGTTCATGTCGCGCCAGCCGGGCACGGCCGACTGGTTTCACCCCCGGATCCGGCTGTTCACGGGGCGCGAGGACAAGATGCCGATCGACATTCACGGGCTGCTGGCCCTGATTGCGCCGCGGCCGTGCCTGCTGTCGGCGGCGTACAACGACGGGGTCTCCACGTCGTTTGCGGTCGAGCGGAATTACGTGGCCTGCCGCGAGGTGTACCGGCTGCTCGGCCGGCCGCAGAACGTGCGGATCCGCTGGCGCGAAGGCGGCCACGAATGGAACGCCCAGGACGCGGAGGCGTATTTCGACTGGTTCGACCGTGCGTTCGCCCGCGGTTCTGCGGAGTTCCCGGAGCAGTTGCTGCACACATTCGACTGGGCACAGTGGCGCGCCGCTCAGGACGCGGCGTCGCTCGAGCCGCCCGGGAAAACGCACGACGCGCGGGCGGCGATCGCGTGGGCACTGGGCGATGCGCCGGCGCGCTGCAGCGACTCGGGCGGCTCTTACGGCACCGAGCGCGATCACGAAGCGGCTCTGATGGGCCGTGAGGCGGGAAAGCCCAGGGAGGTGACCCGCCTGCCCGTCACCTTCGGGCAGTATCTGCACGGCGATCTCGTCTACAAGAGCAATTCCCCCGGCCCCCTGCCGGTGGTGATCTGGCTGCATCCGTACTCGTTTTCGACCGGCCATGTCGGCGCGTACATGGTGGGCCCGCGGGTGGCGTATCATCTGGCGCAGCAGGGCTATGCCGTTTTCGCGTTCGATCAGTTGGGGTTCGGCTGCCGGCTGGCCGAAGGGGCCGATTTTTACCGACGGTATCCGCGGTGGTCGAAGATGGGCCGGATGGTCGCCGACGTGCGCGATGCGGTCGACTTCCTGACCGGGACCGGTGCGGCCGCCGCCGGTCGTCAGGAGACCCTGAAGCCGCCGGCCCTGGATGCAAAACGGATCTTCTGTCTGGGTTACTCGCTGGGGGGCATGGTCGGTCTGTATGCGGCGGCCCTCGACGAGCGAATCGCCGGCGTGGCTTCGTTCGCCGGCTGGACGCCGATGCGGACCGACACCGACGCCAAGGCCACCGGCGGAATCCGCCGCTGGTGGGAGTGGTACGGCCTGCTGCCGCGGCTGGGCGTGTTCGCTGGTCGTGAGAAGGACCTGCCGTACGACATGGAGGACGTACTCGGCATGATCGCGCCGCGGCCGTGCCTGATCGTATCGCCCGTGCACGATCGCTACGCGGACCTGGGCGATATCCGGGCGTGCCTCGAGAAGGCCCGCGCGGTCTGGCGCGGGAAAAACGCGGCGGACGCCCTCACGCACCAGTCACCCGACGACTACAGCCGCTTCCAGCCGGAGCAGCACGCGATGTTTCTGAACTGGATCAACGCCGTGGCGCACGCGGATGCTCAATAGCCCGGGCCGTTCAGTGCTTCGACGGGCAAGCGGTCAAGTCAACCACTCACGCCGTAACAGGCGATGGAGTCAATTGTATCTTCATCCATCCAGACAAAGAGGGAAGCCTGATATGTTGCAGGCAAGAGCCATGGCATGTGAGTACGTGACATCCGATCTTCGCATCCTTTGCCCATCGGATGCACCACCCGCACGGAACGCACGGGCGCGGTGTGCCTGGATGGCTGGTGTGCTGCTACTAGGCGCCACCGTTCCGCCGGGCCGAGCCGAAGTGCAGGAAGCTTATTACGCGGGTGCACCCGCGGTGGAAGGGGTGGTTCCGCCCGTTTCGCGCCTGCGGCTGCGGGTGACGGCGCGGGAGATGGTGGAGGGGCGCGAGTACGTCTGGTGGGAGTTCACGGCGGCTCTGAGCGGTTCAACCTCCATCGCGGTGCCCAACTTCGACGCCGGCATTTTCGGCGTGCGGGTGCTCTCGGAGCGCGCTCCCATGGGCGGGCCGGAGGGTGTGGGAGCGATCGCACGCTACATCTACCGCGACACCCAGGGACGGGTACTCGAGTACATCGACGCGTCCACCGGAAAGGCGCTGCTGCCGGTGCACCAGTTCCGCGAGGCCTGTCTGCCGCGCCCGTCGCGCTATGCGCGCTATCCGCAGGGTTTCGCGACGGCGGGCACGCTGCTGGGGCACGTGCTCCTGCGCATTCCGCGGCTGGATGATCTGGATCCGGTGTCGTTCGATGCCCCGCGCGTACTGAGACTGCGCAGCGACCTGATCATGGCGGCGCAGGCGAGCGTGCGCCTGGATGAGTCAGCGCCGCCGCCCAGGGAGGGCGAACATCCCCGGACGCGCCCGTTCACGCGGGCCGAATACGAGGCCGTCCTGGCGGCAGGGATGAACTGCTTCGGCCTGGCCGCCGACCACGCTGACTGGCTGCTCGAACAGCCGGTGTTCGTGCATGGCAAGCTAACATTTCCCGACTCGCTGTATCGCGGCAATTTCCTGATCACGCGGCTTTATCTGGACGAGCCGTGTGTCCGGATGGGGTGGAGCGGCGGGGTTCTGCACCAGGAGGGCAGGACCGAGCAGGTGGCCGAGATCCTGCGCGAGCGGGTCGCCTCCCAGTTGACGGTGGCTGAGCGGATGCTCCAGTTCCCGAAATGGGTGCCGGGCACGATCGATTTTGTGAGCCCGCCGTTCATCTCGTGGGAAACGGATTACTACTCCGCGTGGTATCAGCTCGAAGCGGGCGCGGCAGCGCTGGTCCACGAGGGGCGATACAGCGAGCACGGTGAAGGCTGGCATCCGCGGGACCTGTTCGGCGCCGAGGGGCTCGATGGTCTGCGGCTGGAGGAGCAGGTGCACTGCCTCAACGGGGTCCTGCGGGGGGCGGCCCGTGCGTTCGATCGCGACTGGGGCGTGAGCGTGTACAAGGAGAGCGACCCGCGTCTGCGCCAGCCGGCGTTGAACCTGGCCTACGACATGGGGGCCCGATATATCTGGTTCTGGACGTACGCGGACATGAACTACGAGGAGCAGATCCGGCTCCTGAAGGGGCTCAGCGCCCACATGCAGGCCCATCCGCGCGGAGATCTTCGCGCGGTGAACCGGTCGGCCAGGCTGGGGATCGCGATTCCGCCCGGATGCGTGCTGCTGTGGACCGGCTCGTGGGGGATGGAGCGCGAACAGCTCACACCGGAGGGGGGAAGTTACGGCGACATCACGGCAGCGGCGCTCTGGGAAGGCATCTGCAGCTCGCTGCGGGGGGAGCGGTTCGACTTTCTGATTGATGAGCCGCTCATCTCCTCACTTGGGTATGAACGGCTGGTGCGTGTCGGGTCCGACGGCCGCGTGACCGCGACGCCGCCCTGGCCGCAGCCGCGGGCGGCGAAGGGGCTGACGCTGGCCCTGGCTGACGATGACGCAGAGGATGTGTCTCGGCGCATGCAGGCCGAGTCGGCGTTCTACACCGCGCCGCGCGCCGGTCGGCTGATCATCGACGGGGATCTGGGCGACTGGGTGGCGGCGAAGTGGATCCCGCTGGACGAGCGGCACGGTTTCCCTGACGGCGTCACGCTGTCGGTCACAGTGGTCAACGACGTGTCGCGCGACGAGTGGCGGATGAGTTTTCATCACGGGCTGGGGATGAAGTGGGAGCAGGTCACGCCGGCCCATGAGCAGAAATACCAGTTGGAAGATCTGCACGAGCGCGGGGTGGTCGTCACCCAGGTCGATCCGGGCTCGCCCGCAGACAAGGCGGGCATCCGGGAGGGGGACGTGATCAAGCACACGGAGCCGTGGCCGATCAACTGGTCGTTCCAGATGTACCAGCGGCTCGGGCACTTATCCAAAAGCAAGGGCGGCGAGTCGATTCCCTTCACGATCCGCCGCAGCGGGCGGTTCCGCTTCGGGGGGGCCGGGGATCTGGCCGCCCGCGTGGCGCTGGCGGTCGATGAAGACCATCTCTACCTGGCCGCCCGCGTCACGGATGACGTGCACTCGCAGCGGCGGTTCGGGCGCGACCTCTTCAGGGGCGACAGCGTGCACATCGGCCTGGACCCGACGCTGGAGCGGAAAGACGACGCGTACGGTGAAGAGAACCAGGAGCTGGGCTTCACGCTGCAGGACGGCCGGACGATCGTCTGGCGTTGTCGCGGCCGGCGCGGTCAGGCCCTGGGCGAGACCGACGCCGTGAAGGCCCAGATCGTGCGCGTCGACGGTGAAACGCGCTACGAAGCGGCGATCCCGCTGACCGAGCTGCCGCCGCTGAGCCCGGACCTGTGGCCCATCTGCGGTTTCGACATCCTGGTGAACGACAGCGACGGCACGATGCAGCGCAAGGCCCGTCTCGACCTGCGTCTACGAGCCATGGGCCCCGGCCGGCATCCCAAGGGCTTCGCGACGCTCGGCTTTGCCCCGTCGAGTGACGATCAGAAGGTGTCGGCGGCGATCCTCTGGCGCCGGCGAGCGACGCCGCAGGACGGATTCTTCCGGGTGATCGTCGCGGCGCGGTCACCCCAGGCCGCGGAGGCGCGGATCGTGGCCGAGCTCTCGTCGCTCGATTCGCCCGAGTCGCCCCCGGTGCAGGCGAGCCTGACGCTTCCGCTCACGCCGCAGCCGCGCGAGCACAGTCTCACCGCGGCGACCGAGTCGCCCCCCGGGCGATATCGACTCCGCGTCCAGGTGCTCTCGCGTGACGGGAAGGTGGCAGCGGCGGACGCCCTGCCGGTATATATCTACCCCAGGCCGGGGCCGCAGTGAGCGTTGATGGCGGCCGACGCGGCATTCACGAGGCCGGATGTGATGCGGATCCTGACACCCGATCAGAAACAATCGTTCCAGGCGAATGGCTTCCTGCTCTGGAGGAGCTTTTTCGAGCCGCAGCACGTCGCAGCATGGCGGGCGGAGATGGCGGCTCTATCCCGGCAGGCGCTGGATCACCACCGCAGGAACCTCTTCACCTGTGATCCGCCGCCGCCCGGCGCGCCCGGCGACCCGGACAATCCGCATCGCGTCTGGCGGATCATGGACTTGCCGCTGCTGGGCGACACGTGGTTCAAACTCGCCTGCGACGTGCGGATTGTCGGGGTGATGAGCGACCTGCTCGGGCCGGACATCAACTTCCACAATGGCAAGGCGATCCTCAAGCCGCCGCATTTCCGGCCGAAGAACTGGGGCTGGCACCAGGACTGGCCGTACGAGCGGCACAGCGAGCCCGATCTGGCCGCGGCGATCATCTATCTGCACGACATGGATGCCAATGAAGGGGCGACGGAGGTTGTTCCCGGCAGCCACCTGGCCGGCGAATGGGACCACGCGGGGAGCGAGGACCTGTACTCCATCCCGCAGGAGCGGATCGGTCCGGAGGCGCGGGCGGTGCCCGTCCGCTCCGGCGATGTGCTGTTCATCCACGTTCTGGTCGTACACCGTGCGGGCCTCAACGAGTCGGCGACGAGCCGGTGCGGAGTGATCAACGAATACAAGACCGCCACGACGCGCGATCTGTGGGGCAACAAGTTGGCCTTCGCGGAGCTGCCGCTGGCGCGGGG
>CAZQEN010000329.1:0-8497 GCA_964591605.1 uncultured Planctomycetales bacterium
CTGCCGGCCAGTAGGGTGGGCTCTGCCCACCGGTGGGCGGAGCCCACCCTACCTGCGGCACATGCAGGCGGGATCCCGATGGCCATCGGGACACCACAGGGGTCGGGTGCAGGCGGGATCCCGATGGCCATCGGGACACCACAGGGGTCGGGTGCAGGCGGGACGCCCGCACCACAGTGGGCGGAGCCCACCCTACCTGATGCCCCATCCGCCGCTGCCGCGTCAGTGCCCCATTCGATCCCCAAGTCCATCGGCCACCACCGGGAGTTCATCGAAGCATGCAAAGGGAACGGCACGACCTCGTGCCCGTTCGACTACGCCGGCGTGCTTACCCAGGCCGTCCTGCTCGGCAACGTCGCCTACCGCGCCGGCCGCAGGATCGAGTGGAACCCCGACACCATGACCATCCCCAACGCCCCCGAGGCCGAGCGATACCTGCGCCGCCCGTACCGCAAAGGCTGGGAGCTGGCTTCGCTGGAGTCCGAGCCTACCGGCGGAGCTTGTCGCGGAGGCGCTTGGCGATGGTGGGGGGGAGCAGGCGGCTGAGGCGTTTGAGGTCCTGCATGCCCAGCTCGACGATCTGCTTGATGTAGGTGCTGCTGATCATCGCGTACTGATCGCGGGCCATCAGAAAGACCGTTTCCACCTCGCCGACGACCATGTTGACGTTGGCCTGCTGGAGTTCGAAGTGCAGGTCGACGTTGTCGCGGATGCCGCGGAAGATGACCTTGGCCTGTTTCGACCGCACGAAGTCGGCGGTGAGGCCCTGGTACGACTCGACCCTCACGCCCTGCATCTCTGCGACGAGCTCCGAGATCATCTCGACCCGTTCGGCGGGGGTGAAGATGGCCTCCTTCTCCGGGTTGTGCCCGACGGCGACGATGAGCTCATCCACGAGCTGGTGGGCCCGGCGGATGATGTCGAGGTGGCCGTTGGTGAGCGGGTCGAAGGTGCCGGGGAAGACCGCACGGACAGGCTTCTGATGCGACATGAATGAATTCCCTGAGGGTTCGCCGGGACTGCGGCCGACGATCGCTCCACGGCGGGGCCGCGGGCGCGGCGGTCCTGGCTCGAGGTCCGGCAAGCTCCGATGGCACAGGGGCTTGCGACATCCGGCGGTAGTGTAATGCCCCCGGATCGGCCCTACAATGCGCCTTGCGGATTCTTCTGGCCGATGTTAGATTACCGGCATGCGGACTCGACCTTGCCCCACTGAGCCACCGACGATCCCGCCCATCGCGGGAATCATCGACATTATCGGAGGTGCAGCCGGGTAGGGCAGTCGTCCCAGCGAACTGTTGACGATGGAGCCCCGCCCGGATTGAGGCGGGGCTTTTTTGTTTCACCCGAGGGGGCGCCGGGAATGGCGAGGCCTGGTCTGGCCGCGACCGCCCGGCGCCCAGAGCGGAATCCATATGAGCGCAGCCCAGCAACGCATCGAACTGTATGACACCACGCTCCGGGATGGAACCCAGGGGCAGAACGTCAGCCTGAGCCTGCAGGATAAGCTGCTCATCGCCGCACGGCTCGACGAACTGGGCGTCGATTACATCGAGGGGGGCTACCCGCTCAGCAACGCCAAGGATGTCGCCTTCTTCCGGGAAGTGCGCGAGCTGCGGCTGAGGCACGCGCGGATCGCGGCCTTCGGCATGACCCGCCGTAAGGGCGTTCGCCCGGAGGAAGACGAGGGCATGCGGGCGCTGCTGGCCGCCAAAACCGAGGTCGTCACCATCGTCGGCAAAACGTGGAACCTGCATGTCAGGGAGGTTCTGGGTGTCAGCGAGGAGGAGAATCTGGCGATGATCGCGGACTCCGTCCGCTACGTGGCCCGGCACGGCCGCGAAGTCATCTACGACGCGGAACATTTCTTCGACGGCTACGCGGCGGACCCGGCGTATGCCCTGCGGACGCTCATGGCGGCCCAGGAGGCCGGCGCGAGCTGCCTGTGTCTGTGCGATACCAACGGCGGCTCGCTGCCCGATCGCATCGCCGAATTCATCGATGCCATCCGCCCGCACGTTTCCGTTCGCATCGGCATTCACACGCACAACGACAGCGGCTGCGCGGTGGCCAACACGCTGGCGGCGGTTCGGCACGGGGCCGTCCACGCCCAGGGCACGGTCAACGGGATCGGCGAGCGGTGCGGCAACGTCGATCTCACCACGGTCGCGGCCAACCTGGCGCTCAAGATGAACAAGGACGTGCTTGCGCAGGGTGGGCTTAAGAAGTTGACAGAAGTGAGCCGGTACGTGTACGAGATCGCGAACCTCGTGCCCGTCGACGGCCAGCCGTACGTCGGTCCGGCGGCCTTCGCCCACAAGGGCGGCATGCACGTGCACGCCGTCCGGCGGATCGCCCACAGCTACGAGCACATGAATCCGGAGCTGGTGGGCAATTCGCGGCGCGTGCTGATCAGCGAGCTGAGCGGCGCGAGCGGCGTCGCCGAGAAGATCGGGCGCAAGCTCGACGTCGAAGGCGACAAGGCCCTGCAGCGCAAGCTCCTGCAGCGTCTGCAGGCCAACGAAGAAGAAGGCTACATGTACGAGTCGGCGGAGGCCAGCTTCGAGCTGCTCTGCCGCAAGGAACTCGGGCTGTATCACCCGTTCTGGGAACTGGATCACTGGCGGGCGGTCGCCCTGCGGGATGCCCACAACGGCGAGCCCAACACCGAAGTGATCATCAAGCTGCGGGTGAACGAGCATCTCGAGCACCGCGTGGCCGACGGTCACGGCCCGGTGGATGCCATGGCCGGCGCGATGGTCCGGGCGCTCAAGGGGCACTATCCGAGCGTCGAGCGCATCCGGCTGATCGACTACAAGGTGCGCGTGATCAACCCGCGCGCCGCCACCGCCGCCCGGGTCCGGGTCAATATCGAGTTCCGCGACGAGGACACTCACGAGATCTTCGGCACGGTCGGCGTCAGCGAGAACATTATCGAGGCGTCGTGGATCGCCCTGGTCGACGGGCTCGAATACAAGCTGATCAACGACGAGGAACGCGCCGGGCGCCGGAAGCCGGCCGGTCTGGTCAAAGCCAAGTCAAAGTAGGATCGATCCGGACAGGCGTCTCGAAACGGCGGATCTCAGCGTCGTTTGGGTTGCAGAGGCCGGGGCCTGTCCACCTGCTTGCGGCGGGATACGGGGTGGGCCTGTCTATCCTGCCCGCCCTTCTGACCATATCGCTGCAGTGATTTGAGTTCCGCCGGGGTGAGCGGGCGGTATGCGCCGGGGGCCAGACCGCGCAGCGACAGCGGACCGATCTTGATCCGCAGCAGCCGCCGGACGTTGTGCCCGAGGCGGGCCAGCACGCGGCGGACTTCGCGGTTGCGGCCCTCTTTGAGCGTGAGCTCGACGACGCTTCCGTCCCGCCCCGAGTGGATGATTTTCGCGTCGGAAATGTGTGCCTTCCCGTCCGCCAGCCATACGCCCGCACGCATCTTGTCGATGTCCGCCTTCGTGATGTGGCCGCTGACGTGGGCACGATAGGTCTTGGCGACGCCATAGCGCGGGTGAGCCAGGTGCTGGGCGAGTTCGCCGTCGTTGGTCATGAGCAGCAGGCCGGTGCTGTCGGCGTCGAGCCGGCCGACGGGAAAGACGCGCTCGTGCACGCCATGCAGCAGATCGCAGGCTCGCGGCCGTCCCGCCGGGTCGTAGTTCGTACAGTGCACGCCCCTGGGCTTGTGGACCAGGTAGTAGACCTTGCGCGGGGCCCGCAGAGGGCGGTCGTCAACGGCGATCTCATCGTGCTGCAGGTCGACCAGCACCGGCAGCGCGCTCACCAGGCGGCCGTTCACGCTGACGCGGCCGTCTAGGATGATCTCCTCGCATTCGCGCCGCGAGCCGATGCCCGCCGCCGCCAGGACCTTTTGTAGCCGTTGTTTGGCCATCGTGCGTCTCAACACGCCTTGAACGCGGCGCCATCGCCGGACAGGTTGTCCGGGGCTGATTGTAGTCTCGATGCGGGTCCATCGAAAAGCGGCCGGCCGGCGATGCTGTCGTGTCGGCCTTCATGCATGACCTGCGTTACCCGGAGCACACCCGCATCACTTCGGCCAGGGGTAGCGGTTCGTCCCTGCCTCGCGAGCGATCGGACCGGCGGGAAGTGTCTGATGCCAGGCCAGGAGCGACTTGGACATCGACTCGACGCGTGAGCGGTGCGATTCGCTCACGTTCCTCAGCTCGCTGGGATCGGCAGGGATGTCATACAGCTCGATCCGGCTGCGGTCGGGATTCATGAGCAGCTTGAAGGGGCCGTCGCGCATGGCCAGCACCGGGCTCATGTTCAGGACGTGACCGATGATGTGGAACCGCCATTCCCAGAAGATGGGCCGGGTCCGCTGGGTCGTCTCCCCGCGCCACGCGGGCAGCAGATTCTCGCCATCGATGCGCGCGTGTACGTCGGCCGGTTCCGTCCAGCCGGGAATCTGGGCCAGGGCGCACACCGTCGGCAGAAAATCGACGGCGCACAGCACCGTGTTGTTGTCGATGCGCCCCGCCGGCGCGGTGCCCGGCCAGCGAAGAATGAACGGCATGCGGATGCCGCCCTCGTACAGGCTCCGCTTGCGGCCGCGGAACGGACCGGGGCTCCCCACGCCGTGCTCCGACGCGTTCGCGATGAGGATGTCCTCAGGTCCGTTGTCGCTGGAGAAGATCACGATCGTGTTGTCCGCAAGACCCAGCTCGTCGAGCCGGGCCAGAAGACGGCCAATCTGTTTGTCGGCGTCTGTGGCCGCAGAGTAGTAGATCTTCGTCGCCCCCCGGAGCTTCTGGTAGGGCTCCATCTGCTCTGGTGTCGGCTCGAGCCTCGCGTGCGTGTCGAGGAGCCAGGTCTGGACGTAGAACGGCCCGGCTCGATGGCGCTCGATGAAGTCGATGGTCTTGTCCACGAACACCCGGGTCGATTGCGCTCGAAAGCCGGCTTCCCGAAGGACATCCGGACGGTTGGCAAGCACTGCGAACGACTCGTCAAATCCGTATTCCGAGATGGCCGGCGCGTCCGGGCTGTGACCCAGATGCCACTTGCCAACGTGTGCGGTCGCGTAGCCGGCGCGCTTCAGCAGCCGTGCCAGCGTCGTCACCCTGGGATCCAGGTAATTGGGCATGCCCCGGGCGCGGTTCAAGTCGGGTTCGGCCAGATGGCCGTGCAGGCCGACTCTGGCCGGAAACTGACTGGTCAGCCAGGCCGCCCGACTCGGAGAGCACACGCTCGCGCACGAATAGAACTGCGTGAAGCGGATGCCCTGCGAGGCGAGCCGGTCCAGGTGCGGAGTGCGGAGCTGCCTGTGCCCGTAGCAGCCCAGATCACCCCACCCCCAGTCGTCGGCCAGGATGAACACGATGTTCGGCGCCGACGGGCGGGACGTCTGGGCGTTCAGGAGGGGGGTCATGCACGCGATCAGGGCAAGGGTGATTTGTCGCATCATCTCTCCTATGTGTCGAATGGTGGCTCAAATAGACGGCAAATCCCCCCGCGCGCCAAGTGTCGGCTTCGAGGATCGGGCGAGATTCCCCGGGACGCGATGGCGAGTCGGGCGCGAGTGGCTATGCTGGGTGTATGGGCGGCGCGCCTGATTCAACGCGATACCTGGGCGTGGACCTCGGCTCCAGGCGGATTGGCCTGGCCCTCGGTTCGCCGGGGAGCATCGTATCTGCGCTCAAGGTCGTGCCGGCCGCGCCACGCCTGACAGACACGGTTCGACTCATTCTGGAGGCGCTGGAGGAGTATGCCGCCGACGGTGTGGTCATCGGCCTGCCCCTCAACATGGATGGTTCGGAGGGTCCTCAGGCGCGTCAGTCGCGGGCGCTGGCTCGTGCGATGAGGCAAACCGCGCCGACGGTTCGCGTTTATCTGCACGATGAGCGGCTCACGTCCCATTCGGCGGACCAGGAACTGGCCCAGCGGTCGCTCAGCCGGAAACAGAAGAAGCGTCGCCAGGATGCGGTGGCGGCCAGGGTGCTGCTCGAGTCGTTCTTTGCAGCCGAAGTGAGACCCGAGCCGTTTTGAGCGCACGGACGTTCACGGCAGGTACGAAGCGGTCAGCATCAGAATCTGCTGTCGTCGAGGGTGGGCGAAGGAAGCGAGAGGCGAGCGGCGCTAGCGCTGGCGGTAGGTGATCCGGCCGCGAGTCAGATCGTACGGCGAAACCTCAACCGTAACGATGTCGCCCGGCACGATTCGGATGAAGTTCTTCCGCATCTTGCCGGCGATATGCGCGAGCACCTCGTGCTTGGCTCCGCCGACGTCCGCCTCAACCAGAAATTGCGCGTTCGGCAGCGCTTTGACGACCTTCGCTTCAAACTGAATACTCTCCGTCTGGGCCACTGAGTGTCCTCCTGGAAAACCCGACGCTTCACAGCACGAATACGAACCATTCATTATCCCCGCTGGGCTGAAAAGTTTCAAATCCTGCTCCAACCGGCTGTTGCGCGCATGCGTGAGGCAATCCGCGGGGCCAGACGGTTGTGGTGTCCCGATACGTCGGGATCTCGCCTGCACGGGTTCGCCATGTCCGCCACGGGCGAGATTCGCCGAATGGTCCACCACGGCGAACGCGATTCAACCCTGGCGAACAGCCGAGATGGCCGAACCATGATGGGAGGCCAAGCCCCCCATGATTATGATCCAGGGTGATGAACCGTCCGGCAGCATCATCGAGCACGGCCACCGACGACGGCGTATCCCCTGCGCGGGCGATCGCCCTCCGTGCCCTCTCCGATCTGCGCGAGGGACGCCAGAGTGCCCGTCAGGCCATTGATGTTCTGATCGGGCAGCATGTTGCCAGCGCCCAGGACCGGAGCCTGGCGACGGAACTGGTGATGGGCGTGGTGCGACACCGCCTGACGCTGGCACGGGTGTTGGGGCGTCTGACCGCCCGCGGCTGGCCGCGTGTCGGTCATCGGCTCCAGCAGATCCTTCTGATGGGGGCGTATCAGCTTCTGTGGCTGGACGGGATCCCGGAGTTTGCGGCCGTCAACGAAGCTGTCCAGCTCGCCAAGCGCGAGGGCGGTGCCCGCGTGGGCCATTTCGTGAACGCGGTGCTGCGGTCGCTCATCCGCGAGATCGAGCATCGGCGGATACCGGTCGTGCAAGCCGACCCGCGAAGGGCGGTTCTGATTGACGCAGAAGATGCGTGCCAATTGCGCAGCCCGTTCCTGCCCGACCCCACGGAGAACCCCGTCGCGTACTGGGCGGACGCGACGTCGCACCCGGCCTGGCTCGTGGCGCGCTGGCGGGATGCCTACGGGCTGGACACGGCCGTCCGCATCTGCCGGGCAGGCATCTGCCGTCCGCCGGTGATTGTGCGGCCCAATGCGCTGCGGCTGGATGCAGCCGCTCTGCAACGGAGGCTCTCTGAGGAGGGTATTAGCAGCGAACTCCTTCCTGGCGGCGCGGCGCTCGTGCTGAGCGCGGGTTCGTCGTTCCTGCACACCCGGGCGTTCGCCGAGGGCTTGTTCCAGCCGCAGGATCGCACCGCCATGCGGGTGCTGCCGGACGCGTGCCGGTCTGCCCTGCGGCCGGGACAGGTCATCGTCGATCTGTGCGCCGGCGCCGGGACGAAGGCCACCCAGCTTGCAGAGATGATGCAGGATCGCGGCGTGATTCTGGCCACGGATAAGGATGCCGCGAGGCTCGAACTGCTGCGGGCGAATGCCCTGCGGCTGGGTTGCCAGAGCATTCAAATCGTTGCGATGTCCGACCTGGTCGCGAGCGTGGCTGCGGCCGGGGGGGCACATTGCGTGCTCGTCGACGCCCCCTGCAGCAACAGCGGAGTCCTCGCCCGGCGCCCGGAGGCCCGGTACCGCGTCAGCCTGCGGGCCATCGAGAAGCTGTCGCAGCTCCAATCGGAGGTTCTCGCCGAAGCGGCTGCCCTCCTGCGCCCCGGCGGGCGCCTCATCTATTCGACCTGCAGCATCGAACTGGAGGAGAACGAGCAGGTCGCTGTCCAGTTCGCTCACTCGCACCCCGACTGGCGGCTCATCGACACCCGTCTGACGCTGCCGCAGGCCGGCTCCGCCCCGGTCGAATGGCAGGATGGCGGCTACTGGGCCGCGTGGGACAAACCCTGAGTCTCCCCCGGCGGGGCACGTCATGGGCCATGCCGGTGCCGGCCATCCGCCCGTGAGGCCGTAGGCGGCGCAACTCAACCCGGCCCGGGGACCGGCCGATGTTCCTGTAGGGTTCCGGTGCACGCGCTCATGGAATACCTTCAGGATCACCCCCTGGCCGTGACGTTGATCCTCCTGGTGGGGATGAGCCTGTTTGTGCGCCTGGTGGCGAAGGAAAAGCACCGCCGCGACAAGCATCTCCTGGCCCGTCTCCAGGCCAAGCTCTCCGAAACTGCCGACAAACCCGCCTGAGCCCCTGCGCCGTACCGCCCGTCCATCGCGCCCCCCGTCTTCTGCCGCTCGACCGCGTGGCTGCGATCCAACGTCGGGCTCACCAGGGTCCCTGACAGAATCGGCGGGGGCAGTGGGCATTCGCATCGGCGAATGCCCAC
>CAZQEN010000330.1:0-8480 GCA_964591605.1 uncultured Planctomycetales bacterium
AAAACCGAGCATGTTACCGCTCGGAGGGAGACAGCCTTTCATGAGGTTAGCTTGTCACGCGGCCTTCGGCCCGTGCGTTTACCTCCGGGCCGGCCCCTGGCTGAGAGGGCCGAAGGCCCGTCCGCGAGCCAGTCCAGGCCAACGGCCTGTCCGCAAGCCAGTTCAGGCCAACGGCCTGTCCGCGAGCCAGCCCAGGCCAACGGCCTGGGTTCTGGGGTTATCCCATGTCCTCAGCCCCAACAGGGCGAGACAACATGTGTAGAACAACGAGGGAGGCGCCCCGGTCGGCATCGGCTGAGCTGATTCAGCGCTGAAAGATCGGCAGGCACTGATAAGGCGGGCTCAGCGCCAGCACCGCCATGGCCGTCGAATAGGTCTGGCCCAGCCGCCCATCGTAGGTGTGCCCGTCGCGATCCCACGACCCGTCCGGGCGCTGGTGGGTGGTCAGAGTTCTGGCAAGCACTGGATAGAACGCGCGCCAGTAATCCCCGCCAAGCTGGAACATGGCCTGGCTGGCGTAGAAGCACGAGTAGAAGTAGTGCTCGGTCGGAAAGATCCGCACGTTGTACTCGACGAAGGGATACCGCAGCAGAAACCGCCCCGCCTGTCGTGCCCGCTCGTCTTCGTGACGCCCGGTGAGCGAAAACGAGAGAATCGCCGCCCCCGCGAGAGCCCGCGTGACATTCTGCTCCCGGACGGCATAGACGAAGGTGCCCAGCTCCGGCCGATACAGCTTCTCCACGTGCCTCAGCGCGGCGTCCACGATCTCGACCGGGACGTCGAACCCCGCGTTCCGGCACGACCGCAGAAACATCAGGTGCCAGCTCGTGACGGTCAGGTCCGCGTCATCCACTGATTCATAGCGTCGATAGCGCCAGCCGCCCTCGTAAATCGGATCGCGCTTGGGTTGCGGCAGTCGCCGGTAGGCGTATCGGCACGCCTCTTCGATCGCCTCTCGAATCGGACGCACCTGCCGGCCGGGGGTCATGCCGTAGACTTCGCTGAGCAGGAGGCCCGCGATCGCATGGTTGTAGTGCGCGCTTCGCGAGGGGTTGCCCGGCACGCCGGTCTGCATCGGCGGCACCAGCGACAGCGCCCCATCCGGCTGCTGCGTATCGAGCACGAACGTGATGACTTTGCCGAGCACCTCTCCGTAGCGCCCTTCACCCGGCACGTGCCCCCGGGCCAGGAAGGCCAGCCCGCACAGGGCCGTCACCGCCGGCTGGCCCGCGTCGAGCGACGGAAACGATCCGTCCGCCTGCTGCCGCCCGGCGAGCCACGCCAGCGCCTGATCGACACTCTCATCGACGCGCCGGGACTCCTGCGGGGTGAGCACGTCGCCCGCCGGCCGAGATGACGCGCCTCGCCCGTCTGCAGTCTGCGCCGCCGCAGTGGGCGCTCCTCCGCCGACCCCGGCGATGAAAGCCAGCAGCGAAGCGGTCGTGATGCCACCGATTCGAATCATCAGTGAAAGGTGAGTGTACTCGCTGTCCGGCAACATTCACCTGTCTGGGGGCCAACGGATGAAGGGCCATGCCTGTCATTGACCCCTGAAGCGGGAGATGTACCATTCATCGAGGGCTCGAGGTCACGCTTCGGGAGATCAAACCATGACAGATCAGCCATCCGCCTCCCCGTCCTTCGATCCCGAGGAACTCCGCCGGGCGTTCAAGGCCTTCAAGAAGCGGCTCAAGCTGGCGCGGCTGGAGGATGAGTCGCGGCTGGGCCACGGCGCGATGACCAAGGGCGGGCATTCCGACATCGTGGCCGTCCCGCCGCCGCAGCAGTTTCCGCGGGTGGTCTGGGACGAACTCGTCCGCCAGGGCAAGCTGCGCAGCGCGGGTCACGGTTTGTATCAACTGGCGGGCGAGAATCCGGAATCGTAGGCGGGGAGATCTCCATGCTGGATGCGTTGAGCCGACAGATGGTCGAGTGGCTGGGCGGATTGTCGTACGAGGCGCTGCCCGCGGCGGTGGTGCACGAGGTCAAGCGGCGGGTGCTCGACTCGTTCGGCGTGGCCATGGCCGCCTGGGACAGCGACCCGTGCCGGATTGCCCGCGAACAGGCGTGCGGCGTCACCGCGGCGGAGGGCGGGGCCACGGTCTGGGGCACGACGCATCGCACGCCGCCCGACCTGGCGGCGTTCGCCAACGGGACGCAGGTGCGCTACCTCGACTACAACGACACCTACCTCTCACTGGAACCAGCGCATCCCAGCGACAACATCCCGGCCTGCCTGGCGGTGGCCCAGGCGTGCGGGGCGGACGGGCGGGCGCTGATCGCGGCGATTGCCGCCGCGTACGAGATCCAGTGCCGCCTGTGCGACGCCGGCTCGATCCGGGCCCGCGGATGGGATCACGTGGTCTACGGGGCGATTTCGACCTCGGCCGCCGCGGGCTGGCTCTGGGGCCTGCGCGGGGAGCCGCTCGCCCATGCCATCGCGCTGGGCACGATCGCCAACATCGCCATGCGGCAGACGCGGGTGGGGGAGCTGTCGCACTGGAAAGGCTGCGCGTTCGCCAACGCCGCGAGAAACGGCGTCTTTGGGGCGGACCTCGCCCGCAAGGGGATGACCGGCCCCGAGCAGATCTTTGCCGGCCCGATGGGACTGTTCAGGCAGGTGAGCGGCCCGCTCGAAGTCAGGCTGGGCGGCGGTGACGACTGGATGATCCTGCGGACCTACATCAAGTTCTGGCCGGTCGAATACCACGCCCAGAGCGCGGTGGACGCCGCTCTCCGGCTGCGGGGCAGACTCGTCGGCGGCGTCGAGCAGATCGAGCGCATCGACATCGACTCATTCGATGCGGCCGTCGATATCATCGGGTCCGAGCCCGCCAAGTGGCAGCCCACGAGCCGGGAGACGGCGGATCATTCGATGCCCTACTGCGTTGCGGCCGCCCTGACCGACGGACGCGTGACGCTTGAGTCGTTCGACGACCGGCGGATCCAGGACCCCGCGCTGCGCGGCCTGATCGCGCGGGTCTCGATGCACCGGGACGCTGAGCTGACCCGCGGCTACCCGGAGGGTATCCCCAACCGCATCCGCCTTCGGCTCCGGAACGGGACGGAGCTGGCGGAAGAGGTCCGTTTCCCCCGCGGCCACGCCCGAAACCCGATGACTGATGACGAGGTGCTTGAGAAGTTCTCCGCCCTGGCGGCCCGTCGTCTCCCGGCCCCGGCCGTGAAGAGACTGTCGCAAGAAGTCTGGCGGTTGGAATGTTCCCGGAACCTCGGAACGGTGCTGGATACGCTGGTGGTTTGAGGGCGGCATAGCTCTCCCGCCAGCTTGCCAGACGAACGGAAATCTGGGATGCTGTAATCCTGCAGGACGTTCGCCGATGGAAAGTGATGGGCCGGCGAGGCGGAGTGATCAGGGTACGTGCCTTATGCCCAAGAAGCCTCGCTTACCATTTCGACTCAACGGCTCGATTATTCTTCTGACCGACAGCGATTGGCTGACCGTCTTCGGTGCCCTCCTGAATGACACCCAGCAGGAAAGCCGCCAACTGGCCCAGCGCCTGCTGGCCCGCAGCAAGCAGGGGCGGCAGATCCGGCTGGCGCGGCTGATCCGCGACGCCAAGCCGACGCTCAGGGAGATGGAGCGGCGGCTGAAGGTGAGCCGCCGGACAGTATTCCGCTACCTGAACGGGCTGGAGGAGCAGGGCATGCGGCTCGAGCTGAACCACCGGCACGGCTACGAGTTGGAGGCGGTGCCTCGCCGCTTCAAGCGGGTGCTCTGACCGGGCCGCGCCGGTTGCCGGGGTTTCCCCATGGGTCTCGACCGCTCCACATCGAAGCGAGTCGCTATAGAATCTGCCACGTGAGACTGGATGCGAGGTGCCGCGATGGGCATGGGGCGGATTCTGCGCGAACGTCTGGCTGATGCATCGAAAGGGCCGATCCTGCTGCCCGGGGCGTATAACGCTCTGACGGCTCGGGCGATCCAACGCGCGGGATTCGAGGGGGTCTACGTGTCGGGCGCGGGGCTGGCCAACTGCGTGCATGGCCTGCCGGACGTCGGGCTCACCACGTTGACCGAGGCCGTCCAGCACGCGAGCGTGATCGCGCGGGCCGTCGGCGTTCCGGTGATCAGCGATGCGGATACGGGCTTCGGCGAGGCGATCAACGTCGCTCGGACGGTCGAGCTGTTTGCGGCCGCCGGTGTGGCCGGGATTCATATCGAAGACCAGGTGTTGCCCAAGCGCTGCGGGCATCTGCCGGGCAAGGAGCTGATTTCGCCTGAACAGATGTGCGAGAAGATCCGGGCGGGCGTGGCGGCGCGGGCGGGCGGCGAGCTCGTCCTCATCGCGCGGGTGGACTCTCGGGCGGTCAGCGGCCTGCCGGATGCGATCGACCGGGCCCGGACCTATGTCGATGCCGGGGCGGATGCGATCTTCCCGGAGGCACTAACCTCTGAGGACGAGTTTGCCCAGTTCGCCGCGCAGGTGCCGGTGCCGCTGCTGGCGAACATGACCGAGTTCGGCCAATCCCCCCTGATCCCGGCGGCGCGCCTGGGAGAGATGGGCTACCGGATGATCATTTACCCGATGACACTCGTGCGCGTGTCGATGAAGGCGGTCGAGAACCTGCTGGCCGACCTCCGGTGCGAGGGCACGCAAACCGCCTGGCTCGACCGCATGCAGACGCGGGCCGAGTTGTACGATCTGCTGGGCTATCAGGCGCCGGGTTGACTTGCTGCATCACTCCGCGCTTCCGGTGCGTGTCACCCGGATCTCATCGAGGCCGATCACGTCGTTGCCTGAAACGGTCAGCGTGATCTGTTTCCCCTGACTGTTCACAGAGCCGAGATGCGTGAAGGGAACCGCGTGTTCCTGCACTTTTTTGGCGGGATCGCGCGGCTGGGGCGGAATGGCCTTCATCTCGCCGCCTGTGAGGCCGGCCCGGATCTGTCCTTCGATGAGGTGCAGGACGGGCTTGAGCTCGACCTGATAGCGGCCGTCCTCGGCGACGGGGATCGTGATCTCGACCTCGCGGCCGGCGGTCCTGATTTCGAGGTAGCCGCCGTTGGTGTAGCCGGCGTGGAGCTCGGTGGCGACGGCCCGGGCGGCGATGCCCTTCGCGCGGAGCGGGGCTTCGAACTCCGTCGTGTCGACCTCGCCGATGAAGCTGCGGGTGGGCGCGGGCTGGCGCTCGAGCGGATAATTGTCCTTCGGGAGCGGCTCGCGCTGTCCGATGGGCCGGCGCTGGTACCAGAAGGCGACGCTGGAGTAATCGTTGACCACGTCCGCGGGGAAGAGATGCTCGAACGTGACGCGAATGCTCTTCTTGAAGTGGATCGGATCGACAATATGCCAGCGGTAGAGGGCGGCGTAGAGACCGTTGTCCGCGGTGCGCTTCTCGAGCAGCGGGGCGCCGTAGTACGGGTAGCTGAACGCCTCGCGGTAGCCCCAGGCGTTGCAGAAGTAGTCCTCGGTGCCGGTGCCGTAGAGGCGGGGCTTCTCATCGTCGTCGATGAAGATCATGTCGTCGCCTTCGAACCAGTTCTCCCCGCGCTGGCTGTCGACGAACAGAACGCAGCCCACGTATTGCCCCTCTCCGCGCGTGTCGAGGACGACGTAGTTGTCCCGGCCGGTGACGTTGCCGGTGGCCGGCTGCCCGCGGACGCTGCGGTCGCGGCGGAAGACAGCGTGGAAGAGGCCCTCACTGGCGTCGATGGGGCCCAGTTCATAGTCAATCTGATAGTAGAAGCGCCGGACGCTGCGCGGGCCCGCGTTGTAGAGCTCGATGCGGGCATGTTTGTGGAAGGGCATCGGCCAGTAGCAATTGAGGGCCGACGGGTGCTGGCCGACCGAGATGGGGGCCGACTGAACGGGATAGCGCCGGCAGTGCCCCATGGCGAAGAAGTCGCCCAGCGGGACCTCGACGGACGGCACCGGGGATTTCTCCCAGTACATCCGGACGATCAGGTCGCGCCAGAGCTGCGTGTGACCCGGAAAGATGGAGACGGTCATCCACAGGTGCCGGACGCACCCCGGCCCGTCGGTATCGAGGAGAACCTGGGCCACGCCGGGCTCGAGGCTCATGAGCGAATCGACGTTGCCGCCGGTCTTGTCGTAGCTGGAGGCGCGGTGCGAGCTGCGTTCCTGAATGCGTGAAATCCAGTCGATCGGGCCGGCGGCGGCGGGGAGGGCGGACAGGAGGAGGACGAAAGCCATGCGGTTCATGGGCACTCCGCGGGTTGGGAATCATGCTGGCGAGGGCATTGTGGGACGGGAAATCAGGAGAGTCAACGCGGCCGGCCCGATCGCGGTGGATCGTTTGAGCGACGACTACTCCCACAGGAAGATCGCGTCCGCATCGCCGAATTTGACCGCCGATCCGGAGAGGGAGCGGTTGGCAAGCACATCGCCCGAGCGCGAGCTGATGTTGTCGATGATGTGTATCTCGCCGCTCTCCCTGACCGCGACGTAACCGATGCCGCGCGAATCCACCACCAGCCCCGAAATAGAGTTCTGGACGGCGCCCTGTCCGGACAGATTCTGCAGCACGATCACGGGGAAGCTGTCGACTGCGTCATCGAGCGTCGATGCGTTCTCCAGCACGGCGATCTCGTTGAATTCAGTGACGTACAGATGGTCGGACGCGTCGACGAAGAGGGTTTCTCCGTCAAAGCCGGACGTGAAGATGGCCCTGCTCGGTGTTGGATCCCCGGACAGGAGACCGGCACCGGCGAAGACCAGGATGGTCTGGGAGCTGCCCGTGGCGTACAGGTCCCCGTTCGGTCCCAGCGCGATCGATGCGCCGGTCAGGTCGGGATGTGAAAACGAGCGCGTCGGCGCGGCTGTTCCGTTCTGAGCCAGTGCGGCGCCTTCGAAGATCAGGACGCTGTCGTTGAACACGACGAAGAGCCGGTCGTTACCCCGGTCGTATGCCATGCCGCCAAAGCCATCGTCGAAGAAGTCGTTCCCGAACGGCATCGCCCGGTCAGCGGCGGGCGTGCCGGTGACTGTGGCGGCGTTGTTGTAGGAGCGCAGAATCCGGTGCCCGGCATCTTCGGAGGCGTTGGAAAACGCAACCGTACACTGAACGATCAGCGACCCCACGCGGTCCACGCTGATGCCGGAGGGCGCCATGCTGTCAAACGTCGACCCGCCGCTGGCCTGAAAGGTCTGCACAAAGCGAGACCGGGCGTCCAGGAACGTGGTCGGCGCGACATTGCCATCCAGCAGATGCGCGTTGGCGAAGGATGCCACTCCTTCGTCCAGGTCGGCCACAAAGAGCGTCGGCGATGCGGGGGTGACGAGCACGCTGCGATTGAGCGGGTCGAATCCGCCGGCCCCCCCCCCGTCGTCCCCCCCTCCACCCCCGTTGTCACCGCCTCCGCCGCCGCCCCCGCCACCCCCGCCACCGTCGCCGCCCGAATCGCCGCCGGGCGTCCCTCCGTCAGTGCCTGGCCCGGCCTCCGGCGCTGTGCAACTGAACAGAACCAAAGAAAGGACGCTCGTGACAATCCCGACTCGCTGAAACCTGGAATGCATACGTGTCATCTACATGAACTCCTACTTGAGCCACTTCTTCACCGCGGGTATGAACAACCCGATCAGGAATTCGGTGATACAGACCACCACCAGCCCACGGCTGGGTGACAGGAGATTTGATTCCGCTGCGGGGCGGCGGTGTGCCCGCCGGGCGCGGACGGAGGGCCTGGGGGGACTTCTGGCGGCCTCAGGCTGAACCGCCACTCTTCCCATTCCCACCGATGGCTGAACGTTTTGAAGCCCGTTTCACGGAGACATCCCGGCCCGCCGGGTGTCCGCAGATCGCGCATAGGCGATCGCGGGCGTAGCGTAGCCTATGATGCCGGCCTGTTCAAGAAGAAATGAATCATTTCCCGCCCAGGTTCATGATGGGGCGACCGCGTCTGGCGGAGACGCCTGCGATCTGTTAACATCATGCCTGCCATCGGTCGTCCCACGCGATCTTCGGATCGCCGCTTTTGACACCATGCGCCTGCAACTTGCGGCCGATGGGTGAGTGGAATGATCTGTATCCGGTCCAACCTGCCGTCCCCGTCACGCCATCAGGGTGATCTCTTTTGCGTGCGTTGTGAGGCGCCGTCGTTCCCAGCGCGGGGCGCCCGCGCCGCCGGATCCGACGGTCGAAAGGCACGCCAGGGCGGAGCACGCCGGCGCTGCGACCGGCCGGGGACGCATTCTTCTATCAACGATGGGAGCAACCGATGAGTCAGCAACGTGCGAACAGCGTCATCACCGTCGACGGAAACGAGGCCACCGCCTCCGTCGCGTTCCGCATGAACGAGGTGATCGCGATTTACCCGATCACGCCGTCGTCCACGATGGGCGAGCTGGCCGATGAGTGGGCGGCCCGGCGGCAGACCAACGTGTGGGGCAACATCCCGCAGGTGGTCGAGATGCAGTCGGAGGCCGGCGCGGCCGGAGCGGTCCACGGGGCGCTGCAGGCCGGGGCCCTCACCACGACGTTCACCGCGTCGCAGGGCC
>CAZQEN010000331.1:0-8473 GCA_964591605.1 uncultured Planctomycetales bacterium
AGAGATCCACACTGACGAGTACGGCCGGGTGAAAGTGCAGTTCCACTGGGACCGCGAAGGCAAGTTCGACGAGAACTCATCCTGCTGGATCCGTGTGTCGCAGGGCATGGCCGGCGGGCAATACGGCATGATGTTCCTGCCGCGGGTGGGGCAGGAGGTCATCGTCGATTTCCTGGAGGGGAATCCGGATCAACCCATCATCACGGGTCGCGTGTACAACGGCGACCACATGCCGCCCTACTCGCTGCCGGCGGAAAAGACCAAAAGCTGCATCAAAACCCACAGCACGCGAGGCGGAGGCGGGAGCAACGAAATCCGCTTCGAGGACCGCAAGGATGCCGAGCAGATCCTGCTCTACGCCCAGAAAGACCTGCACGTCCGCGTGAAGAACGACCGGGTGGAGAACGTCGAGCACGATCATTACCTGACCGTCAACGCCAGCAAGCACGAACTCGTGAAGGCTCACAAGAGCGGCGAGGTCCGGCTCGACCTGTCCGAGAAGATCGGCGGCAAGAAGTCGCTCGAAGTCGTCGGCGACGTCGGCGAGGACTTCAAGAGCAATCACAGCGAGACGGTGGGCAGCCACTATTACCTGAAAGCCAGCCGCAGCGTGGTCATTGAGGCCGGGACGGAGCTGACGCTCAAGGTGGGCGGCAACTTCATCAAGATCGACGGCCAGACGGTCACGATTCTCGGCACGGTGGTGAACATCAACAGCGGCGGGACGGCCGGAATCGGCTCCCCGGTCACCCTGAAGGCCCCGGCGGCCCCACTGGAGGCGGACCGGGTCGACCCCGGCCGGGACGTGACCTACCAGGGCGGCGAGGAACCGGTCGCACCGGCCGAGGAGACCCCAAAGAAGAAGTCATCGTGGATCGAGATCGAGCTGGTGGACGAGATCGGCCGGCCGGTGCCCGGCGAGCATTACGAGATTATCGCCCCCGACGGCCAGACGATCCGCGAGGGCACGCTCGACCAGAACGGCCAGGCGCATGAGAACGTACCGGATCCGGGAATGTGCCGTATCTCCTTCCCGCGACTGGACTTAGCCGCATGGGATCGGGCGGGCTCGGGGCAGGCGGCCCGGCCGGCTCAACCTGCGGCGGCCCCGGCGGTGCCGGCGACGACACCCCCTGTCCAGACCCCGGCCTCAATGGCTGGCTCGTCACCCGTTACCAGCCCGGGCGAAGCCGAATCTCTGGTCAGCACGACAGATCGGTAAGCCTGCGTGCCAAGTCTCGTAGCGGCCGCCCCCCTGTGGCGGCCGAAGACCGGTGGGCCGCCGGTATCGCACCCACAACGAGGTGCATTCAGAAGAGAGATGACAACCCCCGCGGCAACGGGGCGATCGGCAGAAGGAGGCACGGTGGTGGTGGCGAGTCTCAGTATGAACGGCGAGGGTCTTCGGCAGCGGCGCGCGGCGGAGATACGCGCGGCCCTGCAGGCCAGGCGCCAGCAGACACCCATGATGGGGGGATCGGACTTGAACGAACTCAGCCAGGTCGAGGCAAACGAGGCCCCGGAGATCGAGGAAACCGCGACCGGGACGCAGAACGTCGGGCCGGTCGGCTCTGGAGAGCGCGTCGTCAAAGAGGGCGAGTGCATTTCCAGCATTGCCATGGACACCGGGCACTTCTGCGACACGATCTGGGACGACCCGGCGAATGCCGAGCTGCGCGAGACGCGGAAAGACCCGAACGTGCTGTTGCCGGGCGACCGCGTTCACGTACCGGAGCTGCGCAAGAAGGACGACACCGGCCAGACCGAGATGCGGCATCGGTTTGTCCGCAAGGGCTGGCCGGAGATGCTGCGGATCCGCGTGCTGCTCGACGGTGAACCGCGCGGCAACGAGCCGTACACGATCGAGATCGACGGCTCGACGTTCGAAGGGACGACCGACGCCGACGGCAAGCTGAGCTGCCCGATCGTGCCCAACGCCCGCCGGGCGAACCTGCGGGTGGGCGTCGAACCGGACGTGAGTCGGTACACGTTCACCCTGGGCGCGATGGACCCGATCGAACATATCCGCGGCGTCCAGGGCCGGCTCATCAACCTGGGCTTCGACTGCGGCGCCATCGACGGCATCTGCGGGCCGAAGACTGAGGCGGCGCTACGCGAGTACCAGAAGAGCCGCAAGCTTCCCGTCACCGGTGAGCCGGACGAGACCACGCGGAAGCAGTTGCAGGCGGATTTCGGCTGCTGATCGGTACAGGAGGCACAGGGCGATGTCCAACGAGAATACACCCTCGAAAAACGGAACCCGGCCGAAGGCTTTCGACATCCACCAGGCCGCCCGCGACGCGGCACGCAAAGTGGAGGGACAGCCGGACGCCGGGGAAGGAATCGACACCCGCTCCGGGATGGAGCGGTGGAAGGATATGAGTGATCCGAAGCCGACGCCCGCCGGCGGCGCGGCCCAGCGCGGTGCGGCCCGTCGCGACTGGAACGCCGTGGATGAATCCACGCATGTGCCCGCGCGGATTCTGTGGCCCGCGCTGGGCTTTCCGGCGGTGATCGCCCCCGGCAGCAGCGATCCGGCCATCGCGGCCCGGACGATCTGCCTGCTGGTGCTCAGCGATCGCGATCCGCGGCGCCATCCGCTGTCCAAGCGCGACGTGGCCCGGCACCTGCGGATCGTTCCCTGGGCCCAGCGGCGGGAGAAGCGCTACCTGCGGCCCGGCGGGGCCGAGTCGTTCCAGGAAGAGGAGATCGAGGTCCGGCACACCGAGAGCTTCCAGGACGACGGCCGTGCGCAGCTCGTCAACGTGGGCGGCACGCGCAGCGCGGCTGACCCGGAGGGCAAGCACGGATTCGTCGTCGGCCTGTCCACGTGGGTGCGCAACTTCTACGCCGGCCTTCCCGCAAACAGGCGCCTGCCGTATCTGTACGAGATTCGCATCCTCGAGCACGCGATGTCGCGGTTTTCGCGCGACCTGTATCACCTGTTCTGGGTCAACAAGGGCAGGAACGATGACAAGCAGGTGCGCTCTGACGAGATGCATCTGCTGCTCGAGCATCACGCCCGTTCTTCGCGGTTCGGCAACGACGGCGTGCTGCCGCTCAGCAAGTTCGTGGGCAAGACGCGCGAAGCGTATGAGCGCAAGTACGTCCGCGAGTACGAATACGAACTCGAGGCGCCCGAGGCCCCGGACCATCGCACCGAGGTGCTTCATCCGGTCTTCATCCGCGAGCCGGCGGCGCAGCTCAACATCGGGCACCTGACCGATCTGCACCTGGACACCCGCATTGAGGCGCTGGACCGAAAACTCAAGAAGGCGGGCGCGAAAATGCACAACTGGAACCAGGCCTGCACGGAGCTGTACGAGAAGGCCAAGGGCGATTGCGACATCGTGCTCATGACGGGCGATCTGATCGACTACGGCCGCGGGTACGACGGGCACAGCCCGATGAGCTCCAACACGTCCTACCTGCGCGACCGGAACTGGTTCAATTTCTACAGGTTCCTCGCGTCGGGGAAGAATTACGCGGTGCCAGTTTACACCACCCTCGGCAACCATGACTGGCGCATCAACCCGTACCCGCTGCTGAACGACAGCGCCCCCAAGCCGCACGAAGTCGGGGCTGACAAGGCCGAGCTGAACAAGGCATATGGTTCGGGGGCCAAGGCCAAGTCGTACAGCACGGATCCAGGCATGGTGGTCGAGGGCCTCGGCCGGCTGGTCTTCGCCCGCGACGGCAGTTTCGAGGTCACCCGGACCGCGCTGGTCACAACCACGGCCTCGGTCGCCTGGTATCTGCTGCTGATCAACCCGTTCCCGGACTACTCCTGCCGTCTGCCCGGCGGCTACAACCTGCTGATGCTCGACTGGGCGGAGGACGAAATCGTCGATCCCAAGCCCATTCTCGGCGGAGAGGAGCAATCGAGAGGCATTCTTCCGGACAATTACGGCGGGCCGCTCGCCCAGAACTGCCTGAGCAGCGTGCAGAAGGCGCTGGTGGAGCACGTCGCCGGTGCGCCGGGGACGAAGATCCTGGGCATCCATCAGCCGCCGGTCGGCCCGCACGAGCACTGGACGGACGACGAGCTGGCCCGCGGCCGCGTGCGCTACACGGAAAACGATCTGCGGGCGGCGTGGGACGCCATCAACCACCGGAGTCACAACGGAGCGTTCGAGGGAACGAAGAACGAACGGGTCGATAGCCTGCACCGGTGCAGCGGAGTGGAATTTGACGAAAAGCTTCTGAATGCCATCGTTCTGTACGGCGCGACGCATCCGGGCGGCGAATACCCGACGCTGGCCATCCGCACGAAGGACTATGAGCCGCTCGGCCGTGAGGCCACCTGCGGCACGTTCATCAAGGAGCGGGACTGGCTCATCTGGAAACTGCGGCAGGCCCGGTTCAGTCTCGTGGTTGCGGGCCACATTCATCGGCGCCACGTGCTGATCATCGACGACGTCGGGAGGGATCTGCCTCCGGAGTGGCGCGGCAAGTGGGTGGTGCGGTCGGTGCCGAGCGGCAAGCCTCCGGCGGGCCAGCGGCCGCTGTTCGTGAACTCGACTTCCGCCGGTCCGCGCGGGCACATTTATGCGTCGCGCGGCAAGTATCTGTCCGCCGACTCGGGTTACACGTACATCAGCGTCGCCGCGAACGGCGCGGTCGACAAGGTCGAGTTCCGGCCGGAGACGGCCAAAGACCCCAGTACGGTTGCGGCGCCGTCGCCCTGGATCGATGAGGGGGCGCCGATTGGGGCGAAGTGAAAGACGTGAGACGTGAGACGTGAGACGTGAGACGTGAGACGTGATAAACCAAAGGTCGGCGAATGGCCTTCTAACATCTAACATCGCATGTCTCACATCGCGAAGAAGGATGGCTCATGCCGAAGGCGGCACGATTATCTGATCCGGCCTCGCACATGATGACGCCGATGTCGCCGGGCGCGGCCAGCGCGAACGTCAACATCGGCGGGATGAAGGCGTGGCGGGCCCTGCCGGTGGGGCTGGGCGCGGGTATCGAAAGCGCGCTGAACTCCATGAAGCAGCTCGTCGACTCGCCCACTCTGGACCCGGTCAGCACGCCGGCGACGCTGACCCAGGTGTTCGCCGGCTTGATGCAGGATGCGGCGAAGGCGGCCGGCAAAGGTTCGCCCTCGGCCCCGGGCACGACCGCGGGCGAATTCGGCAAGCTGATGGCCACCAACATCAAGGAGACGGCCACGTACGCGAGCGCGGCGGCCGTGCCGGGCGGTCAACCCGCGGCGTTGGCTGCCTACACGCTGGCCATGAAGAAGGCGGCGGCGGATTTTGCCTCCGCGGCGATCAAGGCCATCGCCGGGATGACCGACACGCATGTCTGCCCCCAGCCCAGCGGACCGATCCCGCACGGCCCGGGCGTGGTCACCAGGGGCAGCAAGAGCGTGTTCATCAACGGCCTGCCGGCTTGTCGGCAGGGTGACAAGCTGTTCGAGGCGGCGGGCGGCTCCGACCCCATCGTCAAGGGTTGCCCGAGCGTGAACATCGGTGACGACGGCGGCGGGCCGGGCTCCGGTGATTCGACGCCCGACGAAGCCGCGTCTGCGGAAGCCCTGGCGCTGGCCGAACAGATCGCGTGGGCGCAGACCTCGCCAGCCGCCCCTGTGGCAGCCAAAACGCTGCTGAGCAGTCAGGACCGGGCCGAATGGCGACCGACGCAGGCGGCTCCAGAAGAGGAATCTGCGAAAAAGACCCAGTTAGAGCACCGCGTTGCGTTCCGCGTGGTGATCGACCAGACCGGAGAGCCGGTCCCCGGCGTGGCGCTGCAGATCACGCTGCCGGACGGGCAGAAGCTGTCCCGCACCACGGATGACGCCGGGCAGATCGAGATTGCCGATCTCACAGCGCCCGGCCAGTGTCGGGTGGCCTGCTCGATGGAGGGCGCCCGCCTGGGTACCACGTACGATTTCGTCGGCAATGGTGAGCTGCGCTCGACTCCGGTGGATCTGCACGATGCGGGGGCGACGGCGGCCCGCGAACCCCGCGGCGGCATCATCGCCGAGATCGAAGCACACCGCGTCCAGACCGGCGAGACGCTCGAAAGCCTCGCCCGGGCGGCGGGCTTGACCTGGCAGGAACTTGCGTTATTCAATTGGAGCACGTCCAATCCCGACGAGATCAATCGGCATCTGCGGGCGGACGTCGGGTGCACCCAGACCACCCGTGATGGCCGGAACTACATCTTTGACAGCAACGACGAGCCGGGCATTGTCTATGTCCCCCGGCCGTGGATGCAGAGCGGTCTGGCGACGGATCGCGTCCACACGCTGCGTGTGCAGACACTGGCCTACGGGCCGCACGTGCGGCGGCTCCGGCTCTTTGACGCCGAAGGGAAAGCCATCCCCGGCGCCCTGTACGCGGTCGAGGTGAATGACCGCGAGGTCTCGCGCGGACAGGCGGATGAGAACGGCGACATCATGCTGACGAACATCCACGCGAGCGTCTGCACGGTCCGCTGGAGCCATCCGGGCCAGCCGGCCGGGGTGGAGATGATCGAGGACGGCGACTCGCCCGACGATGCACCCGCGATGTGTGTGCCCGACTCGGAGTTCGACTATGCCCGCGATATTCACATCGATCTCGACACGGCCGGCGGGTCCGGCGCCGATGACGGTCAGGATGCGGTGCGAAAACGGCTGAGCAACATGGGCTACTGCGCCGGGCAGACGCTGGCTGAGCAGGTCAGCGCTTTTCAGCGCGACGCCCGGCAGGCGGTCACCGGCGTGCTGGAGGATGCGCTGGCCGCGGTGCGGGACCATCACGACGAGCGATGCCGGCCTCCGGGGTAAGCACGCATGGGAGATCAGAAGAAGTCAAAGCCGGTCACCCTGGCCGTCCCACCGGCGCAGCGGTCGGACTTCCTGGTGAGCGGCTCGTCCAGCGCGGACCTGAACTGCCGCACCGCGCTGCTCTTCCCCGAGAGCGCCCCTCTGGCCGACCAGGCCGTGCGCGGGGCCGACCGCCGGGCGGTTACCGTCAAGAAGCGCAGCGACAAGACGGAATCGACGACGCTCGACCTGCAGGCGGTCTGGGCGCATGTGACCAAACCCCCGACGCCGGAAGGGGCGGCCGTCCTCATTTTTCTGCACGGCTTCTACACCTTTGTCACGATCGATGCCGCGGGGGCGTGCGCGTGGCCAAGCTGGGCGGATACGGATTATGCCGCCCAGACGGATCCGAAGGGGACGGGGCCCAAGTGCGCCGCGGCGGGATATGGCGTGATCGAATCGGTCAAGCACTACAAGGGCTCGCTGATCGCCCTCGCTCCCGAAAACGCGCGGCCCTATGTGTGGAAAGAGGTGAAAGAAGGTAAACCGCCGGTCTATCACGGGACCATCCCCGCCAAGGCCATCTTCAACCAGGCCGGCAGTCTCAGTAAACCGGATTCGCTGGGAAAACTGGTGGATGAGTGCCTCCAGCGCCTCACGAAGGTGAAGCCGCCGCCCGACCGGCCGGCGTGCCCGCGTTCCCCGCTCGCATCGGTCCCCAAGATCACGCGGCTGTTCCTGACGGGGCATTCCGGAGCGAATCGGGGCCTGTTTGAGGCCGCTCAAGCCGCGATCACCCGACAAGTACCGACGGATCTGGTTCTGCTCGACTGCTTCTATCGCAATGGCTCCGCGCAGGTGCAGGATTTCGCCGACAACGCTCAGGGGGGACTGGGCAACGGATCGGGGCAGAGCCGGATCATTCTGGTCCACGATCCGTCCAGCTACCGACCCCGCGTCGACCAGTTTCCCGCGATGAAGGCGGCTCTGAAGAAGAAATACAAGGACAAAGTGGCGGAGGTCGCCTTCAAAACGGGCAAGAGCGGCGCGGAGACGATCAGGAATGCGCAGGCGGCGGCCCGGCTCGCGATGACGCAGTCTCCCATCGTCACCATCAGCGGTTCTCTCGGCCACTTCTCCATTCCCGCTGATTTCATGCCGCTGGTCCTGGAGACGGCGAAGTGACCTGCGGCGGGCAGATGGTCCGGATGGCGGTGGACGGCCTGAAACCGTTCCGGGTTCATGCCGGGACCCGCATCCGCGGTCCTGATTGTTCGTTTGCGCCCGTCCGAACCGTTCTTTTCTGTCGATACCTCCTCGCACATCTACTGCGAGCAGGGAGAAGGCGTGCAGGACGTGCCAATGCCCCTGAAATGACCGTCCTGGAACAGGCAGGCCTGGAAGGTGGTGGTGATGCAGTGTGACCCGAAGCAGCAGGCGCCCGTCTGCGCACACGTCTCGGCCGAGCAGGTCGAGTTGTTGCCCCGGCCCGGAGTCCACCTGCGACGGCAGGTCACCGGCGGGCTGAGCCTGAATTGTGACGAAACATCAGACGGCGCCGAACCGTGCGGCCATTGTACCCGCAGCCGCCGCCCGCAGGTCAATGGCCTGCCTGCCGGCTGCGCTGAGGGCGTGTGCCCTTTTTTCCGGGAGATGGGTGTCCCGGCGCGCCGGGAGACTCAAATCCTCGCCCGGCAGGGCGCACGATGGTTG
>CAZQEN010000332.1:0-8450 GCA_964591605.1 uncultured Planctomycetales bacterium
CTGCACCACAACGAGCGACAGCCGCACCTGTGCAGCCGAGACGGCTGCACCACAATGGGCGGCGCACGATCACTCCGATCTGTGGATGCTATACCAAAGTAGAGTATCCGCACGACCAAAGTTCACTATTCCCGGCGCAATCCTGGTGTAGATTTGAAATGAGCTCCCGGTGCTGCGATCGGGAGCCTTCTGCATGCGGATGGAAAGCCGCGACCACCGCACAACGCTGTGACCCGACGCGCCGGACTCGCCAGCGCCGGTTTGCGCGCAGGCCGGTGAAGATCGATCCGAAAGCGAGGCTGCGATGCACCAGGACGTCCTCGGCAATCTGATGGAATGGGGCCGCGTGCTGGAGCGGCTCGACGAACTGACCCGCACCGGCGAGCTCGAGCGGCACCAGGACGCGCTGATCACGCTGATGCGCTACCGCGACAACTGGCGTCTGCGCGAGGCCGCGCTGGAATCCGTCCGCAGCCTTCGCCGGCCGTCCGAAGCGCTGGTCCGGCAGGTGTGCCGCATCATGATGAACGAAGGGCTCTATTTTGAGGTGCGCGTCCTGGCCGCGGAAGCGCTCGGCTCGTGCCTGGATCGCCTGTCGGAGCACTCGGAAGGCCTGGCCGTCGCACTCCGCCGCGAGGTCCGCGATCAGATGCACGCACTGCTCGATACGCGTGATGAGCCGGTGGTCCACCAGGCGGTCCGGCGGATACTGCCGAAAATCGAATGAACGCGGCGCGGTTTCCAGAAGGGGGGGGCCGCGCCGCATTCTCCCCCAAGCATAGAAGGTGAGGTCGCTGTCATGGTCATCGGAATACCCAAAGAGATTCTGGAAGAGGAACGGCGCGTGGCGGCTTTGCCGGAGACGGTCGCCCGGTACATTGCCATGGGCTTCACCGTGCTGGTCGAGTCGTCGGCCGGCCGGGGCGTCTTCCGGTCGGATGAGGAATACGCGCGGGCGGGCGCGCAGATCGTCCCCGACGCTCCGACGCTTTACCAGCGTGCTGACGTGATCCTGAAGGTGAAACAACCCTGCCTCAACCAGTCCGTCGGTCTGCACGAAGCGCGGATGCTGCGGGAGGAAAGCATTCTGGTGACCTTCCTGCATCCCGCCGCCCCCACCAGTCACGAGACGGTCCGCATGCTGCGGGATCGCCGGATCACGTCGTTCACGATGGACGGCATCCCGCGGATCTCGCGCGCCCAGACGATGGACGCACTCACCTCGATGAGCACGATCACCGGTTACCGTGCGATGCTGATCGCGGCCAGCCACTTCCCGCGCTTCGTCCCGATGATCGGCACGGCCATCGGCACCATTCAGCCCGCCCAGGTGCTCATCATCGGGGCCGGGGTGGTCGGCCTGCAGGCCGTCGCCACCGCCAAACGCCTGGGCGGCGTCGTCAAGGCCCTCGACATCCGGGCCGACGCGCGCCGGGAGGCCGGCAGCCTCAAGGGCACCCAGATCGTCGGGTTTGAGGTCCCCGAAGAACTGGCCCTGGGGGAAGGCGGGTACGCCAGGGCTCTGCCCGCCGAGTGGCTGGAGCGCGAGCGCGATCTGCTGCGCTCGGTGGTGCCGCAGGTGGACATCATCATCCTGAGCGCCCTCGTGCCCGGCGAGGTGGCGCCCGTGCTCATCACGGCGGAGATGGTGCGGAGCATGAAGCCCGGCTCCGTGATCGTCGACGTCTCCATCGACCAGGGCGGGAACTGCGCGGTGACGGTGCCCGGGCGCGAGACGCAGGTTCACGATGTGTATGTCTGCGGAACCGCCAACATTCCCGGCGCGATGGCGGTCGATGCGAGCTGGCTGTACGCCCACAACATGCTCCACTACATCGAGAACCTCCTGCCCAAGGGCCCCGGCCCGCTCAACCTCGACGACGAGATCGTGCGTCACTCCATGGTCACCACCGGCGGACGGATCGTGCACGCGGGAGCACTGAAGGCGATGGGGCAGACCTCCTGATGCCGCGAAAGAAAGGCGGGCGGGCGCATGGTCGATGTTCTGCTGATGCTGGCGGTGTTCGCGGGGGCGTTCGTGATCGGGTACCTCCTGATCTCGCGCGTTCCGCCGATGCTGCATACACCGCTCATGTCGATGACCAACGCGATTTCCGCGGTCACCATTCTGGGAGCCCTGCTCCTGTTTACCGGCGATGCGACCGGCTTCGAGAGGACGCTGGCCGTTCTGGCCCTGGCGGCCGCGGCTTTCAACGTGGTGGGGGGGTTCGTCATCACCGATCGGATGCTCAGCCTGTTCCGTCGGAAGGAATCCACCGGGCCCGCCGATTGACTCGCCCCCGCACGGAGAGTGGCATGTCGCAGTTCCTCCTGGATATCGCGGTCGCCTCCATCCTGATGGTGGGCATTTCGCAGTTCCGCACGCCCCGCGGCGCGAGGTTCGGCAATCTGACGGCCGCTTTTGCTCTTCTCTGCGCGACGGTGATCGTGCTTGCCCGGCATCGCATCGGGGCGATTCCCCTGATCGGCGTGGGGGCCGGGCTCGGGGTCGTGACCGGCTGGCTGCTGGCCAGCCGGGTGAACATGATCCAGATTCCCGGGATGGTGGCCTTTCAACATGGCATGGGCGGGGTCGCCGCGTTTCTGGTGTCATTCGCGGAGTTGAGCCGCTCGGCCGGCGAGCCGCTCTCGCCCATGGCGGAGACCTCGGCCCTGCTCGGCCTCTTCATTGGGGCCGCCACGTTCAGCGGGAGCATGCTGGCCAGCGGCAAGCTCGCCGGCGTGCTGCGTCAGACGCCGATGATCATGCCCGCTCACAACCGCATCCTCGCCGGGCTCGCGGCGGGCGTTCTCGTGCTGGCCATCCTCGCCGGACTGGTTTCCAGCGCGGTGGCCGTCCAGGTTCTGGCGATGCTCCTGATCGTCCTCTCGGTCGCGATGGGCATCGTCTTTGCGATCCGGATCGGCGGAGCGGACATGCCGGTGCTCATCTCGTTCCTGAACGCGACCGCCGGCCTGGCCGCTGCTTTCTGCGGTCTGACCATCGGCAGCCGACTCCTGATCATCTGCGGGGCCACGGTCGCCGCCTCGGGCTCCGTGCTCACCCACGTCATGTGCCGGGCGATGAATCGCAGTCTCGTGAGCATTTTCTCCGGACGCTGGCAGCCGCCGCAGGCCGCGGTGACGCTGCCGGTGGGGCCCTTATCCCAGGAGGCGCCTGGTCCAGTAGTCGACAAGAGGGCGGTCAGCCCCGCGCCGTCACCGGTCGCGAAGCCTGCGGATCCGTTTGCACAGGCGCTGGAGACTCTCAGGGCCGCTCGCAAGATCATCATTGTGCCCGGCTACGGCATGGCCCTCGCCGACGCACAGCAGGAGGTCTCCACGCTCGCCGACCGACTGACCGGCATGGGCAAGCAGGTCGTGTTCGCGATTCATCCCGTGGCGGGCCGCATGCCGGGCCACATGCACGTTCTGCTGGCCGAGGCCGAGGTGGACTACGGCATGATCCGTGAGCTGCCGGTGGTCAACCCGGAATTCCCGGACACCGACCTGGTCCTCATCGTGGGCGCGTGCGACGTGGTGAACCCGGCGGCGATCCAGCGCCCCGATACGCCGATTTCCGGGATGCCGATTCTTCGGGCCCATGAGGCCCGCAGCGTGGTGGTGTGCAATCTCGACGATCGCCCGGGTTATTCGGGCGTGGAGAATCCGCTGTACCGCGACCGCCGCACCATCATGCTCCTGGGTGATGCGAAGGCCACCCTCGACCGCCTCATCGCCGGCATCGATGGCGGCGCCAACTCCTGAGCGTGCATCAGGCAATCGCAGTGCGTCCGGCCGCCGGCTCAAGCCCGTGGCAGGATGGTCCACGGCCGGTCCGTCAGGCATGGGTCATCTGTCTGGCGCGCCCGGCCCGGTGCCTGCGGAACGGACCGGTTTTTCTGTGGCGAGAGCGCATCGCGCGCAGACCGGCCAGCGAGAATTCCACGATATGGTCCGCGAGTTGCTCCGCGTTCTCCCGCTGAACCATGGACGGCTCGACGCGCCGGAGCAGGCCGGCATTGTAGAGGTAATGGGTGATCTGGGCGATCACGCTGAACGCCCCGCGGGCCACCTCTTCCTTCGAGAAGTCCGGCCCGAGGATGTCGCGGATGAGCCCGCGCAGAAAATGCACCCGCGGCCAGATCAGCTCGTCCATGATGGCTTCCATGGCGGCCGTGGGCTGGTTGAGCTCGTGCGACAGCAGTGTGGCCCTCCACGCGGGACGGGTGGGATCGTGGCAATCCAGGATGGCCTGGGTGATGAACGCCTGCAGACGATCGCGGGGCGAACCCTGCCCGGGCTCGGGCGTGGTCATCCCCGGCGTGAGGCTGACCGCGTGGCGAACGACCGCCGCATACAGCTCGAACTTGTCGCTGAAGTGGTAGTTGACGGAAGCGGTGTTGACGCCGGCCAGCTCGGTGATTTCCCTGAGGGTTGCGGCATGCAACCCGCGCCGGGCAAAGACGTTACCGGCGGCCTCGATGAGTTTTCGCCGCGTTTCCTGGGAGCTGGCGTTGTTCTTGACGTTGGCCATGCGTTCACCTCTCTGCAGACAAATATACCCCGTCTTCTGCATAATTCAAAATCAAATTTGATTTTTCCTTGCATTGACCTTGTTGATAGTTTATATTTGAATATGAATAATGCGGTCGGCCGGGGCCTCCGGGCCTCCCGCCGGCCGCAGCGTCTGAATGGACGGGGCGAGGCCCGCCCGCCGCCCTCAGACGATGTGGAAAGCGACCCCCTCCGCGGCGTGGGGACCTGGGTCTGTTGGCTCGTCCCCGGAGCGATCTGCCGCGTCCAGCGCTGAGGGTGAGATTCCAGAATGGTGTGATGGCATGGTTCGCAGGCGCGTCGCCATGAAACGTGTCGGGAGGCCTGCCACGGGTGCCGGGGACCCCTGCATCCCCAGGCGGCACGGTCCGGACGCCCGGTTCGCCCGCGAAGCCGAGCGCGCCATGCGGCACAGATGCAGACGGGACAACCCGGTTCGGTTCGTCCCCGCCCGTGTCGGGAAGTTGCTGAAGGTGGAGAGCGTTTTGCCGGTCAACAGTCGAAGAGCAGGGGCGGGCGGCGGGTGCGCAGGCCGGTCTGGACGGCCCGGGCCGGCCGTGGCCGTCCACTTTTCGCAGGAGCCCCGTTCGGCGGGCACCAGAGGTTCGCGTCAGATTCTGCCACGAGGAGTGCAACGATGTCGAATGACGGGAGCCACCTTGATTCCTTCTTCAAGGCACTCGCCGCCCTGACCCTGCTGGTGGCAGGCTGCGCCGTAGGCCCCGATTACCACCCTCCCGATCTCCAGGTTCCCGACCGGTGGCACGCGTCCGCCGGAAAGGGCCTTAAGGAAGGAGCGGCGGATCTGTCGCAGTGGTGGCAGCATTTTAACGACCCCCAGCTTTCCGAATTGATCGACCAGTCCATGGAGGGCAACCTGAATCTGCGGCTGGCGGTGCTGCGCATCCGCCAGGCTCGCGCCCTGCGCGGCGTGGCCGCGGGCGAGCTGCTGCCGGTCCTGGGCGCCCAGGGGAGCTACACGCGGTCCAGACCCAGTGCCAACGGCGTCATGGCCGCTCCGCAGGCAGCCGGGAAGGCGGACATGTTTGCGAGTACAGTGGCGCGCGGCATCGCCGGCAACGCCCTGGGGACGGGTCTGGCCAGCGTCGCCCCCGGCGCCTCCGGGATCACCAATTCGATCGCCAACGGGCTGATCGGCATGCTCCCGAACCCGACCGGCCTGCCGGACGCCGACGAACTCGATCTGCATTCGGTCGGTTTTGACGCCTCGTGGGAAATCGATCTTTTCGGCGGGATTCGCCGCAACATCGAGTCCGCAGACGCCGACTGGGCCGCCACCGTCGAAGATTACCGGGGCATCCTGGTCAGCCTGCTGGCCGAGGTGGCCACGACCTACATCGACATCCGCTCCCTGCAGAGCCAGATCGAAACCACCCGTCAGAACATCAAGCTGCAGCAGGCGACCGTGTCGCTCACCCGGGTGCGGCTGGACTCCGAGCTCGTGTCCGAACTTGACGTTCGCCAGGCGGAGACGAATCTGGCGACCACGGAATCGGAGCTGCCTCTGCTCGAGACCGGCCTGGCCGTGGCGATCTATCGCATGGGCGTCCTGATCGGCCGCGAGCCCACGGCCCTGTATGACGAGCTCTCGGCGGCGAGGCCGATCCCCCCGCCGCCGGCCGAGACGCTGGTCGGCGTGCCCGTGGACATCCTTCGCCGGCGGCCGGATATTCGCGCCGCGGAACGGCGTCTGGCCGCCGAGACTGCCCGGATCGGCGTCGCCGCCGCCGAGCTCTATCCGCGGCTCACGCTCTCGGGAACCTTCGGCTTCGAGGCCACGCGGTTCGCCAACCTGCTCGATGGCCGGAGCATCTCCTATGGCTTCGGCCCGGCCGTTCGGTGGAACGTCTTCGACGGTCTGCGGAATCTCAACCGCATCGCCGCGCAGCAGGCCGCCGCTCAGCAGGCCTGCGTCGCGTACGAGCAGGCGCTCCTGACCGCACTTCAGGACGTTGAATCCTCCGCGGTCGCCTACGCGCGCGAGCAGGTGCGCCAGGAGGCGCTCATCCGTGCGACCCGGGCCGGCGAGCAGGCCGCCCAGCTTGCGGAGACCCGCTACGAGGACGGCCTGACCGATTTTCAGAACGTGCTCATCGCCCAGCGATCGCTGGTGAACCTCCAGAACGCTCTCGCCCAGAGCCGCGGACAGGTGGCGGTCAACCTGGTGGCTCTTTACAAGGCCCTCGGCGGCGGCTGGTCGTCGGACGTGGTTCCGCAGCGGGAGTATCTGGATGACCCCGACGGCGTGCTCGCGCATCCGGTGGAGTTCTACGTGTCCGGCGGCAGGGGGGACCTGCCCTGGTCCGGCGCATCCAACGGCGCCGCCGAAGCGGGCGCTGCCACAGGTCCGGCAGAGTGATGGAATGAGAACAAGCGGTCTGCAACAGGGATCGGCATTCAACGGTGTGAGGACGTGAGGTAACTCCATGCGAACAACTGAGAGCTGCAGACAAGCGGCCATGATGGGGCTTGTGATATGCGTCACGGGCCTGGCGGGCTGCAAACAACAACAGGCCGCCGCACCGCCGCCGGAACCGCCCGAAGTGGCGGTGATCGTGGTGGCCTCACAGCGGGTCTCGCTGTCCACCGAGTTGCCCGGCCGCACATCGCCGTACATGGTCGCCGAAGTGCGCCCGCAGGTGAGCGGCATCATCCAGTCCCGCCGGTTCGAGGAAGGTCAGGATGTGAAGGCGGGAGATGTGCTCTATCAGATTGACCCGGCTCCCTATCAGGCGGCCTTCGACCGGGCCAAGGCCGCGCTGGCGGTCGCCGAGGCCAATCTCCCCGCCGTCCAGGCGCGGTCGGAGCGATACAAGAAGGCGCTGGCCGAGCGGGCCGTCAGCCGGCAGGACTACGATGAAGCGGTGGCCGCCCTCCATCAGGCCGAGGCCACGATTGCCCTGCGCAAAGCCGAGATGGAGAGTGCCCGCATCGATCTGTCCTACACGCCGGTGGCGGCGCCCATTTCCGGCCGCATCGGCAGGTCTCACTTCACCGTCGGGGCCCTTGTGACCGCCCACCAGGCCGCCCCTCTCGCCACTATTCACCAGTTGAACCCCATCTACGTGGATGTGGCCCAGTCCTCCGCGGAGCTGCTGCGTCTGAAGCGCAACCTGGAGACCGGCAGACTCAGCACCGACCTGGACAACCAGCGGCAGGTCCGCGTCATTCTGGAGGACGGGACGCCTTACCCCCTGGTCGGCACCCTGCAATTCCGCGATGTCAAGGTGGACCCCACCACCGGCTCTTACACCCTGCGCGTCGTGCTCCCCAACCCCGACCACCTGCTTCTGCCGGGCATGTTCGTGCGGGCGGCGATCGAGGAGGGAATCATCAAGGACGCCATCCTCGCCCCCCAGCAGGGCGTCTCCCGCGACCACAGGGGCCATCCGGTGGCCCTGGTTGTGGACGCCGAGGGCAAGGTTGAGCAGCGGTTGCTCAACGCCGACCGGGCGATCGGGGACAAGTGGCTGGTCTCCTCGGGCCTGGCCCCGGGTGATCGAATGATCGTCGAGGGTCTGCAGAAAGTGCGGCCGGGAGTTCCCGTCAAAGTGGTCCCGTTTGAAGCGGGCTCGCCGGATGGTCTGGTGACGGCCAAGGCGCCCATGGTCCCCAGTGCGAAGTAAGCGGAGTACGCTGATGCTATCCAGATTTTTCCTCGACCGCCCCGTTTTCGCCTGGGTCATCGCCATCGTGATCATGGTCGCGGGTGGTCTGGCGATCTACAACCTGCCCGTCTCTCAGTATCCGCCGATCGCGCCCCCCTCCATCTACATCCAGTCGTTCTATCCCGGCGCTTCGGCGGAAACCGTCGAGAACAGCGTCACCCAGATCATCGAGCAGAAGATGACCGGGCTCGACCAGATGATCTA
>CAZQEN010000333.1:0-8448 GCA_964591605.1 uncultured Planctomycetales bacterium
CTCGGTCCCAACGGCAGCGGCAAGACCACGTTCATCCGCATGCTGTGCGGGCTGCTGCGCCCCGATGCCGGGCGCGGCACCGTACTCGGCCACGACGTGCTCACCGGGAGCGAGGCCATCAAGCGTCACGTCGGATACATGACGCAGCGCTTCAGCTTCTGGGAAGATCTGAGCATCATCGAGAATCTCGACTTCGTGGCCCGCATGTACCGGGTCAAAGAGCGCCGCCAGGCCGTCCGGCGAAGCATCGAGCAGCTCGGCATGACGGGGCGTGAGCATCAGCTCGCCGGCCAGCTCTCGGGCGGATGGAAGCAGCGGCTCGCCCTGGCCGCGTGCCTGATTCACGAGCCGAAACTGCTCCTGCTCGATGAGCCGACGGCCGGGGTCGATCCGAAGGCCCGCCGCGACTTCTGGGAGCAGATCCACCTGCTCGCCGGGCAGGGCCTCACCTTCCTGATCACCACGCATTACATGGACGAGGCCGAGAGGTGCCATCGCCTTGCCTACATCGCCAACGGCAGGCTGCTCACCCGCGGCACGGTCGGCGAGGTGATCGAGCAGTCGCACCTCACGACGTGGGAGGTCACGGGCGGCGATCTGCTCGAGCTGGCCGAGCAGCTCCGCGCGCTGCCGGGCGTCCAGCAGACGGTGGCGTTCGGCAACACGCTCCACGTGAGCGGTGACGATGCCGCGGCGCTGGAGGCGGCGATCGCGCCTTTTCGCCGCGAACCCTGCACCTGGAGAACGATCGAGACCAGTCTGGAGGACGTGTTCATCCACCTGATCGACTCATCCCGCCAGGCGGTGCGCGTATGAGCATCCGCCGGGGATTCTCGCTCGTCCGCTGCCGCGCGATCATCGTCAAGGAATTCGTGCAGATGCGGCGCGACCGCCTGACGTTCGGGATGATGATCGGCATTCCGCTGCTGCAGCTCGTCCTGTTCGGATACGCGATCAACGCTGACCCGCGGCACCTGCCGGCGGCCGTCGTGCTCGCCGATAACGGACCCTACGGGCGGACGATCCTCCATGCGATTCGCAACAGCACGTATATCGACTTCGTCCGCGAGCTGGAGACGCAGGCGCAGGCCGACGAGGTCCTGGCCCGCGGCGAGGTGCAGTTCGTGATCAACATTCCCGAGAACTTCACCCGCGATCTGCTGCGGGGCGATCGGCCGACCGTCCTCGTCGAGGCGGACGCCAGCGACCCGGCGGCCACCAGCAACGCCATCGGCTCGATCCGCCTGCTTCTGAACGCCGCGCTGCAGCGGGATCTCACGGGGCCGCTGGCTTTTCTGGCGGGCACGGACGGCCCGATCGATCTGCGCGTTCACGCCCGGTACAACCCCGAGGCCGTCACGCAGTACAACATCGTCCCCGGGCTCATGGGCGTCGTGCTCACCATGACGCTCGTGATCATCACCGGCCTGGCCATTACCCGCGAACGCGAGCGGGGCACGATGGAGAATCTGCTCTCCATGCCCACGCGCCCGCTCGAGGTGATGGTGGGCAAGATCATCCCCTACATCGTCGTCGGCTACATCCAGGTGCTGCTGATCCTGGTGGCGGCGCGGCTGCTGTTTGACGTGCCGATGGTGGGCAGCGTGCCGCTCCTGCTCGTGGTCTCGCTCGTCTTCATCGCGGCCAATCTGTCGGTGGGCATCACCTTCTCGACGGTGGCCCGCAATCAGCTTCAGGCCATGCAGATGTCGTTTTTCTTCTTCCTCCCGTCGCTGCTGCTTTCGGGCTTCATGTTCCCGTTCCGCGGTATGCCGCGGTGGGCGCAGTACATCGGCGAGGTGTTTCCGCTGACCCACTTCCTGCGGATCGTTCGCGGGATTCTGCTGAAGGGCAACGGGGCTCAGGAGGTCGTGTTGGAGCTCTGGCAGATCGCGCTGTTCACGGTGGTCGCCCTCGCGATCGGCGTGAAACGCTACCGCAAGACGCTGGATTGACCGGCGCGGCCACCGGCGCCGCGTCCGCCTGCTTTGCAGCTGCACCCGGATCCACCAATGCCGGAATACGCAGCAGCACCGCCGTCAGAACCCCGAACGTTAGTGAGCGGCCTTGCGTGCCGGGTCGGTGGGTCTTGCCTGCAGCCGGGAGGTTTCACCGGCCGGGAGGCAGGCCCGTCGCTGACGCTCCGGGTTCTGATGGAGGCCCGGCACCGGTGCTCCGGGTTCGCATGTCCCTCCACGGTGGGGCATCTGCAGGGGGTGTCAGGGCGGGGTCCCCCGGGGTAGAGTATCCGCATGCAGGTGCCTTCTCAGATGCCTGACGTGCTGCGTGAGCCGAAGCCCGGTCCGGCCGACGCCGCTGCGAGCGGTTCGGCGGCTCCCGAAGGCCGGCGCGGCTGGCGGACGGGGAGTCGGGCGTGGGTGCCCTGGGCGCTGGTGGGCGTGATGGCGACGGTCGGGCTGGTGCTCTGGCTGGCCCGCCGGCCCGTGCCGCTGCTCTCGGCACAGACCCTTTCGCAGGCACGCGAGCGCTGGCAGGCGCAGAAAGCCTCGCGCTATGAGCTCACCATTCGGATCACCTCCACCGGCCTCGTGCCCTATGCCGTCCATTCCGTGGTGCAGGATGGCCGGCTAATCCAGTTGGAAGTGGATGGAGAGCCCGCCAGTTCGGCCAATCCGGCGATGTATACCGTGGAGGGCCTGTTTGATGTGCTGGAACAGGAGCTGGCGATTCAGGCGGATGCGGGCGATGAGGCCTCTCGTCGCGGCCGGCCCGTGCTGCGGGCACAGTTTGACCCCGCCACCGGAGTGCCTCTGTGCTTCCTGAGAGTGGTTCCCGGCTCCAACAGGAGCACCACCTGGCAGGTGACCGACTGGCAGCCACGACCGGCCCCGCCGACGAGTCAGCCTGAGTCCCGCGCCGTTCCACCCGCGCCCGAGCGTGTGAGACAAGAGGCCCGCATGCCGGAAGGGCGTCAGCATCTGACGCCCTGGACCGGAAGTGCGGCGTAGTGGCCGCTCGTTCTCCTGCCGCCGGGCCCGCCGGGGCGGTACCGCCCCGGGCGACGCGCTCAGGCGAACATGGCCGCTTCCATCTCGACGTACCACGCGAAGAGGCTCTGGCCCATGACCGCGATGGCGCTGAGCGCGGTCACGATGATCAGGGCCAGCATGACCGCGTACTCGGTTGCGGCGGGTCCGTCCTCGCTACGGACGAACTTGATGAGACGGGATACGATCCTGTTTGTTCGTGTTTCTGCGTTCATTTCGGTCCTCCCCTGAGAGCCTACGAGGAATACATACGATTTATTCCCGAAAGTGGGCAACTCCACAGAGTGACAAATCGACTTTTTCCACACGTGCCCCGCGGACAATCCGTCCACACTTGAATAATTAGACCGACTCTGCGAAAACGTCCCATCCGCGTGTCGGTTGTTTCCGGTCCTTCGCACCGGCGCCCCGGCCGGTCCGGCGGGCCGGGCTGGACCGGCAGGGCGGAGCTACGGGCTCAGACGAAGTCCCGTGCGGCGGACGGGACCTGCACCCAGGTCCCCCAGTGATCGCCCAACCCCGTCTTTTGGGCTGTTGGCGGTCAGGTTGACGTTCGGGCGGGGTTCCCCTAGACTGATGCCCTTTGAGGCCGGTCTGATCGGCTTTCCCATGCGCCAACGGGGCGCCTCCCGGCGTGGAGAATGGGTTTCCGCCTCGCAGCAGGAACCTCAGGCCTCGCGTGTGGGCATCAGCTGCGACAGATCCTTAGCGATCCTCGTCGCACAGCGGACGGCAGGAGTGCGTACCGGAATACCGGGGTTTCCTCAGGCAGGCGCGGCCGGCTGGCCGCGGCCGCCGCACGGTATTTACCCGGTGGTGTAATCGGTAACACACCAGGTTTTGGTCCTGGTATTCCTGGTTCGAGTCCAGGCCGGGTAGTGATTCGTCTGAGGCCCAGGTCGAGCGGCGCGGAGCGCCGACGCCACCCAGGAGAATGAACTTTTCCCCGACGCAGACGACGGGTGAGCACGAGTTTGAGATGTCCATGAGCAAACCCACCGCAGCCATCATCCTTGCCGCCGGCAGATCGACCCGCATGGTGACCGACATGCCAAAGGTCCTGCACGAAGTCTGCGGCCGGCCGATGCTTGCCTACGTCGTCGATGCCTGCCGGGCGGCCGGGGTCAGCCGGATTCTCTGCGTCGTCGGCTACCGCAAGGAGGAGCTCATCAAAGCCTTCGCTGACGAGCCGGACCTGATCTGGGTCGAGCAGAAGGACCAGAAGGGGACCGGCCACGCGGCGATGGTCTGCCGCGAGGCGCTGCAGGACTTTTCCGGCAACGTCATGGTGATCGCGGGCGACATGCCGCTCGTCCGAAGCGAGACGCTGCAGCTCCTGCTCGATACGCACGGCGCTCAGAACTCCGCCGTCACCCTTGCGACGGCGTTGCTCGACGACCCGTCGGGCTACGGGCGCATCATCCGCGACAGGTACGGCAACCTCGAGGGCATCGTCGAACACAGCGACTGCACCCCCGAGCAGCTCCAGATCAGGGAAGTCAACCCGAGCTACTACTGCTTCGACAAGAAGCTGCTGTTCGATGCCCTCGACCAGATCAAGCCCGACAACGTCAAGGGTGAATACTACATCACGGATGCACTCAAGATCCTCATCCGCGGCGGGCACCGGGCGCTGGCCATCACGGCCGTCGCCCCCGAAGACGCGATGGGCGTCAACAGCCGTCTCGAACTCGCCGAGGTCGGCCGCGTCATGCAGAACCGGATTCAGCGCAACCTCATGAAGCAGGGGGTGACGATCGTCGATCCGCCCAACACGTGGATCGACGTGCGGGCGCAGATCGGCCAGGACACCGTGGTCTATCCCTTCACCTACATCCACGGCCACGTCAGGATCGGCCGCCGGTGCAGCGTCGGACCGTTTGCGTACCTGCGCGAGGGCACGACGCTCGACGACGACGTGGTCGTCGGCGTGTTCACCGAGATCAAGAACACCCGCCTGGGCGCCGGGACGCGGGCACGGCATCTGTCCTACATTGGAGATGCGGACATCGGCCAGCGGGTCAACGTCGGGGCGGGCACGATCTTTGCCAACTTCGATGGTCAGCATATCCAGCACAGCATCGTCGGCGACGACACCTACATTGGCAACGGCTCGATTCTGGTTGCCCCTCTGACCGTGAGCAGCGCTGCTCAGATCGCGCACGGCTCGGTCGTCAGGGGCGACAACGGTCAACCGCGGGATGGTGCACGATGAACGAGGCGCAGCCCGATTTCGTCAACGCGACTGAAGAAGCCGGCCTCAAGGTCTTCGGCGGCAGCAGCAATCCGGCCCTGGCTGCACAGATCGCTCACTGCCTGGGCATCAAACCCGGGCGGGCCAACGTCGACCGGTTCCCCGACGGCGAAACCATCATCAAGCTCGAAGACGACGTGCGCGGACGCGACTGCTTCGTCGTGCAGTCCACCTGCCCGCCGGTCAACGAGAACCTGATGGAACTGCTGATCTTCATCGACTGCCTGCGCCGGGCGTCGGCCCGCCGCATCACCGCGGTCATTCCCTATTTCGGTTACGCCCGGCAGGACCGCAAAGCCGAAGGCCGCACGCCGATCACCGCGAAGCTGGTCGCCAATCTCATCAGCCAGGCCGGCGCGCACCGCGTCCTGGCCATGGACCTGCACGCCGATCAGATCCAGGGCTTCTTCGACCTCCCCGTCGATCATCTGACGGCGGTGCCGGTGATCGCCAAGCACGTGCACTCGCTCGAACTCACCGATTGCGTGGTCGTCTCGCCCGACGTGGGCAACGTCAAGCAGGCGAACAACTACGCGGAGCGCCTGGGGGCGGACCTGGCCGTCATCGACAAGCGCCGCACCGGCGGGGCGTCGACCGTGGCCAGCCGCGTCATCGGCGACGTGAAGAACAAGACGGTGCTGCTGTTCGACGACATGATCACGACCGGCGGGACGGCCGTCGAAGCCGTCCGCATCCTGCGCCAGAACGGGGCGCGCAAGTTCCTGCTCGCCGCCACGCACCCGGTGTTCGCGGGGCCGGCGGTCGAGCGCATCAAGAGCGCCAATATCGACCACCTGTGCGTCACCGACACGATCCCGCTCACTCCGAAAGTGCAGGCGGAGCTGCCGCACATCACGGTGCTCTCGCTGGCCCCGCTCCTGGGCGAGGCCATCGGCCGGATCCACGCGAATCGCTCGGTGAGCGCGCTTTTTCGCAACGGGCCGTCTCCGGACGGATGAGGGCAGCATGGGTGGACCGCCCGGCGCGGCCCCTTTGGTGAGCGCAGGGCCCGCGGCGGCCACGGGTTTTTGAATCGCGAACGATTACAGGACACTCAGGAAAGCAGATACGCACGGAGAATCACATGGAAATCGCCCAGTTACCCGCAGAGAAACGCGAACCCCACGGCACGCGGGCCGCGCGGCGCCTCCGCAAGGAGGGCAAGCTGCCGGCGATCATTTACGGCCACGGCCAGGCGCCTGAAGCGGTGGCGGTCGGAGTACGCGACCTGAACAACCTGCTCGAACACGGGGCCCACCTCGTTGAGCTCAAGGTCAACGGCTCCGCCCACCAGTGCCTCATCAAGGACGTGCAGTTCGACCACCTGGGCATCACGCCCGTCCATGCCGACTTCACGCGAGTCGACCTGCACGAGCGCGTGAAGGTCAGGGTGCCCTTCGAGTTCAAGGGCACGCCGATCGGCGTTCAGGAGGGCGGCCTGCTCGATCACGACATGGTGGACATCGAAGTCGAGTGCCTGGTGACCGAGATCCCCGAGTCGATCCGCGTCAACGTGAGCGAGCTGAAGCTCGGCCAGAGCCTGCACGTGCGGGAGATCGAGTTCCCCGGAACGGTCAAGCCGATCGCCTCGCCCGAGGCGATCGTCGCGTCGGTCCGCCTGAAGGCGGCCGCCGTCGAGGTGGCGGTCCCGACCGAGGAAGCCCCGACGCAGCCGGAGATCATCGGACGCAAGGAGAAGGTTGAAGAAGCCGAAGAGGAAGCCGGCAAGGAGAAAGAGAAGGAAAAAGAGAAGAAGTAACCTGCCGAGGCCCCGGCCCGGCGCCGGAGCGTCCGGTCGCCGGCCGGCCGGTACGCGGGTGAGTGGTGCAGATGAAGCTGATCGTCGGCCTAGGCAACCCGGGACGCGAGTACGCCGCCACGCGGCATAACGTCGGCTTTCGCGTCCTCGATGAGGTCGCCCGCCGCCACCAGATCGACGTGGGCCGCCGCAAATTCAGCGGCCTGACCGGCAGCGGGCACATCGGCAGCCAGCAGGTGCTGCTGCTCAAGCCGGAGACGTACATGAACCTCTCCGGGCGGTCGGTGCGCGAGGCGATGACGTTTCACAAGCTCGAACTGCCCGACCTGCTCGTGGTGGTCGATGATCTGGCCCTGCCGCTGGCCCGGCTGCGTGTGCGGGAGGCGGGGTCGGCCGGCGGACACAACGGCCTGATCAGCCTCATCCAGGAGCTGGGCAGCGACGCCTTTGCCCGGCTGCGGATCGGCATCGCCTGGGTCGAGGGCAAGCGGATGGTCGGCCACGTGCTCGGCGCTTTCACCAAAGAGGAGGAAGCGCAGATCGAGCCCGCGGTGAAGCGGGCGGCGGATGCCGTCGAGTGCTGGGTCTTCGAGGGCCCGCAGGCGGCGATGAACAGGTTCAACAAGGCCGACTCCGCGTCGGCGGATGATCGCGGATGAATGCAGACAGCGTGCAGCCCGCCGCCGGGGGCGATGCCTGGTGAGCGGCGCTGCGATCGCGAAGGACAACGGACAACGAACTGCTGACAACTGACTACGGAACACTGACCAACGGAGGTATCCGATCTTGAAACGCTACGAAGCCATGTTCCTGTTCGACCCGTCGGTCACCGCCGACTGGGACGCCGTGAAGGGGGAGCTGGGCCGCATCCTCGAGCGTGCAGGCGCCCGCGTGATCGTCCTGCACAAGTGGGACGAGCGGCGTCTGGCCTACGAGATCCGCGGCCGTAAGCGGGCCATCTATGCCCTGACCTACTTCGAGGCCGATCCGATGAAGATCGCCGACCTCGAGCGCGACGCGCGGCTGTCGGAGGCGGTCCTCCGCTGCATGATCACCCAGGCCAATCATCTCACCGACGAGGAGATGAACGAAATCGCCCTTCGCCCGCCGGATTATGCGGTGGCCGAAGCCGAACGCACACAGCGCGGCGGAGGCGGATACCGGGGTGGCGGCGGAGGCGACCGCGACCGGGATCGCGACCGTGACCGCGACCGCGGCGACCGCGGAGATCGAGGCCCGCGTCCGCCACGCCGTGAAGAGGAACCAGTGGGGGCCGAGGAACGTGCGGAGGGCTGATCCATGGCGAACTTCAATCGGGTGATCCTGGCTGGCAACCTGACGCGCGATCCGGAGCTCAAGTACACCGCCTCCAACCTGCCGATCTGTGATTTCGGGATGGCAATCAACCGCCGATGGCGCGACCGCGA
>CAZQEN010000334.1:0-8304 GCA_964591605.1 uncultured Planctomycetales bacterium
ATCCACGTGTTCTCGATCGGCTACATGGCCGGGCACAGCGACGAAATCGCCGGCCAGAGCAAATATCACCGTTTCTTCTGCTATCTGTCGCTCTTCTGCTTCTCGATGCTCGGCCTGGTGATCGCCAGCAGCCTGCTGTTCCTGTTCATCTTCTGGGAGCTGGTCGGGCTGTGCTCGTATCTGCTGATCGGCTTCTACTTTGACCGAAAGTACGCTTCGAACGCGGCGATCAAGGCATTCGTCACCAACCGCGTGGGTGACTTCGGCTTCATCATCGGCCTGGGCATGGTGTTCCTGTTCCTGGGCGACTTCTCGCTGGGCGGGGCGGCCGAGAAGCTGCGCGAGCAGTACGCGGCCAACGGCCCGCTGTTCGCGACCCGGTTCATGGGCATCACCCTCGCGACCTGGATGGGCTGCCTGCTCTTCTGCGGAGCCATCGGCAAAAGCGCCCAGTTCCCCCTGCACGTGTGGCTTCCTGACGCCATGGCCGGCCCCACACCGGTCAGCGCCCTGATCCACGCGGCGACGATGGTGGCGGCCGGTGTCTACCTCGTCGCGCGGATCTTCGTGCTGCTCACGCCGTACGCCCAGCTCTTCATCGCCGTCATCGGCTGTATCACGCTGACGATCACCGCGCTGGTGGCCATCGTGCAGACCGACATCAAGAAGGTCCTCGCGTACTCCACTCTGTCGCAGCTCGGTTACATGATCCTGGGCATGGGCGTGGGGGCCTGGATCGGCGCCCTCTTCCATCTGCTCACGCACGCGTTTTTCAAGGCCCTCATGTTCCTCGGCTCCGGGCAGGTGATCGAAGGCTGCCACCACGAGCAGGACATCCGCAAGATGGGTGGCCTGTGGCGCAAGATGCCCGTCACCTGCGTGACGTTTCTGGTTGGGGTGCTGGCGATCGCGGGCTTTGGCCTTCCCGGGACGCAGTTTGGCCTGGGCGGCTTCTTCAGCAAGGACGAAATCCTCGCCGTGGCGTATCACCGCACGTTCGCGGCGGATCACGCGGTACATTCGGTGGGCGGAGCGCATGCGAGAGGCTCGGGCGGGCAGGTGCTGGCCACATTTGCGCAGGCCGGCAGCGAACACGGCCACACGGCCACCGACGCGAGCGGCGGGCCCGCGCCCGGAGCGGCGGCCGGCGAGCACGCAGCGGCTCATTCTCAGGCGTCGCCCCTGGCCGCCGATACGAGGCTGCCATGGTTCCTCTCGTTCCTGTTCTGTCTCCCGCTGACCATCGCATACGTCACGCCGTTCTACATGATGCGGGTTTGGTGGCTGACGTTCATGGGCAAACCGCGCGACCATCACGTTCATGACCACGCTCACGAGAGCCGGCTCATGTACATTCCGCTCATCGTCCTGGCGGTGGGCACCCTGTGGTCGAGCTACTATGTCTTCCGGCCGATGGTGGCGGAGGCACATCCGCACGACTTCCTGGTCCTTTCGTATGACGGTGGACATCATGCCGAGCACGGCGCGGCCATCGGGCACGACGTGCATCTCCGGCTCGCCAAGCTGGTGGGATGGGCCTTCGTCGTCGGCTTCCTGATCGCCATCGCGATCTATGCCAAGGGTCTGGCCCTGGCCGAGCGGATCAGGAACGGGCTGCGGCCACTGCACACGCTGCTCGATCACAAGTTCTACTTCGACGAGCTGTACAACACGTTCCTCGTGGGCGGCATTCTGGTGATCAAGAGCATCGCCTATGCGTTCGACAAGTTCTTCGTCGACGGCCTGGTGAATCTGTCGGCGCTGATCACGAAGTGGCTGGCCATGCTCAGCGGCCGCGTGATCGACGCCAAGGGCGTTGACGGGCTGGTGAATGCCGTCGGCTTCGGAGCGATGGAACTGGGCGGCGCGGTGCGGACGCCCCAGGATGGGCGTATCCGCAACTACATTCTGTACGTGGCCTGCGGTGCGACGGCGGCGGTGCTGGTGGTCGTCTTCGTGCCCTGGAGGTAGGGTGGGCTTTGCCCACCACCAGGTAGGGTGGGCTTCGCCCACCTTTGCGATGGCCAGCGCTGGATGGCGGTGATGGTGGGCAGAGCCCACCCTACGGATGGTGGGCAGAGCCCACCCTACAAGGGTTGAATCGTGGAATACGGATCATTACTCAACTATCTGATCTTCCTGCCGGTGGTGGGGGCGCTGGCGTGCCTGGTCGCCCCGAGCAGCAAGGCGTGCAAGACCATCGGCGTGGCCTTCACCGCGCTGACATTCGTGCTCTCGCTCTGGTTGTTTCAGAACTTCGCGTACTGGAAGGGCCCGATCTTCGGCGATGGCTACGGCCAAGGGCTCTATCAGGTCACCCGGCTGGCCTGGATCACGTTCGAGAGCGGCTCGAAGATCGAATACTACGTCGGCGTTGACGGCCTGAGCTTCCCGCTCGTCATCCTCACGACTTTCATCACGTTTCTGGCTGCCTTGGCGAGCTGGAATTTCGAGCACTGGAAGGTCAGCCGCGGGATTCGCGGATATTTCTGCCTGCTCCTCCTGCTCGAGACGGGCATGATCGGCACGTTCGTGGCCCTCGACTTCTTCCTGTTCTACATCTTCTGGGAAGTGATGCTCCTGCCGATGTACTTCCTCATCGGCGTGTGGGGCGGGCCGCGCAAGGAATACGCGGCGATCAAGTTCTTCATCTATACCCTGGCCGGCTCGGTGCTGATGCTCGTGGCGATCGTGGGGTTCTACTTCTACGCCCCGGACGGCCATCGTACGTTCGACCTGATCAAGATGGCCACCGACCCGGCCATTCAGACGGCGTTCAACGACCCGGCTCAGAAGTTCCTCTGGTGGTCGTTCCCGACGGCGATGTTCGTGTTCCTGTTCATCGCCTTCGCGATCAAGGTGCCGATCTTCCCGTTCCACACATGGTTACCCGACGCCCACGTGGAGGCCCCGACACCGATCTCGATGATCCTGGCGGGCGTCCTGCTGAAGATGGGCGCTTACGGCCTGTTCCGGATCGCGTATCCGATTCTGCCGTCGGCCGCCTATGCCCTGGCCTACGGCCTGGCGGTGCTGGGCGTCATCAACATCATCTACGGCGCCCTGTGCGCGATGGCCCAGAGCGACTTCAAGCGGCTCGTCGCCTACAGCTCGATCAGCCACATGGGCTACGTCCTGCTGGGCACGGCCATCATGACGACGGCCGGCTGGCAGGGGGCCATGTTCCAGGTGATCGCCCACGGCATTTCGAGCCCCATGTGCTTTTTTTTAGTCGGTGTGATCTACGACCGCGCGCACCATCGCGAGATCAACCGCTTCGGCGGCCTGTGGCTCACGATGCCGGTGTACGGTTCGCTGGCGACGCTCGGTTTCTTCGCGTCGCTGGGGTTGCCCGGCTTGTGCGGGTTCATCGGTGAGTTCTGGGTGCTGATCGCAACGTTCGGAGCCCCGTTCTCCTGGGCCAAACCGATCGCGGTGATCGCGGCATTCGGCGTCGTTTTGACGGCCGGCTACATCCTGTGGATGATCCAGCGCGTCTATCTGGGCAAGCCGCGCGAAGAGTATAAGGACTTCCCGGAGGCCGACGGGCGCGAGATTTTCATTCTGACGCCGATGGCCGTCCTGTGCGTCGTGCTGGGAATCCTGCCGATGCAGACGATGCTGAACTTCACGACCGGCACGCTCGCACACATCACGTCGCTCATCGGCAAGCACGCGACGATCGTGCAGGCGACGCTGGACAGCGTGGCCAGCGCGCTGGGGCGATGAGCGGGGGAGGGTGATGGCAGGTGTGGTACCGGCGTCGCGCCGGTGCGAGTAGAGGTGTGACACGGGCGTCCAGCCCGTCCATGCACAGGCGAGACGCCTGTGCCACACCCACAGGCGAGACGCCTGTGCCACACGCGGATACAGACGGGAAGCTTGTGTCACAGATAAGGATACAGGCGAGAGGCCTGTGCCACACATGAACGACGTGCTTGGAAACATCTGGATGCCTGGGGGCGCGGACCTGCGGCTGATTTCGCCCGAGCTGGCCCTGGTGGCGACGCTGGCGGCGATGCTCATCGTGCCGATCATCACGGGCCGCGGCAACCAGCTCTCGGCGGGCATTGCCCTGGTCGGCTCGCTCGCCGCGCTGATTGCCTCCGCCGCGCTGCTCTATGGCCCCGTGCAGGCGGCTGCCCTGGGCGGAATGTCGCCCGCCGGCACGACTCCGATGCTGGTGGCCGACAAGCTCGCCGTCTTCTTCAAGATCTTTCTGATGGTCTTCCTGGTGCTCGTGACGTGGCTCTGGCTGATCGGCGTCTGGTCCGCATCACCGGGGGTGGGGCGCGACCCGGCCGGAGAAAAAAACGGAGCCGAGTTCTTCGTGCTCCTGCTCACCAGCGCGCTGGGCATGTCGCTCATGGTCAGCACGACGAACCTGCTGGTGATCGTGATCGCGATCGAAACCGCCTCGCTGCCCAGCTATGCCATCGTCGCCAGCGACAAACGATCTCGACTCGGGGCGGAGGCATCGCTCAAGTACGTGCTCTTCGGCGCGGCCACCGCTGCCATCATGATGTACGGCGTCTCGCTGCTCTACGGCCTGTTCGGAACGCTGGACGTTCCGACGATCGCCGCGGGCGTCGCGACAGGCGGCGCGTCGGTGCTCGCGATGCTCGCGCTGTTCGCTCTGCTCGTGGGGATCGCGTTCAAGATCTCCGCGGCGCCTTTCCACTTCTGGTGCCCTGACGTGTTTGACGGCGCCCCCATCGAGGTGACCACGTGGCTGAGCGTGGCCAGCAAAGCCGCCGGCCTGGGTCTCCTGCTGCGCATCGTGAGCATCTTCAGCACCTCCCCGCAGGCGGCCGAGCCGATGCTGCCGGCGGCGTATGCGATCGGCTTCATCGCCGCGCTCACGTGCACAGTCGGCAACCTGGCCGCCCTGCGGCAGGAGAGCGTCAAGCGGCTGCTGGCCTACTCCTCGATCGCCCACGCGGGCTACATGATGATGGCGGCGGCCATCTTCGTCCCGACCGCCGGCCCGAGCAGCCTGGCCGTGGCGCCCGTCGTCGCCTATCTGCTCGTGTACCTGCTCATGAACCTGGGCGCGTTCGGCGTCACCGCCCTGGTCGCCTGGCAGAGCGGTACGGACCGGATTTCGGCGTTCACCGACCTGGGCCGGCGCGCACCCTGGCTCGCCGTGCCGATGGCCGTCTGCCTGTTCTCGCTCGTTGGCCTGCCGCCGCTGGGCGGCTTCACCGGGAAGTGGTACTTGCTGGTCGCGCTCGGAAAGGCCGCCGACTCGCAGCCCTGGCTGTGGGCCCTCGTCCTCGTGGCGGCCATCAACACCGCGATCAGCCTGTTCTATTACGTGAAGATCGTTCGGCAGATGTTCCTGGTCCATGACGAGCGGCTGGCGCGCGTCGATGCGCCCTTTGCCGGACTGGCCATGGTGAACGCGTGTGCCGTCCTGCTCCTGCTGCTCGGCACGATCCTGTTCGGACCGCTTGGCGAGAAGTCACGCACCTACGCTTCGGATCTCTATGCCTCGAATCCTTCGCTGCCGGCAGTCGTGCAGGGTGATCCGACCGATGTGACGGCGGCGGCATCCTTCTCACGATCGCCATGAGCCACGAGCAGATTCACACCATCGACGTACTCAACCAGCTCTATGCGGCGGAGATGCAGGGCGTCCTGCCGCGTCTGACCGACCTCCAGATCTCGGCCTCTCCCGGAAACGCCGCTCAGGCCCTGCCCCTGCGGCGGGTGGCCGCCCAGTCGCTCGAACACCGCGAGTGGCTGGTGGAAGCCCTCGATGCGGCAGACGGCGCACTCTGGCCGGCGTCAATGGACGTGTCCACCGCGATGCTCCACTATCTGTCGGTTCGGACCATCCTGCCCATGGTCATACACGACATCGAGCGACGGCTCGAAGCGTACGACCGGGCTGCGCAATCCCGCCCGCTCCTGCCCGAGGCCGTGGATGCGATCAGCCGCATCAGCCGCCGCTACTCCGATACCCTGGCCCAACTCCGCTCACTCGCGCCCGCCGGCGCGCAGGCGGGGGGGGCTGCGGCAGGCTGATACCTGCTCCGCACACAAACAGAACGGGCGGCCCCCCCAGAGGTCCGTCCGTCCCGCCGCCGATCCATCGGCTGCTTTCCGGTTGTCGATCCTCGCTCGACGGCCCCGTTATGGCTGCTGCACGGCGGTGACCGTGTACAGGCTCGCCGGCGTGCCGGTCTCGAACGCGAAGATTTGGTGGTCGCCGGTCGAGGTGCTCAGGAAGCTCAGGCTCGTCAGGTTGGTCACGGGGAACAGCTCCTGCGCGACGATGTTGAACTGGGCATCGAACACTCGGACCTGCGGCCGGCTCCCCGTGGTGTTGCCTTCGACGCTGACGTTGATCACCTTGCCCGCGGACGTCGGATTGAACGTGCCCGCGAACACAAAGCCGCCCAGGAATGACGTCCGTGTGTTGGTCAGCAGCGTGGTCGGCTGAGCGCCCTGAACGTTGCCGCCGGTGTTGCCTCCCGTCGTGGGAACCGTCCCGCCGGGGTTCTCCGCAACCGGACAACCCTGACCCATCATCAGCGGAAGGGCCATTCCGCTGACGAGAACTGCAAACTGCAGACGTTTGAGAAACATGCGACCTCTCCTTGTCGTTTTCTCGCCGGTCCTTCCCAAACCGGTTTGAATAACAGAAACGTGTTGGCCGAACCGTTCGGCTCACGCAGGAGAGTTGGCAGGTTGGGGGCGGTATCTTTCGCGCTGGGGAGCCGTTTGCCGGGTGGTGCAGCGCAGCAGACGCTAGCCCGTCCGAGGGAGGACGGGGTGGGCGCGATCAGTGGTGACGGAGTGAACTGGCAGTGGTTCGCTGGCGGGCGAAACGGCCCGCCCCACGGCGGATCTTCCGTTCGGCCGCGACTCAACCCAGAGAGCGGAGCACCTTCAGCGCCGCGTCATAGTTGGGGTGCTCCGCCACTTCCTTGACATATTCGACGTGTCGGATCTTGTCGTCCTTGTCCAGCACGAACAGCGCCCGGCAGTTGATACGGAGACCCGGGATCAACGTGCCATAGGCTTTCCCGAACGCGCAATCGAGGTGATCGCTCAGGACGGTGATGCGGCCCTGATCGATGCCTTCGGTGCTGCAGAACCGCGACTGGGCTGGCGGCAGGTCGACGCTGACCGTATAGAACTGCACATTCGGCAGCGCCGAGGCCTCCTGGTTAAACCGCTTGGTCTGCAGGGCGCATACCGGTGTGTCGAGTGAGGGCACCACGCTGATGAGCCGCACGTGGCCCCGGCCCTGGCTGATGCGAAATTCATCGACGAGGCTCTTCTTGAGACGGGCGTCGGGCGCTGGATCGCCTGCCTTGAGTTCGGGACCTTCGAGATCGAGGGGGTTGCCTTTCAGCGTCGTTTGTCGGGCCATGTGCGTCTCCTTGTGGATCGGGGGATGTCGCGCCGACACCGGCTCCGGCGCACGGGGGGCGACTATAGCGAACCGGGCCGCCGGGGGTCAAGCCGTCTGAAGGCGGCCGTCAGGAATCGATTCCGCTGTTGCCGCCCAGATTGGTGAGAAAGTCAGCGAGTTGACCCCCGCCCAGCGTGGTCGTGACGCTTCCGCTTACGAAGCTGAACAGTCCCGTCTTGACAGAGCTGATCAGAATGTCCCCACAGCTCACGGACATCAGGGTTCCGCCGCACAGGAGCATCAGCAGGGTTATCCGGAGAAGCCGGTAAGCCTTCACGTGTCCAACTCCTTCCGCCGGGTGCCGGGCGAGGCGTTGAGATTATACCGCTCAGGTCCGCAGGAACCAACGCGTCAGTCGCTTCTCGCCGTCCGCATTGATCTGCGGTGCCTCCTGCGCCAGAATATCACCGTGGACTGACAGAAAGGATGCTCATGAGATCCACTTCTTCGCCTCTCTCTGCAACGGTCGTCCTCCTGGCTGGTTTCGGCTGCACCCCCTCCACCGAGGTGACGTTGATCAACAACGCTTCCTCCACCGTGGACGCGACGGTCTTCTATCACGACGATCAGAATGTGCTGGAGACGCTGATCGACGACGTGGGGGCGAGGCTTGACTTTACGGACATCGAGCCGGGCGGGCGTCGCACCTTCAGCCGCCCGTGCGAGGATCTGCAGGCGATCCAGGTGGAGGCCGACCTGGAGCTCGTCGGCAGCCTGGGACCCTCGGAGACCTCCGAGGTCTTCCGCGACGGCACTGATTTCGGCTGCGGCGACCAGCTCACATTCACGTTCACCTCCAGCACGCTGCCGCCCGATCTGGACATCGGGTTCGGAAACCCGTGACGTGTGCCGATGGGGCCGTGCTCTCGCGGACGGCA
>CAZQEN010000335.1:0-8284 GCA_964591605.1 uncultured Planctomycetales bacterium
CGCCGCACGTCCATGTCTATGATTCCAAGGACCGGCTGATCGGACGATTAGACATCGAGCGGCTCGTGGGATTGGAGAACTGGACTCCAGACCAGAAACTGGTCAGACTGATTGAGGAACTCAGGCAGGAAGGCAGATTGAGGTTATGAAGTCACTGACCGCCCTGAAAAAACCCTTCGGCAGCAGGGGTTCGTTCTCTCGCGTGAAACAGGCCCGATTTCTCGCATGGGAAGATGCGTTCGAAGTGGAATTTGACGATGGACTCTGCTTCCTGGAGCCCCACGCAACCATCAAGCGCGCGAACAAGATCTCGAAGCCCGCGATTCCGGTGAGAGTTCGTGTTCCTGACAAGTACCGCACGCACTTTCGTATTGACTACGACACGGGTGAGGTGGCCGAGGTTTCCTGGGAATTCATTCGCGAATTGCCGCCGACAGCCGCTCAATTGCGAGCTCTGCGGCAGGGTGGCAAAGTGAAAGCGCACGCACGATCCTGACTGCGAGGTGCGGCGTGCCCGTTCCTGAACGTACCGCCAGACTGTTGATCGCGTTCGGCCTGACGTCATCCTGTCTGGCACAGACGGCGAGTGCTCCCGCCACAAGGCCAGCAACCCGCAAAGCATTTGCCGCCTCTCTTGCCCGTGTTGAAGCGCACACGCCCGGCGGAGAACGCGGCGTTAAGGAAGGCATGCCGGCGGCCGAGATCATCAAGCTGCTTGGCGAGCCCGATGACGTACGGACCGAGCTCGATCCCCTGCCGTCGAGCAATGTGGGTCTTGGCGATGTGTGGTGCTACGGCACCAACGGGCATATGACATTTCCAACGCTGGGCGTGGTCTACATCGAAAACGGTAGGTCGAACCAAATCTTTGGTGCGGGGCAAAACGTCATCAACGAGAGGCTTGTTTCCGAAGAGAAACTGAGCACACTTCTCCGCCTGATTGACCGCGTGTCTTCAGGCGAAGCCTGGAGCTTTGATCCGCTGCATTTCTTGCGAGCCGCAAACGCGCTGCAGCCCCTGGGAAAAGAGAAGGTACTTGCAGTGGTGAGCGAGTACCTCCGTGTTGTGTCACCCTGGTGCAGCGAACAAGGCTATGAGCCTGAAGGTGTAGCTTTGCTGCTCCGCGCACTGTTCGATCCTGCGCCGGGTCAGAGCATGCCGGATATGGCATTCGTGGATGACGAAGACCTGAAGGTGTTTCCCCGTTTCCCCTTGATTCTGATAGATGATGTCCCGCTTGTTGTGCCGCTCTATGGCGGACGAAGCGGAGGTTTATACGATTTCAACGAGCATGTCGCGTTCTTTCGCAAAAGCGGGCGTCTGCGCGATGCGCCGCTGACGCCGGGAACCCATCCGCTGAAGACTCTGGAAACGCTCCGAAGCCGACCCGACTGGCCTTACGGCGAGGGAAATGGAGACAACGACAAATGCACTCCTATGCAAGAGCAACTCCTGAAGCTCGTGGACACCGTCTACCGCATGGAACCAGACGAAAGCGGTCAGCGAATCCAGGGTTGGGATGAGAAAGATCGCGAGCCGCGGTGGAAAGACATCGTGACCATGCTCGATCACCTGCCGATCAAGTGGGATTCATCCAAGCAGCTTTACACCTTTATCGACGGTTCGCATCTCGATGAGTTGCCGGTGATTCATTACCGAAGACACATCTGGAGGCCCGATGTGGCGGGACTCAAGATCGCTGTCGTTTTCGAGCGTGAGACCAAAAGGTCCGTCAGCATCTGGATCCAGCACCATGCGGGAGATGCGCACGTGCGTGTCTTCAATACCTGCTGCGGCTCCGAGGACCCCATTGCCGAGTTGAGCACCGATTCCAAGCAACGCGCCAGAACGATAGAGATTGGGGAAGGTTGTGGCATTCGCGCCGAGCTTACGAGCGGTGGCGCTGTCATCGAGAGCCCCGAGTACTCCCTTTGAAACCGTGGGAACACCCGTCAGCCGACGAGCTGAAGACATGCCCGCTCCAATTCCTGCCCGGCTATTCGGTCTCCTCGCACGCAAGGCGCCAGTGGGTGTTTTGCTGCGCCGGGGGCCGAGCGACTGGGTGCGGCTGATCCGCTGGAATACCCGCACCGATCGGATTCAGCGGGGGCAGTGGCTTCACGCCCATGTGTATGCACGTCGATGTGACCTGTCGCCCGACGGGTCACTGCTGATCTACTTCTGCCGGGATGGGAGGACGAAGGTCGGAAACTACACCGCCATCAGCAGACCACCCTGGTTTACGGCCCTGGCGCTGTGGCCTCAGGGCCACACGTGGCGCGGGGGCGGGTTGTTTCTGGACGACACAACGGTCTTCCTGCATTCGGTGGGCACGATCGAGCCCCTGCCCGACAAACGGCCCAGAGGGCTGCGCGTTGTTCACGAACAGCCGTATGGCCGACCCGGAAACAGTGAGGACCTGGGCGTGTATTATCCGCGGCTGATCCGCGACGGGTGGAAGTGCGTGGAGTCACGCCGGGTCACGCGCGAACGAACCATGCACACACGGATGCGCAAGCACCCGGACGCCCACTACCGCCTGATCAAGCGGGCGTATTGCGGCACTGATCACGCGGAGGGAGCGGGCTGCTACTGGGACGAATACGCAATTGAAGCGGCCGGCCACTCGGCCATCGCGGGCGCGGACTGGGCGGACTTCGACCAGCGGGGACGATTGGTATTCACACGCGACGGCTGCCTCTGGGAGGCCATGATCAAGGGCGGCTCGCTTCAGGAGCGACTGATCGCCGATTTCAACACTGAGGAGCCGCAGGCGATTGCCGCGCCGGCTTCCGCGCGCCGCTGGTGAGCGGTGCACGCTTCTATCGCGTGGACATCCGCAGGACCTGCACACGACGCGCGTACAGGAACTCCCATGGGAACAACAGCCGAAACTTCACTGGCGCAGAGGGGCCAGGATTATTGAAGGCCCATGCATTATAATGTGATCAGCGGCGCAGAATCCGCAGGAGCCCAGCCATGACCTGGCAAGATCGAATCACGGTTGACCCCCAAATCTGTCACGGGAAGGCGTGCATCCGAGGCACGCGCGTCCTGGTCTCCGCCGTGCTCGATAATCTCGCTGCCGATGAGTCTCCTGAAGCCATTGCTCGGGCTTATCACCTTGAACCGGAGGACATCCACGCGGCGCTCCTCTACGCCGCCGAACTGGCCAGAGAGCGCAGTGCGCCACTGCCCGTGGCGGGATGAATGAACTTCAAAACGGACGAGAACGTTCATCCGGATGTGGCGGCGCTCCTGCGCGAGCAGGGTCACGATGCGATGACCGTCTGGGACGAGAAATTGCGGGGCCATCCGGATGAGGACATCACTCGTGTGTGCCGAACCGAACAGCGGGTACTGATCACGCTGGATATCGATTTTGCGGACATTCGAACTTATCCGCCAAAGGAATTACCCCGGCCTGATTGTCTGCCGTCTCCGCTCACACAGCCGCATGCACGTAGTCGCCGTCCTTCGTCAGGTTGCGTCGCTCTTTGCGGAGGTGCCACTTCAGGGCCGGCTGTGGATCGTTGAGGAACATCGCGGCAGAATTGTGGGCGAGGATTGACAAGAGGCGACCGCGAATGCCGATCACCGCTCCGCTCCACCTGTGCGACAACACTCAGAGCGTGTGTGAGAAGCGGGCGAACCGGCAGAGCCCTCGACCGTCCCCGCCACAAGATCAACCGCCCGCAGATCTGGCTCGTCCGGTGAAACCTGCAACGCCCCTCGGGTGTCAATGACGACGCGTGCAGGCACGAAAAGGCACAAAAACCACAAGAGAACTCTTTTTTGCGCCTCTTGTGCCTCTTCGTGGCCATTCCTGTCGGCGCTGCAGTTTCTTCTGACGAGCCGTGATTCGCCGCCACCCTTGCGCGCGTTGAGGAGCACACGGCCGGCGGCGGACGCGACGTGAAGGAAGGCGTAAAAGAAACGGGAGCGGCCGGTCTGCCGCTCCCGCAGGTGCGATCCTCGCTTTCGGCGGTCCGGATGCGCCGGGCCGCCCGGATGCCGTTAATCGTCGCATGCCGGGTTGGCGTCGACGAAGGCCCGCGTCGCGCAGCCGACGAAGCGGGTGAAGTCCTCCTCGGCGATCTTCCCGTCCAGATTCAGATCCAGGCAGGCGCAGGCGCCCGTCGGCGCGGCCCCGCTCGGACCGGTGTAGCAGAGCTGGAATCCTGCGAAATCGTCCAGATCCACGTCGTTGTCATCATCGAGATCAAACACGGGATCATGGCACAGGCACGCTGGGTCCGCTGCGCAATCCGGATCCTCGCAATCCACCAGCTCGTCGCCGTCGTCGTCGAGCTGGTTGTCGCAGATCTCGGGGTTGCAGACCCCTTCGTTTCGGCAGTCCGGATCATCGCAGTCGATCAGCGTGTTGCCGTCATCGTCCTGCCCGTTGGTGCAGTCCTCAGGCGGACATGTCAGACCGAAACAATCCGGATCCAGCCCGTCCACCAGCGTGTCGCCATCGTCATCCTGTCCATTGCTGCAAATCTCGGGCACCACCGTGCGCGCTGCCAGGACATCAATCTCCTTGACGATGGACGACTCGATCGTACGCACGTAGCTGTCCGCATCTTCGGCATCGACGTTCTCCGGAAGCAGACCGGGGCATCCCACCGGGCCCAGCCACTGGTCCCGAAAGACCTTCTGGGTATTCGACACGCACCAGAAGGTAAACCGGATGCTGGTCACGCCGGTGGCCAGGGTGGTGCTCGCATCGTCATACACCCGGGTCAGCGTCGCGCCGATCAGGGGGACCTGCGTCCCATCATTGACGTTGGGGGAGAACCCGTCCCCCGGGCTGGCGCAGACGACGATCGAGGTCATGGCGCGGTTGATCAGCGGCGTGAAGACGCGCTCCTTGGTGTCGGGGTTCGAATCGGTGGAAATGGCCACATCGTAATTCTGGAACACGCGCCCATCAAAGCCGCCGCTCCAGGAGTTGGCCACAAACACGCGGATCTCGCCGATACTGGTGGCCGCCGGCAGGTCAAACTGGAACACACCGGAGGGATACAGGAAATCAGCGAGCAGCCCGTCCAGGATTCCTCCCTCGATGCCGTCCGTGAACGTCGCTCCCGTTTTATCCGGGGTGGCAGGGTGGAATCCGCTCGCCGTGGGGATAGGGTGGTTGAGCGGCGAAGGCTCGCACACGAACTCACCGGAGTTCCCCAGTGTATTGATGGGAACGAATCCGTTCGTGTTGAAAGGGTACCCGGCCGCCAGCTCCGAATTGCGGAGGGGCACCAGTCCGTTGATGAGATCCCCGCCGTCAATGCTGACCGACAGCGAAGGCACATCCGTCGCATACTCGAACGTGTACCGGACTGCACCTGTGGCGTCTGCCGCGAGAGCACACGCCGCCGCCATGGACAGGCTGAACAGACTTCGCGAACGCATACATTCTCCTCCTTCCTGCGCCTCGAGCTTGGCCGCGGCGCTCCCTTGCACGCATCGGACGATTCACGGAGCTCCGGTCGTCGTGGCCGGCGCTCACCACCAGATCAGGTCTTGATCGCGGACCAGTGTGGCGGTCCGGCGGAAAGTCAGGTCGGTTCTGGGGTCCTTGCCTTCGCGGAATCCGATCGGGAACCGGGTGCTCGGCTGCCATTGAACGTGCGCGTCGCCGAAGGCGAGGTTCGATCCTTCCAGGGGTATTCGCTGCCCCGCGACGGGCGGCTGGTACCACGGGCCGTGGTTGATGCGCCAGCGGTTCCCGCCGCTGTGCATCATGATCAGGTCGGACATCAGGGCACGGCGGGCGTCGGATTCCCTGGTCACGTAGAAGCGCCGCTTCGATGGGATGTCGCGCTTCGCGTCGCAGACCGCCGGGTCGCCCCAGTTCGCGTGGCACTCCGCCGGGTCGTTCACTGCGTCGTTCAGCCGCGCCAGGTACGTGTACGTGATGTGCAGATAGGCCGGCGCATTGGGGTCCACCTGGTCCTGCCCGATCACGTCCCCCTGCCGCTCGCGGTCGGGAACCTCCGGGCAGTAGAACACGTCGCCCGCCCGGATGTCGTTGGCATTCGTCGAGTTCTTGAAGCCCGTCCGCAGAAATCGCGCCAGGACGCGGTGCGTCTCGGTGGTCATGAGACCGAACGCCTCACCCTCGCCCGTGGCCTTGTTGATGTTGATCATCGCCTGCTGCGGAAACTCGCGATAACTCTCCCGGTAGGTCGTGAGGGCCAGAGAGAGCTGGTGCAGGTTGTTGGCGCACAGGGTGCGCCGGGCCTGCTTGCGCGCCCGGTGCATGCTCGGCAGGAGGATCGCCGCCAGCAGGGCGATGATGGCGACGACCACCAGAACTTCGATCAACGTGAATCCCCGCCGACATCGGTCGGAAGGTCTCTGAGCGAGTGAGCTGAGCATGGCACTGATGTCCTTGACGACGGAACGAACGAGGGCGGAGTCTTTCGCTGAGGACTCTCCCGGAAGACCACCTTCCAGCCGTGCGCTGACTCCTGTGACGGCCGGGTGGCCTGACCGCAGACTCCAGTTGCACCATGATATCATCGGCTCGCGATTTGAAAAGGGCGATTCACAGCCGCAGCTCCCGCAGGGTGCATCCGAAACTCAGGGGCGTCGCTCCCGGGTGGCATGGGTCCCGGCGCGCCGGGATACTCGCTGCCCATGCCACCCACCTGCCCCTGAACTCTGGATGCACCCGCTCCGGCGATCTCTTGCTGGCTGCGGTGCCTGAGGCCGGGCTTCGGCCATGCGGGCGTCGAAATTGTCAACGCAGATGTACGCCCCGGATCAACCGTTGTCGCCCAGTCTCCACCGGCTCGGCGCCAATTCTGCGCGTAAGTGTCAGCCAATCAGTGACTAACGCCCGGGTTCGACGAGAGGGCGTACCGGGATCGCGGATCGATGTGCCGCGCAGATTATCAATAAAGACAGGCGGCGGTCTGCGTTCGTGCCCGGTCGCTGTCACCGACGCCGCGTTTCCGGTTGAATCGCTTCAACCCGCCCTCCGGCGGGACTGCCTTGGCGGCAGCATTCGGGCGGACGGTCGCATCAGGCCGCCGAATTGGTTGACAGCCGGAGCCCGATGAGTACCATGTTTCCCATCGTGCTCCACCGGAGGCGGGGAGCACGCAATCCGCGGGAGGAGGAAGCGTTCAACCAGCTCTTAGTCCATGCGGTGCGGCGCAGCGCTTCGACGCGTACCTCGCGCGCGGATCCCATGAGGCGATGGCCGTCCACCCACATCTAAAAGGAGGTAGAGGAATGCGAACACTCATGATGGCTCTGTTGACGCTGGCGATCGCGTCGGGAGGTGCGATGGCGGCTGCCACGTCCAGCACAGCCCACGGCGTCTTGTCGACCGATCTGAACGGCATGATCAAGGTTGGAGACCTCATCTCCGGCCAGATCGGCACCGAGTTGCCGCCGCTCAACGGCTGGCACTCCGCCAACACAGATCCGCTCGACCAGCTTCCGGCTTTTACGGACGACGGCGGGATGCGGGGAACTGGTTTGACCGGCCTGCTCAACGACTTTCCCACGCCGGGCACACCTGCCAAGACGGTGCAGTACGGTTTGGGGGGGGCCAAGGACATCGCGAGCATCGGTATCCTCACCGGTAACAACGGTCAGGACGGCCGCATCTTTTCAACCACCGTCATCAAGTACTCCACCGATAATGGCGCCAACTTCCAAACGCTGGGCTACTTCCAGTCGGATCCGTCGGGCACGCTGAACAACGCTGGCAGCAACCCGCGATACGGCTCCACCTACGTCACGATCACGGACGACGCGAGCGCCACACTGCTGGCCAGCGTGACCCATCTGCAGTTCCTCCTGTTCGGGGTAGACAACACTGGCGGGCAGATGCGCGATCCGTATGATGGCGTGAACCCGTATACGGGACTCGACGATGGCCTGAACGCGCCCAACACGTCGCCCCTCGTCCTCGAGCTGGACGTGGTCGAGGTTCCCGAGCCGGCCGGACTCGTGCTGCTGGGTCTGGGCGGACTGCTGCTGCGCCGCCGCGGCCGGATCGCGTAGGCAGTCAACGCTCTGTTTCTGCATCAGCTCTTGATCAACCAGAACCCTCCCGGGCAATCCCCGTCCGGGAGGGCTTTTTGTCAGGCGGCAGCAGAGGTTGAACCTCATACCATCGCCAGGATGAGTGCCCGCCAACGCGCGCATCAGAACCTGAAGCGTCAGCGACAGGCCTGACCTGCGAACGGGGGTGGCTCCACACCGCCGGCAGGGCCCCTCACTGGCGATCGCGATTCTGACACGTGCCCGGCTGGCCGGCGGGCCG
>CAZQEN010000336.1:0-8255 GCA_964591605.1 uncultured Planctomycetales bacterium
ATTCTTATTCCATCTGGCAAGCCCGTCCTGAATGGTGTTGATTTTCCAGACGAAAATCGTGCCGAGGACGCAGCCCAGCAAGCCGCCGACGACACCGATGGCCGCGCCGAAGGCGATGAAGATCTGGGCGATGCCGGCGGAGGTGGCGCCGACGCTTTTGACGATGCCGATGTCGCGGGTTTTCTGGTTGACGATCATGTACAGGATGCAGCCGACGAGGATGGCGGAGACGAGGCTGATGATCGCGAACAGGATGGTGACGAGGATGCGCTCTTTCTCGACGGCGGCGATGAACTTGGCCTGCTTCTGCTCCCAGGTCTGGACGCGGACGTGTTCGAGGAGCGTGGGGGCGATGTCGGAGGCGATGTATTTGATCTTGATGCGGTCCCAGATCTCCCGGACCTGATCGCGTGCGGCGATGGGGTCGACGCCGGCCTTGAGCTTGATCTGGACCTGGGTGGTGCGTGGAGGGAGCTTGCCGCCGCCGTCCTCCTCGGCCCTCGTCTGCTCGTCCATGCTCAGGAGCTTCTGGGCGAGGGCAAACTCGATGTAGACGCTCATGGAGTCGATGTCGTAGACGCCGGTGCGCGAGTCGTCCGCGTAGCGGAACAGCTTGCTGGGCATACCGGTGGTGTCCATGATCTTGCCGGTCCAGGTGAAAGGGACAAAGGTGATCTGGACGGCCTCCCCGCGGAAATAGAAGCGTTCGTAGGTGGCATCATCCTTGCGGTCGGCGCACAGATCGGTGCCGAGGATGACGCCGGGGAGCGGTTTGTCGAACCAGGCGGGGCCGAGATCGTCGACGGTGCGGCTCTCGGGGGGAGGGACGGCGCGATAGAGGCCGACCCAGCCGAAGGGGGAATCCTTGCGGGGGGCTTTCTCGCGCTCCTGGGGCGAGGCCTGCGCCCACCATTTGTCCCAGGCCCCCTGCAGGGGTTCGGGGAGAGTCACGCGGCCGGGGCCCTTGGCGTGGAAGGCGTCGGTCACGAAATCGGGGTTGCCCTGGGCCTCGAGCTGTTTCGCGAGGGCGATGCGTTGCGGGTCGAGGCCGTAACCGGGGATCTGCTGCTCGCCCAGATGGGTGGTGCCCGGGTAATACTGCTCGTAGAACAGCCCCTCCTTGAACTCGTTGACGCGGTAGGTCTCGTCGAGGCGGATGCCGACGATCTGGACGGGCTTGGTGATCTTGGTCTCGGGGAAGCGGATGACGCCGTAGCTGATGACGACGGGGGTGGCTTCTTCCACCTGGCCGGCCATCTGCGTTTTCAAGTCGCTGATGAGCTCTTCGTAGTGCGAAAAGCCCTGGAGGCTGGTGTTTTCAACGATCAGGTCGCCGAGCATACCCCGCGAACGGTCCTTGACCATCTGGAGGAAGCCGGACATGACGCTGACGACGATGAGGACCATGGCGACGCAGAGGCACACGGCGGCCACGGCAAAGAAGGCAATGCGTCGTTTACGCAGGTATCGCAGGCAGAGGAAGAGCTTGTACATGCATCATCCGTGAGCGGTTGGTTCCTTCCCCTGATACGAGCGGAAGGCGGCGGCTGTTCTGGTTCATTGCCAATTGCCGATTTCCGATGGCCGATTTGCGGGCTCGACAATCGGCAATTGGCAATTGGAAATCGGCAATGGCCCCTTCACTCCGTGGTCGGCACGTCGGTCTGTCTGAGCAGATCGTCGGTCGTCTCGCTGGGTGGAGGGGGCCCTTCGGCTCCCTCCTCCGCCTCCTGCCCGCCAGACGGGCGCGGCCGCTGCAACGGAAACAGAATCACGTCGCGAATGCTCGGCGAGTTGGTCAGGAGCATGACGAGCCGGTCGATACCGACACCCAACCCCCCTGCCGGGGGCATGCCGTACTGGAGGGCCAGGACGAAGTCCTCGTCCATGACGGCCATGGTCTCTTCGCGGTTCTCGCCCGCGAGTTGCTGGCGGAAGTTGTCTTCCTGGATCTGCGGGTCGTTGAGCTCGGTGTAGGCGTTGCCGATCTCCATGCCGGCCACGAAGGCCTCGAAACGCAAGGCGATGTTGGGGTCGTCGGGGTGGCGGCGGGTGAGCGGGCAGATCGGAGCCGGGTAGTCGAGGACAAACGTCGGCTGCACGAGCTTCGGCTCGACGGCGGCCTCGAAGAGTTCGTTGATCACCAGGGCATCGGCCAAACCTGCGTGGTCGATCTGCCGCCGCGCGGCTTCCTCGCGCACGGCCTTCATATCCCGCATATCGACGCCAGTGTGCTCGCGGAGCAGGTCGGCGTAGGTCCGCCGCGGCCAGGGCGGCTGGAAGTTGAGCATCATGTCTTTGAACGGGCGCTGGTAGCCCGCCCCGATGCGCTCGATGGCGGCGCTGACCATCGCCTCGGTGATGTCCATCATGTCGTGATAATCGCCGTAGGCCTGGTAGACCTCGAGCAGCGTGAACTCGGGGTTGTGCTGCGTGTCGATGCCCTCGTTGCGAAAATTGCGCGAGAACTCGAAAACGCGCTCCATCCCCCCCACCAGCAGCCGCTTGAGGTACAGCTCGGGGCTGATCCGCAGGAACAGCTTCATGTCGAGCGTGTTGTGGTGTGTGACGAAGGGGCGAGCCGCCGCCCCGCCGTAGATGGGCTGGAGGACGGGCGTTTCGACCTCGAAGTAGCCGCGATCGACCAGGCAGCGGCGGATCGCGTCGATGATCATCGAGCGCTGCTTGAACGTTTCGCGGACCTCGGGGTTGGTGAACAGGTCGACGTAGCGGCGGCGGTAGCGCAGGTCGATGTCCTTGAGGCCGTGCCACTTTTCGGGGGGGGGTTGGACGGCTTTGCTGAGCATCGTGAGGGCGCTGGCCCAGACGGTGAGCTCGCCGGTCTTGGTCCGGCCGAGGGCCCCGTCGACGCCGATGATGTCGCCGAGGTTCAGGAGCTTGCTGGCGATGGGGAAGTCGTTGGGGCGCTCCGCGACGGCCTTCTTGCTCACGCCGACCTGGATGTCTCCGGTGCCGTCGCGGATGGTCATGAACACGAGGCCGCCGGTCGGACGGTGCAGCATGACGCGTCCGGCGACGCGAACTTTCGTCTCCTCCGACGTGTGGCCCGGCTGGAGATTGAGGTGCTCCCCTGCGGCGCGGACCTGGGCGATCGGGACGACGCCGGTGAAGCGGTGGCCGTAGGGGTCCACGCCGAGCTGGCGCAGCTCCTGGAGCTTGGCTTTGCGATCTTCTACCTGTTGCGAATGGCTCATCGGGCTCTTTTGTGAATACCGGGCGTCGAAACGGCACAGGGGGAACTCGCCCCCGCCCGCCAAAGGGGGGCCATTGTCATCGAAGGCGGGGGTAAACGCCAGACCTTGAGTCCCCGGTCGGTCCCCGCGCATCCATGAAACCTGGGGCAGGCAGAACGCCTGCACCACAAGAGGCAGGGCCGGTCCACGCGGGTCCGTAGACCTTGGGGCGCGGCCTTCTGATCGCTGGAAGTTTTCCGTTGCGGCGGTCGGGTGAGGCTGCTACAGTGCCGTCAGCGCATATTTGGCTGGATGTGCGGCCCACGGGGATTCGCCCCCGCTCACATCAGTGCTCCGTCGCAGGGGCCCGGGCCGCTGACCGCCACATCTCGCCGCACCGGCAGTTCTGTTGCAGACACGAGAAGTTTGCGCTCTGCGCTCAGGAGGGCGGAGGAACGGCCCTGCGCCATCCCGTCTGCCTGCATTCCGGCGTGGAAGAGAAACAGGTTCCGCATGTCCCCATTCGGAGAGCACACCATGAGAACGGCACGGATCTGTGTGACGGCCAGCATCATCTGGGTCTTGACGGCGGGTGCCGGAGGAGCGGACGGGCAGACGCCCGGCACGGCCTTCACGTACCAGGGGCGGCTCACCGACGGGGCCGCCCCGGCGGGCGGCACGTATGACCTCGCGTTCAAGCTGTTCGACGCCTTGAGCGGCGGCGCCCAGGTCGGCAGCACCGTCTCCGTGGAAGATCAACCGGTCTCGAACGGGCTGTTTTCCGTGTCGCTCGATTTCGGCGCCGGTGTATTCAATGGTGCGGGACGGTGGCTGGAGATCGGGGTGCGGCCGGGGGCCAGCAGTGATCCGCACACGACCCTGAGTCCCCGCCAGCCGCTTACCGCCGCGCCATACACGCTGGGCCTTTCGCTGCCATTCGCCGCGGAGTCATCCTGGCTCGGCGCACAGCCCTTCTCGCCCATGTTCTCTGTCAACGCCACCGGCGCCGGGCCGGTGGTGGCTGGTTCCTTCCATGCGAGCAGCGGGGTTGCCCTCGCGGCCACCGTCAACGGAGCAAACAGTGCGGTGGTCTTCGCCACGGACAATCCATTGAGCACGAATCCCACGGTATGGGTCCAGACCAACGGTCAAGTCGCGGGTCTGTTCGCAATCACCGATGAACAGGGCCCTTACCCGGCCCCGCCAGAGTCCTCGGGCGCGGCTGGCGTGTTCGCGGTTTTCAAGGAGGACAGCGATGCTGCAGCTCTCTTCGCCACCACCAGCGGCCTAGGCAGCGCGGGTGCGTTCACTATCAATAACCCACTCAGTTCCGTCTCTTGCCTCTGGTCTCAGACCAACGGGCTGGGGCCGGCGGTCGGCGCTCTCAATACCGGTCCGGGACCAGCAGGCAGGTTTGAGATCAACAACCCCGGCAACGATGCTCCCGCGCTGTACGCAAAGACCAATGGTACCGGTATGGCCGGATACTTCGACGGGATCGTGTTTTTCAATGGCAATGTCGGCATCGGAACGAGGTATCCGCAGGCGCCGTTGGAGATCTCGTCCACGGTCGGTGGCGATGGCGTATCCCTGTACACCTGGGGGCTTGGGCGATTTGGCAGTGGCATCCAGGTCGATCAGAACATCCACGGGGGGCCGAATAATGAGCTGAGCCTCATCTCGACCCTTCCCAATCAGGACAACGCATCCTCCATCGTGCTTATGACCAGTGACGGCACAGGCCAAAACGAGCGGATGCGCATCACGCCTGAGGGTAACGTCGGCATCGGAACGTCGGAGCCCGTGCAGAAGCTGGATGTCGCCGGGGCCATCGCGGTGAACGGACAGACCATCGTGAACGCGCAAGGGGAATGGGTGGGAAATCCGACCGGCTTGCAGGGTCCGCCAGGGCCACAAGGCCCGCCGGGCCCGGCGGTCACCACGGTGGCTGTCTGTGTCGAGAACTACAGTGAGCCGGGATTCTGCGACCATCCCGGTGACGCCTTTCTGGGTTGCAGTGAGGTGTGTCTTGGCGAGGAGCACGTAGTAGTCGCATCCTGCGGACACTGCGCGGTTACGTCGGACACAGGAGGCTGTAACGTTGTGGTCTCAGACACCGGATTATGTTGTGTATGTAAGCCCTGATCAATCAGCGGCGACTTTGCGTGATGAAAAGACGTGCGTCAAAAGGGCGGTTCTCGTATCAGCGACACAAGGAGTACGACATCATGTGCATGCGAGAGTGTCTTACCACCTTGACAGGTGTTGCCTGGGCTGTGTTCGCTCTGGCCCAGATCAATGCCGAGACATCCATGGGCACGGTGTTCACCTACCAGGGACGGCTGACCGATGGCGGCAGCCCGGCGAGCGGGTCGTACGACCTGCTGTTCACGCTCTACGACGCCGAAACCGGTGGCAACCCCGTGGGCAGCCCCAATTCCGTGGCGGTTGAGGATCGGCAGGTCGTGAACGGGCTGTTTACGGTGCCGCTCGATTTCGGGGTGGGCGTTTTTAACGGTGCGGCTCGGTGGCTGGAGATCGGCGTGCGGCCGGGTGGCAGCAGCGATCCCCACACTGCGCTGAGTCCACGGCAACCAGTGACTGCAGCGCCGTACGCGCTGGGCCTTTCGCTTCCATTCGCAGCAGAGTCATCCTGGCTCGGCGCGCAGCCCCTTTTCTCGATCGACGCGACCGGCCCAGGGCCGGTGGTAGCCGCTGCGTTTCATGCCAGCAGCGGCTCTGCCCTCGCAGCCACCGTCAACGGTTTGACCAGCGCGGCCTCGTTCCAAACTGACAACCCGGCGAGCGCTTTTCCCACAGTCTTTACGGTAACCAACGGCCAATACGCCGGCTTGTTCCAAATCGGCTACGAACCGGGACCCTCCCTAGTTCCCCCATCCTCCTCGGGCGCAGCCGGTGTGTTCGTAGTCGCCACGGAAGACAGCGCTGCCACGGCACTTTACGCCACAACCGTCGGAACCGGTCTGGCGGGTCATTTCGAGGGCCGGACTTACTTCGCCGGCAATGTCGGCATCGGGACAACTTCCCCCGCTTCGCCGCTCACCGTGGCCGGTACGATCGAATCCGTTGCCGGCGGGTTCAAGTTTCCGGACGGGAGTGTGCAGTCGACGGCGGCCGGGAGCGGTCTGTGGACCGCGTCGGGCAATGACATCTTCTACACCGCGGGAAGCGTGGGGATCGGGACCAGCGGGCCGTTTATGAACGGCGATCAGGTGGTGGTCAAGCCAGAGAAGCTTCCCAGTGCGAGATCGCGGATGGCCTGCGCATACAGCCCGGCGACGGCCAAGATCTGCTGTTTCGGGGGGTGGGAGGATTACGCGGGCACGCAGTTGCTACGCCAGATCATTGAGTACGATCCGTCTGATGATTCTCTCGAAGTCAAGACTGCCCAATTGCCTGCGGGGGGACGAGCCGCGATGGGCTGCGCGGCAGACCCGGTCAGTGGGAAGATATTCCTGTTCGGGGGGTGGAACTACAGCGGTTCGTGGGGTGACATTCTTGAGTATAACCCGGCTACCGGCGTATTGAACACTGAAGCTGGTGATCTGGCCAACCCGAGGGGCGGCATCGGCTGCGCAGCATCCACGGCTACAGGAAAGATCTACTGCTTTGGCGGATCTGACGGAGTATCTACTTACTGGAACGCGATCGTCGAATACGACCCCGGTAGTCATAGCCTATCCGCTCTGGGTGTTTCTTTGCCCACAGCGCGAGCGAATATGGCGTGTGCTGAACATCTACCGAGCGGAAGAATCTATTGTCTGGGAGGGCAGCAGTCTGGCGGCGCAGTTGACGAAATCCTCGAGTTCGACCCAACCTCTCCAACTCAGCCCCCTGTCGTCAAGGCTGCCAGGCTGCCGACTGTCAGGTCCCTCATGGCCTGTGCGGCAGAGCCTGCGAACGGCAGGATCTACTGCTTCGGGGGGTACGACGGGAACGACGAAGCCGCCGTCGATGAGATCCTTGAGTATGATCCAGGAGGCGACACTCTGAGGGTGTTGAACGCAGTACTCCCTGCTCCCAGGATGCGGGTGGCGTGTGCCGCCGCGCCCGGGACTGAACGGATCTACTGTTTCGGAGGGGACAGCTCTCGCACGCCGGTTGACAGTATTCTTGAGTACATCACGCCGAGCCACATCCTCCTGCAAGTGGGCGATCCCGGTGATGGGACGGGGGCGATTGCGAATACCTGGAGCGTGTTCAGCTCGCGGGAGTTCAAGCGCGACGTGGCCGCGCTGAGCCCGGCGGAACACGACGAGATCCTGTGCAAGCTGAAAGCCACCGACGCGGTCCGATTTCGCTACGCGGACGACCCGCAGCGGAATCGACACCTGGGCGTCATCGCCGAGGAGGCGCCGGCTGACATCCTGAGCCCCGGCGGCAAGGCGGTGAGCCTGGCCGACTTTACCACATTTCTCATGGCGGCCATCAAGGCCCAGCAGTCGGTGATCGAGGAAAAGGAGTGCCAGATTGCCGACCTGCAGACGCAGATGGCGGAAACTCAGAAGCGGCTCTCCGGCCTGGAGGCACTCGCAGGCAGGCTGGAGCAGCGAGGGAACGGAGGTGCGCGATGACTCGCGCTGCGATGATCAGCGGACGATGGACTTCGATGCTGCTGGTGCTGGGCGTGGCCGCGGTCCTGGGGCAGGACTATGCCATTGACTGGCACACGATCGACGGGGGCGGCGGGATGGGCAGTGCCGGCGGGAGTTATTCGCTGGGCGGCACGATCGGCCAGCCGGATGCGTCGGTCACGGCGATGACGGGCGGCACGTACACGCTGACCGGAGGATTCTGGGCGGCGGCGTGGTCGGCGTGCACGAGTTTTGCGCCGGCGGACTTTGACCGGGACTGCGACGTGGACGGGGCGGATCTGGAGGTGATGTGGGGCTGTACGGGCGGGCCGGAGTTGCCCGTGACGGCCGGCTGCACGCTTGCGCCCGGTCCGGGCGGCCGGGTGGGGGCGGATTTCGACGCAGACGACGACGTGGACCACGACGACTTCGGCGTCTTCCAGCGGTGCTACAGCGGGCCGGACCT
>CAZQEN010000337.1:0-2530 GCA_964591605.1 uncultured Planctomycetales bacterium
GGCCTGCATTACTGGTGGCCCAAGATGGTCGGACGCATGTACCCGGAGGGCTGGGCGAAGCTGGCGGCACTGATCATCTTCGTCGGCTTCAACCTGACGTTCTTCCCGCAGTTCCTGCTCGGCTACCTGGGGATGCCGCGGCGCTACGCCGCCTATTCGCCGGAGTTCCAGGTGCTGCACGTCATGTCGTCGGCCGGGGCGTCGATTCTCGCGGTCGGGTACCTGATCCCGATCGTGTACCTGCTGTGGTCGCTGCGTTACGGGCCGCTGGCCGGCCCGAATCCATGGGCCTCGAAGGGTCTGGAGTGGCAGACCCCTTCGCCGCCGCCGACGTTGAACTTCGACCAGACGCCGATCGTGACCGAGGAACCGTACGCCTATTCGAACGAGGAGCCGCAACTTGTCGCATAGGAGCGAATCCGGGCTGGCCCACCATTTCAAGGACCTCGAGCAGCAGCACACCTCGGACCTGCTCGGGATGTGGGTGTTCCTCGTCACCGAAGTGCTGTTCTTCGGCGGCGTGTTCTGCCTGTACAGCATCTACCGGTGGCGATATCCGGAGGGCTGGGTGGCGGGCAGCGGACTGCTGAGCATTCCGATCGGGACGTTCAATACGGTGGTCCTGCTGAGCAGCAGCCTGACCATGGCGCTGGCGGTGCGCAGCGCGCAACTGGGAGAGCAGCGGCAGATCGTGCGCTATCTGCTGGGGACACTGGGGCTGGGCGCCGTGTTTCTGGGCATCAAGGCGTACGAGTATTACGAGAAGTTCGCCCATCATCACGCGCCGGGCCCGAGCTTCTTCATGGAGGGCCCGCACGCCCGGGAGGCACAGCTCTTCATCTGCTTCTACTTCTTCATGACCGGGCTGCACGCGCTGCACATGGTGGTCGGCGCGGGCCTGCTCATCTTCTTCGCGGTGATGGCCAGCCGCGGCCGCTACACGCCGCAGTTTTATTCACCCGTCGAGATGATGGGCCTGTACTGGCACTTTGTCGACATCATCTGGATTTTCCTGTTTCCGCTGCTGTATCTGGTGGGTTCACACTAGGGTCCGCGCCCGGACGGCGGGCCGGGTCGATTGCCGAGAGCTGTTTCGATGCTGAGTCACTACATTTCGACGGTCAGAAGCAACCTGAAGGTCTTCGGGGCTCTCATCGCGCTGACGCTGGCGACGGCGCTCTCGGATTACATCAACCTGGGGCCGTTCAACCTCATCGTGGCCCTGCTCATAGCGGGAACGAAGGCGACCCTGGTGGTGATTTTCTTCATGCACCTGCGGTTCAGCGGCCGGATCACGTGGGCCTTCGTGGGCCTCGCCGTGGTGTTTCTGGCCATCCTGATCGGCATGACATTTGATGATGTGATCACGCGCCACTGGATTCCCCAGCCGCAGGGCTGGACGACGCAGTCGAGCCATTAACGCCGTGGCACAGACGCGACGCGACATTCAGGCCACGCTCGAGGCGGCGGGCATCTCGCCGCTCAAGCGCTTCGGCCAGAACTTCCTGATTGACGCCAACCTGATGCGCAAGCTCGTCGCGGCGGCGGAGATTCAGCCGACCGACGTGGTGCTCGAAGTCGGCCCCGGCACGGGCGGGCTGACCGACTTTCTGGTCGAAGCCGCCGGCCACGTCGTCGCGGTGGAGATCGATCGCGGGCTGCAGGCCATCTGCGGCGGGCGTTTTAGCGGCCGGGCCAACTTCACGCTGATCGCGGGCGATGTCCTGGCCGGCAAGTCGCGAATCACGCCGCAGATCCTGAGCGAGCTGCAGTCCCGGCAGCAGCAGTCGGGCGGACGGATCCTGCTGGTCGCGAATCTGCCTTACCAGGTGGCCACGCCGCTGTTCATGGAGCTGGTGATGGGCGTTCTGCCCGTAACGCCGATGTGTTTCACGGTGCAGGCGGAAGTGGGGGAGCGGATTCTCGCGTCGGCCGGCTCGAAGGAATATGGACCGGTCAGCATTCTGGCCCAGGCGCTGGGCACGGTACGCCGCATCGTGCGGGTTCCGCCGGAGGCGTTCTGGCCGGCGCCGAAGGTGCACTCGGTGATGCTCAAATGGGAGCGCGATCCGAAGCGTGCGCTGGGGGCAGCGCAGCAGGCGTCCATGGCCCGCACGGTGCATCATTGCTTCAACTACCGCCGCAAGACGCTGCGTTCGAGCCTGCGAACACTGCTGACCGTGACCGCCCGCGAGCAGCTTGAGGCATCCGGACGGTGGAATCTCGATGCGCGGCCCGAGCAACTCTCCCCGGCTCAGTGGGTCGAACTTGCACGGGCGGTCGAGGGGCTTTCGGACCCGCATCCGCCGTGACCGGCTGACTGGAAGGCCCGCGGCCCGCGATTCGTCGAATCATTTTGCCGCAGCGGCACGATTGGCGCGGCGGGCGTTTCGGCGTTCCCGGCCCCGATCGGCTTTTTCTTCCCCGGGCTTGTGGGGGGTGGGCATTTTCGCGCCGATCTTCTCGCGCCAGGCGGCGAGTTTGCCGCGCAATTCCTTGACTTTGTCTGGCATGGTGGACGCAAGGTTGG
>CAZQEN010000337.1:2630-8246 GCA_964591605.1 uncultured Planctomycetales bacterium
CCTCGAAGAATTCCTGGAGTTTCCAGTCGCCGCTGCGGATCGCGCCGGCGGGGGTCGTCCGCCAGTGGCCCCTGCCCGCGCCGAGATAGCCGGGGAAGTGCCAGTAGATGGCGTCGCGATCGAGTTTGTCGCGCCCGCCGCTGGTCAGAAGACTCAGGTAGCTGACGCCGTCGAGAATCGTATCGGCCGGCGGCCGGGCCCGGGCGATCTGGAGGAGGGTCGGGTAGAGGTCCACACTGTTGATGGGCTGATCGCAGGTGGTACCGGGCTCGATCCGGCCGGGCCAGCGGAAGATGTAGGGCACGCGGATGCCGCCTTCGTAGAGCATGCCCTTGCCGCCGCGGAGCGGGGCGTTGTCGGTCACGTCGCCGGCCTCCTTGATGCCCTCGCGGACGTAGCCCCCGACGCCGCCGTTGTCGCTGGTGAAGATGACCAGCGTGTTTTCGGCGATCTTGAGCTCGTCGAGCAGCGCAACGATGCGGCCGACGCTCTCATCAACGCTGGCGATCATCGCCGCGTAGGTCGGATTGTGGTGCCCGCCGGCCGGCGGCTTGGGCTTGAAGCGCTCGATCAGCTTCTCTTTGGCCTGATGGGGTGAATGGACCGCGAAGTGATGCAGGCAGAGCAGGAAGGGCCCGGCCTGGTGGCGGCGGATGAAGTCGGCCGCCTTGTCGGTGAGGAAGTCGGCCAGATAGGTGCCCTTTTCGTAGGGGGTCGGCGGGTTGGTCTTGAAATCGAAGTGTACCCCCATCGAGACGATCGCTTCGTCGAATCCGCGCTGCTTCGGGTGGTACGACCCATCCTCGCCGAGGTGCCACTTGCCGAAGAGGGCGGTGGCGTAACCGGCGGACTTGAGGGCCTGCGCGAACGTGACCTTCTCGAGCGGCAACCGTGTCACGTTGTCCACCGGCCGGAGCGATCGGCTCTGCCAGTTGAAGCGATTGATGTCGCCGACCGTGTACACCCCGGTCCGCGGCCCGTATTGACCGCTCATGAGGGCGGCCCGGGTTGGCTGGCAATTGGGCCCGCAGGTGTAGCCGCTGGTGAAGCGGATGCCCTGGGCGGCGAGCCGGTCGATGCCGGGACTCTCATAGTACCTGCTGCCGTAGCAGGACAGGTCGGTATAACCCAGATCGTCGGCCAGGATAAAGATGATGTTGGGCCGGCCGCTCGTGCCTCCGGAACCGGCCTGGTCCGCGGCCGACGCGACGGGCGAACACACCACCATCGGCAGAAAACACAGGAACGCAACAGGGCGCACGGGATTCTCCATCATGAGGACTCGTCGATCTCACCCAGTTCGATCAGCACCTGGTGCTCATGCTGATCGTTGAGCAGCGGAATCTGCTGGTCCGCCTGCTCCACGCCGTCGAGCATGATTCGTCGAACGTCGTTCGACTGGCCGCTCCGCTTCACCTCGAGGTGATAGAAGGTTTCGTGGTAGCGATAGTGGATTCTGATCGAGGGCCAGGCTTTCGGCAAGCGGGGGCGGACCGACAGGCGGTCGACGCGAAGCTGAATGCCCAGGAGGGTCTCGACGATGAGGCGGTACATCCAGCCGGCCGAGCCGGTGTACCAGGTCCATCCGCCGCGTCCGACGTGCTGCGGGTTCGTGTAGACGTCGGCGGCGACGACATAGGGCTCGACGCCGTAGACACGGAGCTCGCCCGGGTTGGAGGCATGATGGATCGGGTTGATGAGAGCCAGAAGCTCCCAGGCGCGGTCGACGTGTCCGCCGCGGGCGAAGGCCATGATGGTCCACACGGCCGCATGGGTGTACTGGGCGCCGTTCTCGCGGACCCCCGGCAGATAGCCCTTGATGTAACCGGGGTTCAGGGGGGCCTGATCGAATGGCGGATCAAAGAGGCGAATGAGCTTGTGGTCGCGGTCGACGAGCCGCTGCTCGACGTGCTGGAGGGCGGTCGCGCAGCGTGAGGGGTCGCCGGCGCCCGAGATCACCGCCCAGCTCTGGGGAAGGGCGTCGATCTGGCACTCCTTGTTGGAGGCGGAGCCCAGGGGTTCGCCATTGTCGAAGTAGGCGCGGCGGTACCACTGGCCGTCCCACCCGTGCTGTTCGATGCCGGCGCGAAGCTTGTCCGCCTGCTGCCGCCAGACGCCGACCAGATCGTCCTCTCCGCGATCTTCGGCGATCTCGATGAAGCGGTCGAGGACGTCATAGAGGAAGAAGGCCAGCCAGACGCTCTCACCCTTGCCCTGGGCGCCGACGAGATTCATCCCGTCGTTCCAGTCGCCGCAGCCCATGAGGGGCAGGCCGTGATCTCCGAACTTCAGGCCGTAGTTGATGGCGCGGACGCAATGCTCGAACACGGTGCCCGTCTCTTCGGAGCGGGCCGGCAGGTCGTAGTAGCTCTCCTCGTCGGCGTTGAGGGGGCGCCCTTCGATGAAGTTCACCTTCTCGTCGAGAATGCCGGTATCGCCGATGCTTTCGACATAGTGGGCGACCACGTACGGGAGCCAGAGGTAGTCGTCCGAGAAGCGGGTCCGGACGCCGCGTCCGACGGGCGGATGCCACCAGTGCTGGACGTCGCCCTGGCGGAACTGGCGGCCGGCGCAGCGCAGGATGTGTTCGCGGATCAGCCGCGGCTCGGAGTACATGAGGGCCAGCGAGTCCTGGAGCTGGTCGCGGAAACCGTAGGCGCCGCCCGACTGGTAGAAGCCGCTGCGTGCCCACATGCGGGCCGAGAGCACCTGGTACAGCAGCCATCCGTTGACCAGATAATTGACCGCCGGCTCGGGGGTTTCGATGTAGACGGCGCCCAGCGCCCGGTTCCAGTGGCTCCAGACGCCTTCGAGGGCTTTGACGGCCGGGCCGTTTCCGCGGAAGCGCTGGATCAGCCGGCGGGCATCCTCAAGGCTGCCGGCCGCGCCCAGCATGAACGTGACTTCGCGCTCCTGGCCGTCGGCCATGTCGAGGATGGTGGTCATCGCCGCGCAGGGGTCGAGGCCCGCCCCGACTTTTCCGGAGAGGGCGGCCTGGTGCATGGCCGCGGGGCTCACGGGGCTGCCGTTGCGGCCCAGGAAGTCGGCCCGGCTGCCCGTGAGCGTGCGCTGTGACTCGCTGACGTCGAAGAAGGCGACGCGGCCGGTGAATTCGGTGTTGTAGGGGTTGCGGGCCAGCAGCGCGCCGGTCTTGGGATCCGTCTCGGTCACGATGTGCAGCATGTGGCGGTCGCGGTGTTCGCCCAGGACCCACTCGATGTATCCGGCCAGAGAGATGCGGCGGGTGCGGCCGGAGGTGTTTAGAACCTTAAATCGCCAGAATTTGACCGGGGCATCGACGGCGACATAAACGGTCAGTTCGGTGCTGATTCCCTCTTCCGAATACTCGAAGACCGTATAGCCAAATCCGTGTCGCGTGGTGTAGGGCATGGCGCCCCGCGCGGGCAGAGGCGTGGGAGACCAGAACCGGCCGGTTTCCTCGTCGCGCACGTAGAACGCCTCCCCGCACGCGTCGGTGACGGGATCGTTGTACCAGGGGGTGAGGCGCAGTTCGTGGGCGTTCTCGAACCAGGTGTAGCCGCCGCCGCTCTCGGTGACCACGGTGCCGAACTGCGGGTTGGCGATGACATTCGACCAGGGGGCGGGGGTGGTGCGCGGGTCGATGGTGCGGATGATGTACTCGCGTCCGTCCTGAGTGAAACCGCCCAGGCCGTTGAAGTACGCCAGATCGCGCCGGACGGCCTGGGCGCTGGTGCCGGTCTCCAGGCGGCGGTGGCGGGCGGGCACGAAGCGCCGGGCCGGCAGGTCGGCGCGCGGGCGGCGGTCGACCTGCTCGGCCAGGGTTCCCGCCTTGTCGGTGATGACGGCGCGGGCGACGGCCTGCAGGAGGACCCGGTCCTCCTCGGAAATCTGCTCGCTGCGGCGAACGAAAATCCCGCCGGGGCGGTCGAGTCGCGGGGCCTCGGAGCCCGAGGCGATCAGGGCGACGATGCGGTCCTGAAGCTCCTGGCGATAGCCGGACTGGTCCTCGTTCCAGATGACCAGATCGACGGTGAGCCCCTTGAGCCGCCAGTACGCGTGGGCCTGCACCATCTGGCGGACCAGCTCAATCTCGGACGCCTTGCTGATGCGCAGGAGAACAATGGGCAGATCGCCGGAGATGCCGTAACTCCAGAGGGCGGACTGGCCGCGCTGGTTCCGGCCGATGAGGCTGGGAGTGGCGCGATAGAGCGGGTTCGCGTAGATCACGGAGCTGGCAATGCGGCTGTACAACTGAGCGTCGGCCTCCGTGGTGGTGCTGGTGCTTGCGGCGGCGGTGGCATCGAGCTGGCGGAGCACGACCTGGCTGTGCGTCCAGGCCAGCTCGAAGACGCGCTCGGAGAGGCGCGTGTCGTGGTACTTTTCGGTGAGGGCGACGGCGATTTCGCGCGTTTCGGCGGCGCCGGTGATGATGTTGACGTGGGCGACCTGGTCGGGTTCAAGCGTGATCGTGCGGCGGATGGAGACGATGGGATCAAGCACCGCCCCCTCGCTGTCGGAGAGCACGGGGACGTGCATGGCCCGCGGTTCGATGAGGCTGCGGCCGCGGCCGATGAATCGGGTGCGGTCGGTCTCATACGACGCTTCGCCCTCGACGGTTCCCTGCACGGTCATGAGGTGGATCATCCACGGCGGGCGCTCGCGATCGCTGCGCGGGCGGCGCGTGCAGAGGATCGCCTGCCGGGTGCGGATGATTTCGGTCCAGACGAAGAGGTTGCCGAAGACCGGGTGGGCGGCGTCAGACCAGGGCGGGGCCAGAACGACTTCCGCGTAGCTGGTGAGCTCGATGGTCCGCCGGATCCGGCTGTGGTTGGTGAGGGTAAGCCGGCGGAGCTCGATGTCGTCTTCGGGGGAGACGGCGATCTCGGTGTGGATGGCGATGTCGTGATCGCGCCGCCGGAATTCGGCGCGGGCCTGCGAGAAGACGGCCTCGTACGGCCGGCCGCGTTTGAGCACGGGCTGGTGTGCGTTGGACCAGAATTCGCCGGTGGCCGGTTCGCGCACGTAACAGAAGGTGCCCCAGTGGTCGCGGGTGGCATCCTCGCGCCACCGGGTGACCGCGAGCTCCCGCCAGCGGCTGTATCCGCCGCCGGCCGCGGTGACCATGACGTGATATCGCCCGTTGGAGAGGAGGTGCACCTCCGGCGCGGGGGTGTTGGGCGTGCTGAAGACGCGAATGGGCGTGCCTTCGCTCTCGGCCGTGCTCCGGCCGAGCTGAATCGTCTCCATGGCGTGCGGGAAGATCGGGGCCGTCCGGGGCACGCGCTCCTGCAGCAGAAGGTCGGTCGAACGGAAGCGTGGATCCGAGAGAAACCGGCGCTGCATCGGCTGATTCATGAGCACGTGATCGACGGCCAGCAGGCTCATGCCCTGATGATGGGCCATCCACGAGCGGACAACGTTGGCCTTGCGGCCGCGGCGGGCCCGGGCGGGCGTGAAGTCGATCGCCTCGTAGAAGCCGTAGTCGCTCAGGAGTCCGTCCGCGGCCAGCCGGCGCAGATTCGCACAGGCGGCGCCCGGCTCAACCACCAGGGCCAGGACGCTGGCGTACGGTGCAATCACGAGGTCGTCGGCCAGCCCGCGCTTGAGGCCCAGGCCGGGAACGCCGAAGGCCCG
>CAZQEN010000338.1:0-8237 GCA_964591605.1 uncultured Planctomycetales bacterium
ATGGCAGCGCGGACGATCAAGATGGCCTCGCTCGGCGGGGGGATGTTCGGGAAAGGCGTGGTTCTGCGGAGTCTGGCCGGCTTTGAACAGTGCGGCATCACGCCGTATCTGGGGACCGCCGGGCTCGACCATCATGCCCGTGAGCTGGGCGACGTGCAGTACAGGCTGGTCGCCATCGGCGAGCGATTTGAGAACCTGGCGCACGGGCTGGTGAGGGATTTTCAGGGCTGGGTGCCCGGGGCGGCGCCGAAGCCGTACTGGGGCGAGACGCCGTGGATCGACATCCTCGAGAAGGAAAAGCCCGACGTCCTGTTCATCGCCCTGCCTGACCACCTGCATACGCCCGCGATCCTGGCTGCCCTGGAGCGCGGCGTACACGTCGTGTGCGAAAAACCTCTCACGCTGCACCTGAGCGAAGTCAAGCAGGTGGTCGAGCTGAGCCGCAAGAACGGCCTGACCGTCGCGGTCGACATGCACAAGCGCTACGACACGTTCCTGCGGAGCGCGTTCGTCGATGTGGCGCCGCGCTGCGGCGACCTGCTTTACGGCCGGGCGGTGCTCGAAGAGCCACTGGAGGTCTCGACGAAGATCTTCAAGTGGGCGCACCAGAGCAACCCGTTCAGCTACGTCGGCGTCCACTGGACCGATCTCTTCGGCCACTACCTCAAACTCAAACCGGTCGCCCTCTGGGCGGTGGGCCAGAAGAAGCTGCTGGTGAACTGGCGCGACGCCGCTCATCCCGACGGCATCGACACGTTCGATTCCATGCAGGTCACCGTGCAGTACGACAACGGCATGAGCGTGCAGTACGTCAACGCGTGGGTGAACCCGGCCGACTTCGAGGGCAACGTCAACCAGGAGATGGAGATCGTCGGCACGAAGGGCCGCGTGTTCGTCGATCAGCAGGACCGCGGCATGCGCTCGTGCATCACCGATGGCGGCACGCGCACGCACAACCCGCACTTCCAGGCGGAACTCCCGCGGCCGGGCAGCGACGAGAAGGACACCGCCTGCATCGGCTACTGCCGCGACTCGCTGGTGGCCGGCCTCGACGCCGCCAGCCGCGTCAAGCTCGGCCTGACCACCCGTGAGAAGCTCGCGGGCACCTACGCCGACGCCGAATCCGCGGTGAGCCTCGTGGCGATCCTCGAAGCCGCCGCCGAGGTGGCGGCCGCCAACCTCAAGCACCTCCAGGCCGGCCGCGGCGCACCCGTTTCGGCCGTGTTCCAGGGGGATGAATACGGCATCATGGATCCAACCAACACCTGATGTGAAACCGATGATGAAGAACATGATCCTTTCCGGGCGCCTGTACGGCACCGGAGCCCAATCGCTCGTGGAAGTGGTATCCGGCCGCGTCAGCACCCTTCGGGGAGGCTCGCGTGATCAAGCTTCCGCCGACACGTGGATCGTCCCCGGTCTTTTTGATCTCCAGGTCAACGGCTTCGCCGGGCGCGACTTCTGCACGCCGCGGGTGACGGTGGAGGACGTGGAGGCGGCGGCGCGGGCGCAGCTGGCGACCGGCGTGACGCGGTTTCTGCCGACGATCATCACCAGCGGGCTGGACGACATGTGCCGCGAGCTGGAGGTCCTCGCACGGGCCATCGAGAAGGTGCCGCTCGTGCGGCAGATGTGTCCGGGCATCCACGTCGAGGGGCCGTTTATCCATCCCGAGGACGGCCCGCGCGGGGCGCATCCGCGCGAGCACGTGCGGCCGCCGAGCATCGCCGACTTCGAACGCCTTTATGCGGCCGCCGAGGGCAGGATTGCCATCCTCACGCTCGCCCCGGACCAGCCGGGCGCGGCCGAGCTGATTGCCCATGCGGCCGGCACACGTAGGGTGGGCTTTGCCCACCACCCTGCCCCAGCGCCGTCGTCGGATGGTGGGCAGAGCCCACCCTACTTGACTCCGCAATCTGCAGTGGCTCCCCGCGTCCTCGTCGCACTCGGGCATCACCGGGCCGACGCCGCGGCGATCGAGGTGGCCATCGCCGCCGGGGCGCGGATGTGCACGCATCTGGGCAACGGCTCGGACGCCACGCTGCCCCGGCTCGACAACCCGATCTGGCGGCAGCTTGGTGAGGATCGCCTCTGGGCAAGCTTCATCGCGGACGGGCATCACCTGCCGCCGGCCACGCTGCGATGCATGCTGCGCGCCAAGAAGGTGGCCCGCTCCGTGCTGGTGACGGATGCGATGTGTGCGGCCGGGATGCCCCCCGGGCGGTACCCGCTCGGCGGCTTCGAAGTGGAGAAGACCCCCGCCGGCCGGGTCGTCCTGCCCGGCACGCCCTACCTGGCCGGCTCGGCCGCCGATATGCCGCTGTGTGTGACGCGGGCGATTGTGGACGGCGGCCTCACCCTTGAACAGGCCGTCACGATGGCTTCGCTCAATCCCGCCCACCTGCTGCTCGGCGAGCCGCTCGAATGGCAGCCCCGGGTGGGCGATCCAGCCAACCTGGTCGAACTCGAGTGGTCGCCCGAGGTCCAGCGCCTGACCGTGCGAAAAGTGGCGATGGGAGAGTTCACCCGCACGTAGGGTGGGCTTTGCCCACCATTCCGCACGCGTGCTCGCCCAAAACACGTAGGGTGGGCTTTGCCCACCATTCCTCGGCCCAAAGGTGGGCGGAGCCCACCCTACGGCATGCGGTGGTCGCCGGATGGTGGGCGGAGCCCACCCTACCTTGGCACACGGGGCTACGGGAGGCATAATCCGGCATCATGCCGGAATATCGCCGTGCATTTGTGCCGGGTGGCACGTTCTTTTTCACCGTGGTCACGGCACGGCGCCGACGGTTCCTTTGTACACCGCTCGCTCGCCGTCTCCTTCGCGAGGCGATCATCGCGACGCGCCGGGACCTGCCGTTTGTGATCGATGCCTTCGTCCTGCTGCCGGATCACCTCCATTGTCTGTGGACGCTGCCGGACGACGATGACGATTATTCCACGCGCTGGGCCCGCATCAAAAGGACGTTCACGACCACATGGCTCGCGGCCGGTGGCGAGCAGGCCCTCGTTTCCGCCCGCCGGACTGCCCGGCACGACCGCGGCGTGTGGCAACCGCGGTTCTGGGAGCATACCGTGCGCGATGAAACCGATCTCGAACGCCACATGGATTACATCCATTACAACCCGGTCCGGCACGAGTACGTGCGCTGCCCGCACCTGTGGCCGTATTCCACGTTCCCTCGACATGTCACGCTGCGACGCTACGCCCCGGATTGGCAATGTGTCTGTAACCCCGTTCGGGACCGTCCGCGCCTTGATTTCTCCGACCTCGACGAGACCGCGATGGAGTAGGGTGGGCTCCGCCCACCATTCCGCACGCGTGCTCGGCCCGACGCATGTAGGGTGGGCTCCGCCCACCATTCCTCGGCCCAAAGGTGGGCGGAGCCCACCCTACGGCTCGGCCCAAAGGTGGGCGGAGCCCACCCTGCGGCGTGCGGTGGTCGTCGGGTGGTGGGCGGAGTCCATCCTGCCTGCTTGCTCTGCGCGTGGGCGGTGCCTTACAATCGGGCGGTACACCGTCGCCAGGCGGAGCACCAGTGCTCACTGAGCACGGCTCGGAGCGGCGGTTTCGGCAGGGACTCCGACGGCCGGCAGTAAGGCTCCCCCAGACAGCAGCCCAAAAACCGACGTAATTCCTATGGCCCGACAACGCAAGAAAATCGGCGAAATCCTCGTCAGTTGGAACATCATCGGGCAAAAGGCGCTGGACGACGCGCTCAAATACGCCGCCGAACACAACAAGCGGATCGGAGAGGCGCTGGTCGAGCTCGAGCTTTGCAAGGAAGAGGATGTCACCAAGGCCCTCGCAACCCAGTTCGACATGGCCTACGTCGATCTCGACAAGACGACCAACCTCGCGACGGCGGGCAATCTGAATCTGATTCCGAGCAAGTTGATCCGCGATCTCAAGGTCGTCCCGCTGGGTGAGGAAAACGGGCGTCTCAAGGTTCTCATCAGCGACCCGCTGGATCTCGAGCTGCTCGACACGCTTCGCTTCCGCCTCAACCCGAACATCGAGACCTCGCTCGCCCCCCCGTCCAAGATCAAGCGGTTCATCGAGAAATTCGTCGATACGAACGTGAGGGAAAGCATCGACCAGACGATGGCCAGCATCGACCGCGATCTGGACGAGGATGAAGAGAAGAAGGTCAGCGCCGTCGAAGACGACGACGCCCCGATCATCCGGCTCATCAACCAGTTGATCAGCGAGGCGGTCCGCCAGCGGGCCAGCGACATCCACGTCGAGCCGATGGGCGACCGCGTCCGCGTTCGGTACCGGATCGACGGCGTCTGCCTGGAGCGCGAGCAGATCCCCCTCAAGCTCAAAGGGTCGGTCCTGGCCCGGGTCAAGCTGATGGCCGGCATCGATATCGCCGAGAAGCGCATCCCGCAGGACGGCCGCATCAAGATGGCCATCGACGGCAAGCAGATCGACTTCCGCGTCAGCTCCTGCCCCACCTACCACGGTGAAAGCATCGTTCTTCGTGTTCTGCGGCCCGATTCGGTCCGCGTCGGTATCCAGGCGCTGGGCTTTGAGGAGGACGACTACAACTCGTTCATGAAGATCATCAAGCGGCCCAACGGCATCTTCCTGGTGACGGGGCCGACCGGTTCGGGCAAAACGACCACGCTGTATTCGGCCCTGCAGGAGCTCAACCGGCCCGACAAGAAGATCATCACGGCGGAAGACCCGGTCGAGTACAACTTCCCGGGCATGAACCAGTGCGCGGTCAAGGAGGACATCGGCCTGACATTCGGCAAGATCCTGCGGGCCATGCTCCGCCAGGCCCCCAACATCATTCTGGTGGGTGAGATTCGCGACCTGGAAGTGGGCGAAGTCGCGATCCAGGCGGCACTTACGGGTCACCTGGTGTTCAGCACCCTGCACACGAATGATGCGCCCAGCGCGATCACGCGTCTTATTGACATGGGGATCAAGCCGTTCCTCGTCGCCAGTTCGGTGCAGGCGATCATGGCCCAGCGTCTGGTGCGGATCATCTGCAACGAGTGCAAGGAGGACGATCCGGCCCCCGACCGGCACCTGCTGCGGCTTCTGGCGATCAAGGACTCCGACCTGCAGGGTCGGACCCTTAAACGGGGCGCCGGCTGCAAGCGATGCACGAAAACCGGTTATCGCGGTCGGTTCGGCATCTTCGAGATGATGCAGATGACCAATGAGGTCCGCGAGCTGGCGTTTAACCGGGCGCCGACGAGCCAGATCCGCCGGGCGGCCCGGGCGGCCGGCATGAAGACCCTGCTCGAAGACGGGAAACGAAAGATCATGAGAGGCGTCACGACACTCGAAGAAGTCGCACGGCACGCCCAGGCCGAGGGGATCCTCGTCGACGATTAGAGTTTCGAGAGGTAGGGTCCGCTGTGCGGACCTTTTGACTGGAAACTTTTGCATGGGTTCACTGCACATAGATCGCATCCTCGAGACCTGCATCAAGCGGAACGCCTCCGACATTCACCTGACGGTGGGGCGGCCGCCGGTGCTGCGGCTGCACGGGCACCTGCGTTCGCTTGAGACCAAGGTGCTCGAGCCGGAAGACACAGTCGCCCTGATGAAGGCGATCACGCCCGACAAGAACCAGCAGGAAATCCAGGAAGAGGGCGGAACGGACTTCGGTTTCGCGTTCGGCGATGCCGGCCGCTTCCGCGTGAGCGTCTTCCGCCAGAAGGGCAACCTGGCAGTCGTCCTTCGCCTCATCCCGTCGAAGCTCCTCACCTTCAAGGAGATCGGTCTGCCCACGATCTGTGCGGCCCTGTGCCGCCGCCCGCGCGGGCTGTTCCTGGTGACCGGCCCGACGGGCTCAGGCAAGACCACCACGCTGGCCACGATGCTGGACTACATCAACACCAATTTCGACCGGCACATCGTCTGCGTCGAAGAGCCGATCGAGTACTACCACAGTCACAAGAAGTCGGTGTTCAATCAGCGCGAGGTCGGCACGGACGTGCCCAGTTTCGCCGAAGCCCTGCGCCGCGTGCTGCGTCAGGACCCCGACGTGATCCTCGTCGGCGAGATGCGCGACCTCGAAACCATCGAGGCCAGCATCCGGGCGGCCGAGACGGGGCACCTGGTCTTCTCCACGCTGCACACGACCGGCTGTCAGGGTACGGTCAACAGGATCATCGACGCATTCCCGCACGAGCAGCAGGAGCAGATCCGCGTCCAGCTCTCGACAAACCTGATCGCGGTGCTCTCGCAGGCCCTGTGCCCCAAGATCGAGAAGGGCATGGTGGCCGCTTACGAGTTCATGGTCGTCACGCCCGCCATCGCGAACCTGATTCGCGAGAACAAGACGTTCCGCATCGATTCGAGCATCCAGACGGGCAAGAAATTCGGTATGCAGCTTCTCGACGAGCACCTGTTCGAGCTGTACAAGAACAAGGTGATCGCAGCCGAGGAGGCCATGGACAAGGCCCGAAACCCCGGTGACATGCAGGACAAGATCGAGGCGTTCGAGCGGGGTGGGCCGGTTCCCTCCTCCTCGACGGGCGAGAAGCCGACCGAGGAAGGCGGCCCGCCCGAGCCGCCCAAACTCAAATCGTGACATGCGATTGGAGCGGCCCGAACCGCTGGCGACGGCGGGCGAGGCGTGGGTGCCTAAGCGGAACCATCGGTGCCCACTGAAGTTATGAATCGGTGAGCCGTGGCGAATGCCGCTGGCGGCCAGCCCGCAACCACGGGGCCGGGCGGTGCAGGTGCCAGCGCTCATTCCCGCTGACGAACCTTGACGGGCGGCGCACCCGCCGCTGCTTTGCGGAAAGTTCAGTATGCCGGTCAGACCCATCAACAACACTCCCGGTGACGGGGAACCACCCAAGCGTAAGCCCGAACCACCCTCCCTCGATGCCGGCGCCACCCGCAAACCCGACCCTCCCAGCCTGGATGCGGGGGCGGCGCCCAAGAAGTCGGAGCTCAATCTCGACGCCGGGTCGGCCTTTAAGAAACCCCCTGGTGGCGATGCCCCCACCAAGCCTGAACTCCAGCTCGATGCCGGAGCGGCGAAGCCGCCGCCCAAGCCGCCGGCCCCCCCTGCGGCGACCCCCGCAGGCGTGCCCGCCGGTGGCGGCGCCCACAAGATGCCGCCCGTCAGTCAGCTTCGCGGCCGCCCCCTGGGCCGCATCCTCATCAAGATGGGCAAGCTGACCCGTACCCAGGTTACCGAAGCCCTCGAGCTCCAGAAGAAAAAGCACGGCCCCATCGGGCAGATCCTGGTCGAGCTGGCCTACGTCACCGACGCGGACGTCCAGCTCGCTCTGGCGGCCAAGGTGGGCATGGAACCGGTCGAGATCGGCCGGTTTGACGTGCCCAAGGAAATCATCGCCCTGCTTCCCGCCCAGGTGGCCCAGACGTACCGCGTGATCCCGATCGATTACGAGCCGACCACCAAGCTGCTGACCGTCGCCCTCGATAACCCCAACAACTTCCAGGCGACCGATGACCTCAAGACCCTGATGGGTTTCTCGATCAAGGCGTGCATCACGACGCCGGAGGACATGCAGAACGCGCTGGGGCGCTATTACCCGGAGGATGCGAGCGAATCGATCAGCGACCTGATCAGCGATCTGGCCGGGGACGAGGATCTGGCCAAGTTCGAAGGCCGCGGCGAGAGCATCGATCTCGAGGAGATCCGCCAGCTCGCCGAGTCCAACCCGGTCAAGAAGCTGCTCAATCTCGTGCTGCTGCAGGCCATCAAGGACAAGGCCAGCGACATCCACTTCGAGCCCTTCGAGGACGAGTACAAGCTGCGCTACCGCATCGACGGCGTGCTTTACGAAATGGTGCCGCCGCCCCGGCATATTGCCATGGCCATCGCCAGCCGTATCAAGGTCATGGCCAACCTGAACATCGCCGAGCGCCGGCTGCCCCAGGACGGCCGCATCGCCCTCCAGGTCGGCGGAAACGCCGTGGACCTGCGGATCAGCGTCCTGCCCACCCTGTTCGGCGAGAGCGTGGTCATGCGCGTGCTCGACCGGGGGAACGTCTCGCTCAGCCTCGACCGGATCGGGATGCGCGACGACGACCTGAACATCTTCCGCCAGCTCATTGCCAAGCCGAACGGGATCATCATCAATACGGGTCCCACGGGGTCCGGTAAAACGACGACCCTGTACTCGGCCCTCAACGAGCTCAACAGCCCGGACATCAAGATCCTGACCGCCGAAGACCCCGTTGAGTACGACATCGACGGCCTGTGTCAGTGCCAGATCAACACCGAGAT
>CAZQEN010000339.1:0-8183 GCA_964591605.1 uncultured Planctomycetales bacterium
GCAGGGGTAAAGCTCCCTGGCCAGAGCCAGCGAGTCCCTGGCAACCGACGCGCGCTCTCCGGGCGAAAGACAGGGGCAAAGTCAGGTGGCGCGGGATCAGGAGGCCCCGATAACCATCATGCGTCTTTCGGGCGAACGGAGCATGGCCGGCACGTTTATGAAGGGGCCGTCTTCCGGACGAAAGGAGCGTAGCCGGCCCCTTTTTGGAAGGGCGCGTCCTTGGGGTGAAAGGAACGTGGCCGGGCCTTCCTGGAGGGCTCGTCCTTCGGGGAGTGCCCGCCGTCCAACCAGTGGGAGCCGTCGGGAAGGATTGTCCCAAGGGGGTGTGACTGGGCTCTTTCGCTCTGGTTTGCGGTGCTGCGGGGTACATCCAGAGTTCGGCGGCAGGCGAATGGCATGGGTCCCGGCTCTCCGGGACATCCACCATCGCGGATGCAGATTGCCCGTGACCCACTCGCACGGGCAGCGAGTATCCCGGCGCGCCGGGACCCATGCCACCCGAGAGACACGCCCCCGTGTTTCGGATGCACCCGCTGCGGCATGCCGGGCAGGGGCTGCCATCGGGGGGTGCCTGGCGTGCCGGGGCCCCACGCGATAGACCCCTGGGGGTGCGCCTTTGCGGAGGCGGAGCGCGAGCCGCTATCGCACGCCCACGTGGCGGAGGGCGGAGAGGATGGCATCGTGGAGGTGGGCGTTGGTGGCGACGACGCCGCGGTTGGCCTGGAGGGTGCGTCCGAGGGAGAAGTCGAGAGGGCGGCCGGCGACATCGGTGACGCGACCGCCGGCTTCCTCGACGATGATCGCGCCGGCGGCGTGGTCCCAGATCTTTTCCTGGTAGTCGGGCCGGGTGGGCAGACGCAGGTAGACGGAGGCGTCGCCGCGGGCGACGGCGGCGTACTTGCACTGGCTGTCCATGCGCACGGGAGAGGTGCTGACCTCCAGGATGGCGGCGACGCGGGCGGCATCGTCGTGGGAGGTGTGGCCTGACTCGACGGATTCACAGAAGACCGCCTGCCGGGGATCGCGTGTGCCGGCGACGGCCAGGGCCTGCGGATCGTGAGCGGGGCCAGGGCCGGCGACGGCGCCTGAGGATGGGGCGTCACCGGGCGGGAACGGAATGATGCGGGCGCCGCCGCCGCACACGGCCACGGCCAGACCACCGGTGCCCGCGGGCGCGCCGGGGGCGGGGAACGGCAGGTTCGGACATCCGAGGATCCCCAGGAGAATCCGTCCCGAGTCGATGAGCGCGAGGGCGACGGCGTACTGCTCGCCGCGGAGAAAGCCCTTCGTGCCGTCGATGGGATCGACGGTCCAGAACCGTCCGTGAGCCCCCCCGCCGTGACCGCCGCGGGCGATCAGGTCGAGGAGGGCCGCGTGCGTCGCGATGGGGACGGCGGCCTGGACGTGCCGGAGCACGCGGCTGCGCAGGTCTGCCTGCGCGGGCTCGGCGAGCTGGGCGGCGTCTTCCTCGGCGACAATCGGATCAGAGGGGAACGCCTGTGACAGGTGCCAGTTGATGACCGCCTGGGCGGCAAAATCGGCGACGGTGACCGGGGATTTGTCCTTCTTGGCGAGGGATTCGGGCGTGACCATCTCGGCCCGGACGGCCGCACAGACGCGGCAGGCCGCCCGCACCGCCTGCAGCCCGACCTGCTGCTCCTGCTGGAGGTTCACGTAGGGCAAGGGGCTCTCACCGCAGGGCATTGCTGCCGGTGTTGCTGCCGTAGATCAGATACATCTCGCCGGCGTCGATGCGACGCTGACCCGGTTCGAGCGGGTTGACGAAGTCGGCACGGCTCACGCCGATGAGGATGTCGGCGAAACCATCGGCGTTCACGTCACCGGCGGCAGAAACACCGTCGATGGGCGCCTCGTCGGCGCTGCCCAGGATGTACGGCGTGACGAGTACGACGCCGGGCAACTGTGTGGTGCCGACCTGAGAAAGACTCAGCGACGCGTTCACCAGATGCGGGCCACCGAAGATCACATAGGCGACGCCCTGACGCGTCTGGCCATTGATGGTCATGGTCTCGCCCGGGGCGCTGACCAGCAGATCGTCGATCCCGTCGCCGTTGAAATCACCCACGTTGCTGATCTTCGCGCCGGCGTTTCCACCCGGCTGGGAGCCGAAGATCTTGCAGCCGGGGAGTTGAGCGGTGGCGACCTGGCTGACGGTGAAAATGTTCTCGCCGGTGAGCTGGCGTCCGCCGAAGACGATGCCGATGAAGCCCGCGTCGGCGCCGCCCGGGCCATCCGCGAATTGACTCGAGAAGCCGATATCCGGCAGACCATCCTGGTTCACGTCGCCGACGATGGTCTGCATCATACCGAACTGGTCGTAGTCGTTGGTTCCTCGAATCTCCATGCGTGGGGGATTGCTCGTGCCCAGATCGTAGCCACCGAAATCGCGCCGGCCGAAGATGATGTAGACGATGCCGCCCTTCTGGACGAAGCGGGCGCCGGCGACGCGGCTCGCACCGGGGGCGCCCATCAGAATGTCGCGACTGCCGTCGAGGTTGTAATCACCGGCTGCGGCCGCATAGCCCAGATGATCTTCGACCTCGGCGCCCATGACCACACTGTAGCCGGGTACAACCAGGCCTCGGCCCATGATCGCGAAATCTCCGCACACACCCGCACATCCCGAGTAGACGGGGAAGGAGTTGCAGTTGTCGCTGACGAACTTGGTGAAATCCTGCTGGGTATAAACCTGGACCATACCCTTGCCGCGATTGGACATCGGGGCGGATATCAGGAGCCACGGTCCGAACCGGGGCGAGATATCCACGCGGGTATCGGTCATGGCAGGCATGGAGTTGACGGTCCGACCGTATTCGTTGTCCGGGATGAAGGAAGTGGGTCGTTTGGTCTGGGTGAAGTCGAAATCATCCAGCCAGGCGCCTCTCCAGCGAGCACCACTCCACTGGAAGGGAGAACCGTTCGCTCCGGTCTGCTGGCCGACCAAGTTCAGGCTGATGGAGGTGTTCTCAAAGTTATTGTCACTGCCGACCATCAACGCGTAACCGCCGTCGATGGACGACTGCTGGGTCGCATCGAAATCGTTTGAACACTGGAAACGTTCCGTCGCACCCGGGTTCACCACCTCTCGGCCGGTGAACGTGTCATATGACCACATGTCATCGTCATCGTTGCTGCAGCCCACGGAGCAGTCAGGGGCGGTTGACAGGGGGTTGGGCAATCCATCGGCGCCGAAGAGAGTATAGCAGCCGTGAAAGACCTCCAGGCCCGTCTCTTCGTCGAAAGAGGGGCAGGCGCAGTCACAGGGATCATCGTCGATGTAATCGAAGAACTGCTCGACGTAGGGCAAGCCGATGAGAATCTCGGGCCGTCCGTCGGGAGGAGAGGTGAGGTCTCCGACCCGGGCAATCGAGACGATGCCCTCGGTGCCCGTCAGACCGGGAACGGTGGAGTCTCCAATCCACTGGCAGCCGCCCGGCGGGCCCAGGCCGCCGTACATGGGGAAATAGGTTCCGCGCACACTGACGCTCACACTGTTCATGGAGATCTGGCCGGCGAATTTCTGGCCGGGAAGGCCGAACACCATGTGGGCGGTGCCGATATTGCCGGATGTCTGGGCAGCTCCGCCGGTGCCCGCTCCCCCGCTGACTGTCCCGCCCGCCTCGCCGCCGGGTGCACCGAACTGTGAAACGATGATGAAATCGTCCGCACCATCGCCGTCGAAGTCGCCCATGTCCACGCCGTTGGTGCCGGTCCGTGAACCGGCGTCAAAGCCCTGGAACCGCGTGCCGCTGATCGTGCGGCCGACCTGGGAAAGATCGATAAGGCCCGACCCGAGAGCGGTAATCGAGATGCTTCCCGGAGCGTAACTGCTGACCGGGGCGTTGGTATGATCCCAGATGATGGTGCGCACCCGGTAAGGGTCGCCCGTGGGTGTCGGAGGATAGAGTCCGACATCGATGGCGAGCGTGAAGTCGGTGGGGCCGCCCGGAAGCGGCACACCGTTGGCATCCCGCAGGGTCGAATCGGTGCAGTCGTTGTCCTTGAAACAGCCGATCACGATGGCGCCGCTGATGGTCCGAGGCAGACCGCCCAGGCAGATGCTGCTCAGCGTGGTTTCCGCATCGGCCGCTCGGAGGTCGAGGTCGTTATTGGGATCGTTGTCCAGATCGAGCAGCAGAACGACGTCGGGGATCAGGCCGCCTTCGCCGTCATCACGGTCTCGCGCACAGAAGGAGATGTCGATCGTATCATTCTGGGACGCCCCCAGATTCGCGTCAGGCAGCGTGGTGATCACGCTCGGAGCCATGTTGCCGGGTACGAGCCCCCGGCCGAACAGCAGGATGTTGCCCGTTGCCACGACGAGAAGCTCCGGATTGACGCCATCGTTGACGCGGGCGACGACGCGGTAGCTCGCGGGAGGCAGGCCGACGCCCTCCGTATCCAGATTGAAGATTGAGACGCCGGAGTCCTCAAGGATGAGCGGGACGATGGTGCGTTCGTTGCCATTGCCGAAATCGCCGTCGGGGTCCAGCAGGATCTCGATGGCGGCGTTGCTGTCGGGGTCGGTGACGGTCCAGGAGATCTGGATGATGTCGCCCACCTCCCGAGAGATGTCGAAGGTCGGCGAGGTGAACGTGAAGCTCGGCGGGGTGTTACCCGTGCCGGAGCCGGACCCGGAGCCGGAGCCGGTCGTGTCTGAACCACCCAAGATGGAGGCCACGTCGCGGGGGGTGACCAGGTCAGAGCAACCCTGTCCGGTCATGAGGGGAGTGAGGGCGACGAGGGTCAGAGCCGCGATTGTGCCCCAGCGGGCGACTCGACGTTCTGCAAGCATGAAAACCAGGTCCTTTGGGGTCTCAGGAGGCCTACGAGGTAGAGGCTCGGTCCGTTCTGACCGACCAGGGGATCGCCTCTTGCCGCTCCGCGCAAACACCGGAGCCGTCGGCATTTTAGAGAGAGCCCAAGCGTCCGGCAAGCCGGCCGGATGAGCCTGGTTCTGGGGCCGTTTGGGGTGGGTCGGCAATGCCCTTCAGGGGGGGCGGCGCCGCCGATTCTGGTGCCTGCTTGCGGCGGATCTCGGCCGCCCGTGCGGGTGGGGCGCCTGCACCACAATGGACGCCGTCGTTTGGTGCCGCAGAATCCGTCACTCGTCCGGATGGGGCGGCGCGAAGGCTTTCAGGAGGGGCTGGACCGGGGCGGACGACCCCGCCTTGTGGTCATGCGGAGGTCGTGCCGGCTCGGCCGGCTGCCTGCTCTGCCCGGTCCTGGAGCTCGCGCAGGGCCGATGCGGCGTTGGACCGTCCGAAAACTGACGTTCCGGCGACAAACGTGTCGGCACCCGCGGCGGCGCAGGCCTCGATGGTTTCCGGACTGATCCCCCCGTCGACCTCAAGCCGCTGGTCCGGCCGGAGGAGCGGCTTGATCCGCCGGATCTTGTCAAGGGAGGAGTGGATGAACTTCTGTCCGCCGAAACCCGGCCAGACGCTCATGACCAGGACCAGATCGACGTCCGGGAGGATGGGCTCGATGGCCGTCGCGGGCGTGCCGGGGTTGAGGCTGATGCCGACGTTGGCGCCGAGGGAGCGGATGCGGTCGATGACCCGTCGCGGGTCCGTCGCGACCTCGATGTGGAACGTGACGTTCTCGCTGCCGGCCTGGATGAACGGCTCGGCGTAGTGGAACGGATCGGTGATCATGAGGTGCGTGTCGAAGTACAGCTTCGAGATCGGCCGGAGCCGCTCGATGACCGGCACGCCGAAGCTGATGTTCGGCACGAAGTGGCCGTCCATCACATCGAGGTGCAACACCTCCGCCCCCCCCGCCTCAACCGCCGCCACCTCCTCGCGCAGACGTCCGAAGTCCGCCGCCAGGAGCGACGGGGTGATGCGGAGGCGGGTTTCAGCAAGTCGCCAGCCGACATCATTGTCAGACGCAGGTCGAACGCTAGTTGAGCTCATTTTTGACTCGGCACTGGTGACGGGCTGCGGCGGCCAGGCAGTCCTGGTAAAACGCGCCAAACGCAGGGTCCGCAAGCCAGGATCTAATCGTCGATGTTGGTGCTTTCCGCACAAAGTCTGCCAGGAATTCAGTGTAAGTCTGGCCGGGCAGCAGGCGTCGCTGGATGCGTCGCTTGACGAACCGAGAGCGATCTTTCCGATCCGGCGGGAGTTCTGAGCGCTCAAAGCCACAGACCTGCCCCGCATAAATGGGGTCCAAGGTGATCCAGTGCTCAACGTCTCGATCGCAGACGCCGCAAACGAGCATTGACTGCCACTCCGCTGGCCACCTATCGTGTTCCTCCTGGCGAACATGTTGCCATTTGGACGCGTCTCCGTCCGTCAGACTCACAATCAGGTCCAGTCGGTACTTCTGAAGGCAGGTTTTCAGGATCAGCTTCGCTTCCTTCTTTCGAGTCCACGTGCCTCTGCGACGTAGACGCGGCTCATTCTCGAAGTTGACAAGCTGTGCGAAACAGCCGAGCCGATCCCGGAGCCCCTCCAGAAAGCCGATGTCATTGGGACCCTGACCAATTACCAGCACGACCTCGATCACTCGAAGACTTCCTTGTAGAGCTGCTCTCCCAGGGACAGATCGTACTCCTGCCTGTAATGAGCGATGGTGTCCGCGAAATCGTCCAGGTTCTTCGTCGTCGTAAGCGAACCGTCCCGCCTGAACCGGGTCACACACGCCAGATCCCGGTCAAACAGGTCCAGGAAATACGGGCTGTGAGATGTGAAAATCGTCTGCGATCCCGGTGCCAACGCGCTCAGATTGTCCCACAGACTTTGTAGGACACCTCGAAAAAGGCTGTTCTCCGGCTCTTCAATGATGCTGCTGGCACCGGGCCAGCCAGGGGTCTCTTCAACCCGTTCTGCCTGCGTCAGGACGGCTGCGAGACCCAAGATGCAGAGTGAGCCATCCGACAGTGTATCCCAACTGACCTTGCGGCGCCCCTTCAGAAAGACGTATGGAACGGGCGTATTGTCCGGTAGTGCGTAGAAGCCCAGAGAATCCATGGATGGCTCTATCTGTGACACCAGTTCGAGGACCTCGCGATACCGGGGCTCATCCTCGTTTTTGAGCTGGAACAGGATGAGTGGAAGGTTCTGACCGTGGGGTGCCAGAATCCTGCCACCGCCGTCTCCCATCAACTCCTTCGAGGTCCAGCCGTATCGCATCAAGGGCGGCGACAGACAGTAATAGCTAATCGACCCCAGGAACCGCTTGAAAAGGGTCGCTCGCCTGTTGGTGGGAAGCTCGTAAAGCTGGAAGAGCATCGATCGGTCGCGAGGCGCACCCGTCTCGACATACAAATCTTTGGTGTCTCCACCCTTGAGGTAGTGTTCCTCATGAAGTAGTCGAACATGATTACCGTCTGACTGCAGGAGCGAAACATCGGGCCAGTGATCACCTTTGACCGTCAAACTCTCCAGCAAAGTCGAAAATGGCGGTTTATCAGAGTCGGTGGTAAAGCTCCCCGGCTCTACCCGCAGGTGAAGCCGGTAGTGGAACGTGAGCAGAGAACCTTCAAAACGCAGCTCGCACGTGCACTCAAACTCCGAATGACGTGAGTCAAACTCCCAATGACAAAAGGCATCTGGACCGCCGGGAATACGAATGCCCGAGAATGGATTACTCGCCGTTGCTCCCAGAAATCTAAGCGCGTGGCAAAAGTTGGTCTTGCCGGAGTTGTTCTTGCCGACGATGAGATGGCGTCTGCGGAGGTCAACCTCAAAGTTCAAGAACGTCTTGAAGTTATGAACGCGAAAACGTGTTATCATGACGCCACCTGATCCTATTATACCGCTCGCTGAATTCGTCACTTCTCGTCCAGCACTTCGACGGCCTTAAATGGCTTGCCCTCCATGAATTCGAGGCTGGCGCCGCCGCCGGTGCTGACGTGGGAGACTTTTTCGGAGAGGCCGGCCTGTTCGATGGCGGCCGCGCTGTCGCCGCCGCCGATGACGGTGATCGCGCCCCTGGCGGTCGCATCCACCAGGGCGTGGGCGATGGCGGTCGTGCCCTTGTCGAAGGGCGGGGTCTCGAAGACGCCCATGGGGCCGTTCCAGACCACGGTTTTCGCACCGGCGACAATCTTCTTGTACTCCTCGACCGTTTGGGGTCCGATATCGAAGCCGCTCAGGTCATCGGGGATGTCGCCTTCGACCGTTTTCGTGGCGATGCCTTCTTTGAGATCGGCG
>CAZQEN010000340.1:0-8165 GCA_964591605.1 uncultured Planctomycetales bacterium
CTGGAATGCCACGTTACGAATTCCTCACTCACAGGAGGGAGTAAACCGCACTCCCGCTGGGGAGGACGTTTTGATACACTGCGTATTCCCTCCGCAGACGATCTTCGTTGTGTTGTTTTCCATGTACCCAACTTGCCGAAGTGGAATGGGCAGGGCATTCGAGATTCGGAGTGCATGCGGTGGTGGAACGGCCGTCTTCTGCTGTCATACCGGGGATGGATCATCAGAATCGATGACATACTGCCGGAGATTGCGCGCAAGGAGCTCACTGATTCCGGCGGGTATGCGATATCAGCCGCCGGGAGCATTACTCGTGAGGATGGAAGTTGTTTTCCGCCAGCCGAAGTTGAACCCATACTGGACTGTCTGTCGTTCTTCCTCTCGTTCCTTCGTGGATTGCACACTTCACCGCTATTCGCCGTCGGGTTCAATGACGAAAGAGTGCGATTGTGGGAGAGGTGGGTGAACGGCAAGGTGCTGCCGTACTACTATGCCGAGTCGTGGTTCAACGAAGAGAAACCTGAAGATCTTGCGCAATGTTTTGACGGATTCGCCACGCTCTTCTTGGACCCCTCCTGGAACGGTGTACTTAAAACAGCAACAAACTGGTATTTGGAGTCTAACGCACGCGACATCAGCATCGAGAGCGGGTTATCCCTTGTCCAGGCCGCATTGGAGATGCTGGGATGGACGGTGCTGGTTAGAGACAAACGGATACTGAGCGAAGATGGATTCAGCAAGATCCCTGCTGCCGATAGAATCAGGTTGTTACTGACTTACTTTCGAATTCCCACGGGACTCACGCATCTGCCTGCACTGAAGCAGGTAGCTGCCGCCCTGAGCTGGGTCGATGGCCCCCAGGCCGTCACCGAGATAAGGAACGCTGTCATGCATGGCAGTGAGAAGAAGAGAGACCGAATATCGGCTGTTGATTTCCCCGCGAGAGTGGAGGCTTGGGAGCTCTGTCTTTCCTATTTAGAACTCCTCATTCTGGCGTTGTGCGGATTCAACGGCCAGTATCTGAATCGCCTGCGGAAAGGACGCATGCGCTATGAGGCAGTCGAACGAGTGCCGTGGGCCGCCAAATCGTGAGCCAGGAAGAGGGACATAGAGGTTACAAAGGGGATGGGCCAGATTCTGCTGATGAAATCTCTGGAAACCGGCGAATTCAGCTCCCCACCATCTCCAACCTCGACGCGATCTCGCGCGTTGGCAGCTCCGGGGCCTCGCGCATGGCGCAGGCGCAGGGTCTGCGGCGGGCGATGGTGTGGGGGGTGGTCCGGCGGGTGCGAGCACAAGGTCATGGCGGCGGGAGTGGCCGGTGATGACGATGGTGAGGCGTGGGGCGGAGTGGGAAGGTGGGAAAGTGGGAAAGAGGGAAAGAGCGGGCGCTGACGGAGATCCTGTTCGCGCACGGCAAGCAGCATTCCTGGAACCCGCAGTGGGAAAGTGAGAAGGTGCGAAAGTGAATCGCGCTCGCGGGAAGGGATTCCGGCTGGGGTGGGTGCGAGACCTTTGACACCCGGAGGCGTCAAGGGCGGGCGGGATTCACGCACCAGCAGGTCCACCGGCGAGACGCCGGTGCCACACCTCACCTGCGAGACGCCGGTGCCATACCACGATGGCCGAGACGCCCTTGATCTGGAACCCGATCGGCCGGTCGTCCACGGCGCTGCAGAAAATCGGACGATATGCTATACTTGGCTGTGCAGGGCCTGACTGATAGCGAGGTTGTGATGGGTTCGACAGAAAAAATGGTCAGAGAGCACCTCAAGGCATCCGAGCGCGTCGCGAAACGAGTGCTCGGCTCCAAGAAGAAGGCCCGGGCATTTCTCGTGCGCGCCGGCATCCTGAAGAAGAAGGGAAAAGGACTCGCCAAACCCTACGCGTGACCCTGACCCGTGTACGCACACCTCCCGTCATTCGTCCTGGGCTTCCACGGGTGCGATTCCGCGTTGGCGGAGCGCGTCTTCGCCGGAAAAGCCCGAATCAAGGCCAGCCACAACGATTACGATTGGCTCGGACATGGCATCTACTTCTGGGAGAACAACCCGCGCCGCGGCCTGCAGTATGCCCGCCAGGTCCTGCGACGGCGGGCTCGTGCCGGCCGGAGGGTCGGTTCACCGGCCGTTGTTGGTGCCGTCATCGATCTGGGCCGATGCCTGAATCTGCTGGACACTGAATCGCTGCGCATCGTGAAGGACGGATACCTCCGACTCAAGGCCCTTCTGGAGGAGACCGGCGAGCCGCTTCCGGAGAATCGACCGCTCGGCAAGTCATCCGACCTGCTCCTGCGGCGTCTGGACTGTGCCGTCATCGAGACGGTCCACCGGCTGCGGGCCGACGGTCAACGGCCGCCGTTTGAGTCGGTCCGTGGCGTGTTCGTCGAAGGTGCGCCCCTGTATCCCGGCGCCGGCTTCCACGAGCGCAGCCACATCCAGATCTGCGTCCGCGATCCCCGCTGCATCAAGGGGTATTTCCGTGTCATCAAGGAACCGGCGCCTCGTCGGAAGGCAGCACCTCCTCCGCCTGAAACCGTGGAAGATTAACTTCCCACCAGCTCAAGCCTGGAGGCGAACTCCTTTGTCGGCAGCTCTGGTCCCGGCGCGCCGGGACATCGCACCAGCGTAACCCCTGCGGCGTCCGATGGTGTGGGGGGCGGTTCTGGCGGGCGCGAGCACAAGGTCACGCCGGCGGCGGTGGCCGGTGATGACGGTGGTGAGGCCTGGGGCGGAGTGCGAAGGTGAGAAAGTGGGAAAGAGGGAAAGAGGAGGCGCTGACGGAGATCCTGTTCGCGCACGGCGAGCGGCATTCCTGGAACCCGCAGTGGGAAAGTGAGAAGGTGCGACAGTGAATCGCGCTCGCGGGAAGGGATTCCCGTTGGGGTGGGTGCGAGACCCTTGACACCCGGAGGCGTCAAGGGCGGGCGGGATTCACGCCAGCGGGTCGGTGGTTGTCGCGCCCCGTTGGGGCTGGGGGAGGGGTGGTTGGCCCGAACCCCAGGGCGGCGCTCGCGGTGCTCGCTCTGCCCTGGGCTAGCTTCTGTCGCCCCTTCGGGGCTGGGTATGGGGGGCCTTCTGTTCCCAGGGCTGGCGCCCTGGGCTACCGTCTGCCGCCCCTGCCGGGGCTTTGGGGTGGGGGGACCGTCTGTTCCCAGGGCTGACGCTCTGGGCTACCGTCTGTCGCCCCTTCGGGGCTGGGTATGGGGGGCCTTCTGTTCCCAGGGCTGGCGCCCTGGGCTACCGTCTGCCGCCCCTGCCGGGGCTTTGGGGTGGGGGGACCGTCTGTTCCCAGGGCTGACGCCCTGGGCTACCGTCTGTCGCCCCTGCCGGGGCTGGGGAAGGCGGTCGCTGTCGGTTCGCGCGCTCGTGGCGGCGGGGGGAGACGGGGATTGGAGATTTGAGATTGGAGATTGAATAACTCGCGCGCAGGGGCGGGGGCGAGATGGGGATTTGAGATTTGAGAGCGTGCGCGCCGGCAGGGGCGAGGGTGTGAAGAAAGCAGGGCTGCGGGGCATCCAATGGATATCTGCCGGCTGTGGATGCTGTTCGCACCGCGTGGTGTCGGTTGTTGCAGGGGGGCCGATGGGCATCGGCCGGATGCTGAGGTGATCTGCGCCTGCTCAGGTGAGCGTGCACGATCCGGGTGGAGCGGCGACCTGTTCTTTGAGCTTTTTCACCTGCGCGGGCGGGCGTGAGGGGGGTCTGTGACCTGAGAGGCGGGGTGGAATGCGGCAATCATCGGAACCCGGAGCCCCGACGTGCGTCGGGAGGCCTTGCGTCGATCGGTTGGAGGATCAGGCCCACTCGCTGACGCTCGGGGTACTGATCGAGGCCGCTCCCGAAGTATCATGCCCCCGGGTGAGGGGGTGAAGGTCGCCGGGCACAGAGGCCCGGCGCTACGCCAGGTCACGTTTCCGGCGCGAGGGGGTGGAGGGACCGCCGCCGGCCGCTCCGCCGCCCGCTGCCGCTCACGTCTGCGGCGTGAGGGGGTGGATGGCTTCTTGGCGGGATGCGGGTGGGTGGATGGTGTGGCGGTGGGCGTCGTGCGAGGTGTCGCGTGAGCAGGAAGGATCCGGCCGGGGCGATGGTTGCGGTGCTGGTCGGGCTTGGCGGGCTCGGGGGGCTTGGCGGGTGTGCGGGGCTGGACTCGGGGGCGAAGGTGCGGGAGGCGGCGGAGCTGGCGCGGGAGCGGGTGGGGGAGCTTCCGGAGTGGCAGGGGCCGTGGGACAGCGCGCCTGCCTGGGAGTCGGGGAGCATTCTGACGCAGGATCAGGCGGTGGGGCTTGCTCTGCGCAACAATCGCGAGCTCCGTGCGGATCTGGAGCTGATCGGCGAGGCGGACGCGGATCTGCTGCAGGCCGGGTTGCTGCAGAACCCGGTGATCCAGCTCATGCTCATGTTTCCGGACGGCGGGGGGCGGGCGATGCTGCGGGCCAACGCTCTGCCGATGATGCCGCTGCAGGACCTGTGGCTGATCCCGGCGCGGCGGAAAGTGGCGAAGGCAACGCTGCAGGAGGCCGTGCTGCGGGTGGCCGACCGGGCGGTCGAGACGGCCGCGGCGGTCAAACGGGTCTATGCGCGGCTTCAGTACGCCCAGCGGGCCCTCGAGCTGCTGAATGATAACCTCGAACTCGTGAACCAGTCGACGCGGATCATCTCCACGCGTCAGGCGGCCGGGCGCGGGACGCAGGTGCAGGTGAACCTCTCGCAGATCCGCTGGATGAAGCTGCGATCGGAATACATCGCGATGCAGGCGGAGTACGCGTCGCTGCAGCGCGAATTGCTCATGCTCATGGGGCTGGCGGCGGCGCCGGCGGACTGGCGGGTGACGCCGCTGTCGGAGCTCAAGGACGAGATTCCCGGGCCATTGGACGAGTCGGCCCTCGTGGCCAGCGCGCTGGAGCAGCGGCTGGACGTGCTGGCGGCGCAGTGGGAGACGCAGGCGGCGCAGCACAACATCACGCTGGCCCAGCGCGAAGGTCTGCCCGATGTGGCGATGGGTTTCACGCTGGAGCGGGCGCCGGCGCCGCCATCGAACAATCAGCGGCCGGCGGGCGTTGCGGGGAACGCGCTCGCGCAGGGTTTGTACGACCGGGCGACGGGCATGCCATCGGTCGCTCCGCTGGGGACGCCATTCATGCCCAAGCAGCGGGACGTGAAGTGGACGCTGGGCCCGATGATTGAGCTGGAAGTGCCGATTTTCGATCACGGCCAGGGGAAGGTGGCCCGGGCGATGGCCGAGTATCGCCGGAAGTACGCGATGTACGAGGCACGCGTGCAGGACGTCACGCGGACGGTGCGTGAGAAGTGGCTGATGCTGAAACAGGCGGGGGATCAGGTGCGGTTTTACCGCGGGGAGGTGGCGCCGGCGGTCGAGCGGAATCTCGATGTCGCGCGGCGCTCGTTCATCGCCGGGCAGGAGGATCTGACGGTGTACCTGGAGGTGCAGGAGGATCTGCTGATGACCCGGCTGAAGATTCTGGAGTTCTACCGGGATTGTCTGGTGTACCGGGCGGAGCTGGAGCGGGCGGCAGGGGGGAGACTGGGGGCGGCGGGGCCGCAGACGCGGCCGGCGGACCTGGGGAGCGGTGTGGAAGTCGAAACCCGAAAGTCGAAATCAGAATGACGAATCAGATCCGAAATCAGAAGCACGAGCGGGCGGCGGGCAGATTCGGGTCGGACGCTGCGAGGTGATGAGCTGATGCGATCTTCCGGTGAGCAGCAGTCGGGGGGCGGGGAGAGGGCGGACTCCTCATGGCGGATGTGGGCGGTGCGCGGGTTTGTGGGGGCGTGCGCGATCGCAGTCGCGCTGGGGGCCGGGCTGGTGTGGGGCCGGCTGAGTGCGGGGACGGCGGGGGGGCCGCATGAGGCTTCGACGCAGCCGGCGGCGGGGGAGGCAGTGCTGTACTGGACCTGCTCGATGCATCCCCAGATCAAACTGCCCAAGCCCGGCCAGTGCCCGATCTGCTTCATGGATCTGATTCCGGTGCGTGCGGGAGAGGGCGGCGATTCCGATCTTCCGCAGATCTCGCTCACGAGGCGGGCGCGGGAGCTGGCGCGCGTCGAAACGTCGCCGGTGGAGGAGCGGGTGCTCGATCACGAGATCCGCATGGTGGGCAAGGTCACGCCCGACGAGACGCGGATCACGTACGTGTCCAGCTACATCCCCGGGCGTCTGGACCGGCTGTTCGTCGATTACACGGGCATCCTGGTGAACAAGGGCGACCATCTGGCGGAGATTTACAGCCCGGATCTGCTGGTGGCGCAGCAGGAGTATCTCATTTCGCTCGAAACGCTCGACAAGGCCAGCGATGGGGCCGGGCGCCAGGCGGCGGGGGCGATGCTGGAGGCGGCACGGCGCAAGCTGGAGCTGTGGGGGATTTCGAAGGATCAGATCGAGGCTCTCGGCCGGCACCGCCGTCCCGGCGATCACATGCAGATCGACGCGCCGCTCACCGGGTGGGTCATCGAGCGGCAGGCGTTTGAGGGCATGTACGTCGAGACGGGCACGCGGCTTTTCACGCTGGCGGACCTGCGGACGGTCTGGGTTCAGCTCGATGCGTACGAGATGGACGTGGGTTCTCTGCGGCTGGGGCAGGAGGTGGAATTTGAAACGGAAGCCTTCCCTGGCGAGAAGTTCCACGGGCGGGTGTCATACCTGGATCCGGTGCTCAATGCGGCGACGCGAACGATCAAGGTGCGGGTGGTGATGGCCAATCCGGATATGCGGCTGCGTCCGGAGATGTTCGTGCGGGCGCGGGTGAAGGTGCGGCTGGGGGCGGGGGGAGCGGTGCTGGACAGCGGGCTGGCTGGCAAGTGGATCTGCCCCATGCACCCGGAGGTGGTCAAGGACGGACCGGGCCAGTGCGACAAGTGCGGCATGGACCTTCAACGTGCGGAGACGCTGGGGTACGTCGCGCAGCCGTCGAAGGATTCGAAGGCGCTGGCGGTGCCGCAGACGGCCGTGCTGCTCACGGGGACGCGGGCGGTGGTGTATGTCGAGAAGATGGAGAGGGATCGGCCGGTGTACGAGGGGCGCGTGGTGGAGCTCGGGCCGAGGGCGGGCGAGTACTACATCGTGCGAGAGGGTCTGCAGCCTGGCGAGCGGGTCGTGACACGCGGTGCTCTGATGATCGACTCGGCCCTCCAGATTCAGGCCCGGCCGAGCATGATGCAGCCGGCGGCGACACAAACCGCGTCGGCACCCGCGGCCGGAACGCAGCCTGAGGCGCCCGAGCCGGTCCCATCCCGCCATGTCGCCGGCGCCATGTACCATCAGCACGTTGCCCCCGTGATCGACGCCTATCTTGAGCTCATCACGAAGCTCGCGGCGGATGACGCGGCCGGGGCGAGCACTGCGATCGGGAAGCTGCGGAAGGCACTGGAGGGAGCCGTGCCGCACGGCCTCCAGGGGGCCAACGCGGACGCGTTCAAGACGCAAATCGCGGCCGTGGGGGCCAGTCTGCCCGCCGACAAGGCTGCCATCGACGAGGTGCGAAACCGCCTGCCCGCGGTGACGAAAGCCCTGGAAGAATACCTGCAAACGTTCGGACACGACCGCCCCGGACCGCTTTTCCAGGCGTTCTGCCCGATGGCGCTGAACAATCAGGGGGCAAGCTGGCTGCAGGCAAGCGAACAGATCAACAACCCCTATTTCGGGCGGAAGATGCTGCGGTGCGGTGAGATCAGGGGGCGGATCGCCGCAGATGGGAAGGCGGCCCCATGAGCCATCCGTCCGCGGGACGATCGCCCGGCCTCCTCGACCGCGTTCTCCGGTATTGCCTGGAGAACAAGCTGGTCGTCGGCCTGATCCTGCTGGTGCTGATCCTCTGGGGCGTGCGGGTCATGCCGTTCCGGGCCGGGCCGGAGTTCATTCCGCGCGATCCGATCCCGGTGGACGCGATTCCGGACATCGGTGAGAACCAGCAGGTGGTTTTTACGGACTGGCCGGGGCGTTCGCCGCAGGACGTGGAAGACCAGATCACCTATCCGCTCACGACGACGCTCCAGGGCACTCCCGGATTCAAGACCATCCGCTCATACTCGATGTTCGGTTTCTCGGTCATTTACGTCATTTTCGACGAGCAGTTCGACTTTTACTGGTGCCGGTCGCGCCTGCTGGAGAAGCTGAACATCGCTCAGCAGCGTCTGCCGGCCGGCGTG
>CAZQEN010000341.1:0-8143 GCA_964591605.1 uncultured Planctomycetales bacterium
CGCGGAACCGTCGCCTACAGCCAGCTCTTCTTGGCCATGGCCCATCAGCGACTCGGGCATTCTGAGCAGGCCGGGGAGTTTTTGGCCAAGGCCATCCAGACCATCGAATCGCCCCCGTCGGGCGACGCGCAGCAGCAGGCGACGGGCAAACTCTGGAACCGCCGCCTGACGCTCCAGCTCTGGCGGCAGGAGGCAACGGCATTGATAGACCCAGCGGCAGGATCCAGCACCCGTTGAATCAGCAACAAAGCCCTGAGGCGACGAAAGTGTGAACAGAATCGGCCGGTGACTGTCGCGGCGAAACGACCGTTCACCGGGCCCGGGATCTCACCGGCGGCAGGTCTGCCCTGGACGGGTGGACCCCCAAGGGTCTGCGCGCCGGAAAGCCCACGTCATGTTATCGCGGACCGCCAAGACAGAAAGGAGAGCGCTCATGCAACCGAAGATCGTCCGGCTCGCCGTGTCATGGATCGCGTTAGCGACCATCCTCGCCATCATGCTGCTTCCCCATTCGGCGGCGGCCATCACGGGCGGCGAGCTGGATGGCGAAGGACACCCGCAGGTGGGGTGCTTTGCGTGGCCCGACGGCATCGATGAGAGCGGCGACGGGATCGCGGATTGGGACCCCGATCAGGACGGCATACCGGATGTGCCGGCCTCAGGCGGGAATCTGACGCTGATTCACCCGCGCATCGTCATCGGCGCTGCGCATGTGTTTCAAATCGTGCTCGATGACATCGCCTTCGGTTACTACACGATGGACGAGATCTTCGTCAGCTTCAGTTCCTTTCCCAAACAGCACCCCGAGACGTATCTGGGGATGTCGCATGTGATCATTCATCCGGGTTACGACGAGAAGTTCTATGCCGGCTGGGGCGCCGTGCCGCGGCTCGATGTGGCGCTGATCATTCTCAAAGAGCCCGTGCTTGGGCTCACGCCGGCCCAGCTCGCCCCCGCGGGCTTTCTCGATGCGTTGAAAGCTTCGGGCGCGCTGCTGGACAAGAGCGAGGGAGCGCCCTTCACCGTCGTCGGATACGGCTATTCCGGCAAAGCGCCCAACCAGCTCATCCCGCCTGATGGACAGCGCCGCGTGGCGGTGTCGGAATACATGCTTCTGGACAACCACTGGCTGTTCCTGGACCAGAATGAGGCTCACGGCAACGGCGGCGCCCAGATCTTCGATTCCGGCGGCCCGACATTCTGGGTGGACCCGGTCAGCGGCGAGGAGACGCTCGTGGCCCTGGTGTCCAACGGCGACGCGGCGGGCGTGGCGGTGGGCATAAACTTCCGCACGGATATTCCAGAAACGCTGGACTTCATCCAGGACGTGATCGAGCGGCTTGAAGCCGGAGAATTTGACTGAAGCCAACGAGCGCATGTTCACGGCCATGGTCAAGACAAAAGTGTGGATGATCGGCGCTGGTCTGCACGCCGGAACATCCGCTCACCTTCTCCTGCAGACCGGATCAAGGAGAGTGAAATGAAACGCATACAAGCTCTGAACGCATTGGCATTGCTGTGGTGGCTGTCTGGATGCGGCGGGAGTCAGGCCCCCACTCCGCTCGACGCGATTGCCTTGAGCACTGACGCCCCGACGACTGACAAACCGGCGGCGAGGGATTCTTCGGATGTGCGGACGCCGCTCAATGACGCGGACTGCAGCGCCGGTTGGAGCGTTTTCGCGACCGGCCTGACCAATCCGCGGCACATCCGGTTCGGGCCGGACGGGCTGCTGTATGTGGCCGAGGCGGGGGTCGGGGGCGGGCTGCTGGGCACGTGCGACTGGGAAGGCAACATGTTCAACCAGACCGGCCCGTACATGGGCGGGTACACCGGGCGGATTTCGCGCATCTGGCCCGACGGCACGCGCGAGACCGTTGCTGACGGATTGCCCGGCTTCATCGACGGCTTCGGCGATGCGCTGGGCGTCTCCGATGTCGCGTGGATCGACGACACGCTGTACGCGGTGATCGAGGGCGGCGGCTGCACGCGCGGCCTGCCGAATGACCCGGCCGGCATCGTCCGCATCAACGCCGACGGCTCATATACCTACGTCGCCGACATCACCGCGTTCGTTCGGGCGAACCCCGTCGCCAGCGAGCCGCTCTGCGGACCGGACGGCGACTGCGAACCGGACGGCGTGCCGCATTCGCTGCTCGCGCACGGCAACACGCTCTACGTCGTCGAGACCAATCACAACAGCATCCTGCGCGTCAACCCCGTCACCGGGGAGGTTAGCCGCCTCTACGATCTCTCCGTCATCGATCCCGCTCCGATCATTCTCATCCGCAGAGGCAAGAACTTCTATCTGGGCGGCTTTCGCGGATGGATCCAGTCGTTCGACCACAAGTTCGGCGACGTGGCACTATTTGATGCAGACTACAGCGCGATCGTGGACATGACGTTCGTGGCCAACGACCTGTACATCCTCGAGACGTTCGCGCCCGACACACCTTGGACGCCCGACACGGGCCGTGTCATCCGCCGTAAACCCGACGGGAGCCGAGCGGTCATCGCCTGCGGCCTGAACTTCCCGATTGGGATGGCCCGCGGTGAGGACGGCGCGCTGTATGTCTCGACGGTCAGCTACGGCCAAGGACCGGTCGAGGGTCTCGGCCAGATCATCCGGATAGCGGCGACCGACGTGCCGACTTCCACACCGCTCGGCGCCGCGGTCACGACCGCCTCTGGAGGTTCGAGCCGTAGTTGCTGGGAGTTCTCGGCAAACACGCAGTGCCAGGGCGTGCCCTATGGGGCTCCCTGCATCGTCGACGGCTTTGCCGGCACATGCGTGAGCTATGGGAACGTTAAGGTCGCCCCGGGCGTGTACGACTGCAACTGGTGCAAGCCGAAGGGTCGCGTGCGGTGCGGCCGCTCCTGCAGGTGACCGGCTGGCCGGAAGGGCGAGCAACTGCGTGAACCCCTCGCTCGCGCGTCGGGCTCCATTGCCGGTGTCTGCCCGCTCAACACGTACATGGATCAGCCGGCGATGAGCGCAATCGCACGGAATGGTTTCACGCCCGCGTCAGGTATCGACGCGTCCGTGATGATGGCGAGGGCGATCCGGTTCCGCATGGGGGGAGGCTCACCGCAGTCACACGATGAGGCGGTGCAGGAGGACGATGGTGATGTCGTCGGGGTGGCGGCCGTCGGAGAAGAAGTTGGTGAGTTCGTGAGTGACGTCCTCGAGCGTGTTGGCGGGAGGCTGGCAGAAGCCGTCGCAGACCAGCTCGATGAATCGCTTCTCGCCGAAGCGTTCGCCCTGGGCGTTGAGGGCGGTGGCGACGCCGCGCGAGTAGAGGGCGAGCGTCTCGCCCGGCTGGATCTGCTCCATGCGCGAGACGTATTCGAAGTTGCGTACCTGCCCGATGGGCGGGCCGTCGCTGCCCTGCAGGGCCCGCGGTTCGCCGCGCTGGCTGACGATGAAGCCGCCGATCCGGCCGGCGCGGCAGAACTTCATCTTGCCGCTCGGCGGATCCATGATCAGAAACAGGGCGTCCACGGTCGAAGGGTCCTTCTCGTTGTACATGAGCCAGTTGAGAGCGCGGGCCAGCGCCTGGGGCGGATCGTTGTGCAGGAAACCGACGCGGAACGTCGAGTGCAGCCGGGCGATGGAGAGGGCCAGATGGGCGCCCGTGCTGTTGACGTGGCCCATCAGAAAGGCCGTGATCTGCGTATCCGGGTGCTTCATCACGTCGTAGAGGTCGCCCGGGCTGTCCTGGCCGCTGCGGCTGTAGGCGGCCATCTGGTAGCCCTTGAAGTGCGGGGCGGAACTCGGGTCCAGGTGGGCCTGGATCGAATGGACGACGCTGACCTCGGTCGAGGTGATGGCGGCCGTCCGCTGCGCGCGCTGCTGGAGCAGTTGAGCCGCCTTGGCCGCCACGTGAGCGGCCAGAGTGCTGAACAGGTCGAGATCGGGGATCTGGAAGCGCCGCTGATTGGTGCGGCGGTCCACGTAGAGCATGCCGAGAGAGCCATGACCCGCGTTGAGGGGGACGCCCATGGCCGAGCCGACCTCGGGATCGTCGCGGATCTTGCGCAGGCAGATGTGCTGTGCCCGCTCGACGCAGCGGTACTGCAGCAGATCGATGAACTGATTCGCGCCGCACGATTGTCCGGACCGCAGTCGCCCGGCGAGCACCTCCAGCTCGCCCTCGGTCTTGAGCCGCAGGCCGATCCAGGCGACGCGGGCGTTGAAGTAATCCAGGGAGAGCCGCAGAGCCATGTCCACGATCTGATGGAGGTCGCGGCAGGTGGAAAGCTCCAGGCCAAGCCGGGCGACCAGGTCGAGCTGGGCGGTGGCGAGCGTGACGCCCTCGAAGTGCCGCTTGACCACCGAGCCCGCAGGGAGCGGATACTGCATGACCCGCGCCAGCTCCTCGGTCGAGAGGTGCGGATCTTCCACGACCTTGGCGCTCAGATCGGCGTCCAGATAGATCTTCAGCAGGTAGCCGTAGATCCCGATCTCGTCGCCGTTCTCGATCTTGATGCGCTCGCGGAGGACATGGTTGTTGACGCGGATGGGATTGTTGTAGTCCAGCGTGTCGAGCCACCAGTTCCGCTCGTCGTCCGCGGTGATGATGGCGTTGCGTCCGCTGATGCGGTAGTCGGGGAGGTGAATCGAGCAGCCTGGATCGGAGCCGATGGACACCTCTTCCTCATCGAAGGAGAGGTCGGCCAACACCGCATCGGCTTCTTTCACCAGTACGCGCATCACGGATCTCGTGGGACTTGACGGCTCATGCCGGGAGCCATCTCTATTCTATCGTCACGTCACCGGCCGACGTTCATTCCGGCCCCGGGCGTCCGGTATTGATGCCCGTCCCGGGCGCCCGAACCCGACCGGGCGGGGGCGTGTGGACAAGCCCGGCATTCCCGCAGGGTCCGGGACCTGATTGTAGGGCGAGGCACAACGGCGGGGGCCGGTCCGGCAGGCCGCTGTTCCCAAACGGTGCATGCGTTTACACTGCGTCGGCTGGGGCGGTGTCCCCGAACGGCCCCCCCGGCAGGAGGTCAACATCCCCGTGCGCCATGCCCAACTCAGCGGTCCGGTCCTGTCACGCCTGTCCGCCTGCCGCGAGAAGATACAGGATTTGGAGATGGACGGCTATCTGGTGACCAGCCGGGTCGACCAGTATTACCTGACGCGGTTCAATGGCGAGGACGGCGCCGCCCTGATTCTGCCCCGTCAGGTCCACCTGGTGACGGATGGCCGATTCAAGGACGAAGCGGCGTCAGATGCTCCATGGGCCAAAGCTCTGGTTCGCACGGGGTCGCTCATCGAGGCGGTGGCCCGGCTGGTGAAGCGGCACCGGATCCGGTGTCTGGGGTTCCAGCCAGAGGCGCTGACGGTTGACACGTTCGGCAAGCTGCGCAAGGCGATCCGGCCGGCAAAGCTGAAGCCCGCCCCCGGCCTGGTGCGCGATCTGCGCCTGATCAAGGACGCGGGGGAAGTGGCCGCCATCGAACGGGCGGCCCGGATCGCCCAGGACGCGTTCCGCCACATCGTGAGACGCATCCGCGTGGGGATGACTGAGCGCGATCTTGCGGCCGACCTGCACCACGACATGGTTCGGCGGGGGGCCACCGATGCGAGCTTTCCCATCATCGTGGCCGAGGGACTCCACGCCGCCTTTCCGCACGCGGTGCCGGGAGACCGCCCGATCAAGGTCGACAGCGCGGTGCTGATCGACTGGGGAGCGACAGTGGACCACTACCGCAGCGACTTGACCCGCGTGGTGTTCATCCGTAGAATCCCGCCGCGCATCGGGGCTCTCTACGCGCAAGTGCTTGCGGCGCAAGAGGCGGCAATCGCCGCCCTCGCGCCCGGACAGCGCATGTGCGATGTCGATGCGGTGGCGCGGAAACGGCTCAGAGAGGCGCGGCTGGACCGTGCCTTTTCCCATGGTCTGGGTCACGGTCTGGGGCTCGACATCCATGAACCCCCGCGTCTGGCCAGGAAGGTCGAAGACCCGCTCCAACCGGGCATGGTGGTAACGGTGGAGCCGGGGGTGTACCTGCCGGGCGTGGGGGGGGTTCGGATCGAGGATGACGTGCTGGTGACCCCGGACGGCTGCCGGCTGCTGACGGATCTGCCCAAGGCGATCGATGCGATGGTCGTAGACGCAAGGTGAGTGGTACCGCATGGATATTCAACAAGTTCGCGAGCTGGCGGAGCTGATGGCTGAGCACGGCCTGTCTGAGGTCAAGCTTCGCGACGGGGAGAGGCTCATCTCCTTGCGCAAAGGCCCCCTCGGCGAGCCGGTGATCATGACGGCGGCCGCCCCGGCCACCGCAGTTCCTCTCCCGGCCGCCGGACCCGCTCCGGCCGCCCAGGCCGCCGCACCGGCAGCGCAGGACGAAGGCCTCCTGGCCATCCGCTCGCCGATGGTGGGCACCTTCTACGCCGGCCACGACCCCGAATCGCCTCCCTTCGTGATGGTCGGCAGCCAGGTCGACTCCAACACCACGGTCTGCATTATCGAGGCGATGAAGGTTTTCAACGAGATCAAGGCGGAAGTATCAGGCACTATCGAGCGGATCCTGGTGAGCAACGAGCAGCCGGTCGAGTATGGCCAGCCCCTGATGATGGTCAGGCCCAGGTAAAGTCGAAAGTCGAAAGTCGAAAGCAAACTCGGCGAGAACCGATATGAACGTCTCACGTGCCACGTCTCACGTCTCACCGCGAAGGGCCTGATGTTTTCTCGCATACTCATAGCCAATCGTGGTGAGATTGCCCTGCGGATCCTGCGGGCGTGCAAAGAGCTGAGCATCCAGACGGTGTGCGTCTTCTCGGAAGAGGACCGGCACATGCCGTATCTGTCGCTGGCCGATCAGGCGATCTGCATCGGCCCGGGCCCTTCCAGCGAGAGTTACCTCAAGATCGACCGCATCATTGCCGCCGCGGAGCTGGGAAACGTCGATGCGATTCACCCGGGCTACGGGTTCCTCGCGGAAAACGCCCAGTTCGCGGACGCGTGCCGGGCCTCGAAGATCGAGTTCATCGGCCCCAGCGCCGAATCGATGCGGCTTCTGGGGGACAAGATCGAGGCCAAGCGCCTCGCGAAGAAGGCGCGGGTGCCGAACATTCCGTGGACGGAAGGGCCGGTCGAGGATGACAACGAAGCGGCCCGGTGGGCCTCGAAGGCCGGTTACCCGGTCATGATCAAAGCGGCAGCGGGCGGGGGTGGACGCGGCATCCGGCTGGTGCACAACGAGGCGACGCTCCGGCATAGCCTGCCGGCCGCCAGGGCGGAGGCCGAGAAAGCCTTCAAGGACAGCTCCGTTTATCTCGAGAAGGCCGTCGAAAACGCCCGACACGTCGAAGTGCAGGTCATGGGCGACCGGCAGGGCAATGTCCTGCACTTCTTCGAGCGTGATTGCAGCCTGCAGAGGCGGCATCAGAAGCTCGTTGAGGAAACGCCCAGTCCGGGGATCAACGATCGGACGCGGGAGGAGTTGTGCAAGGCGGCGGTGCGGCTGGCGCGGGCCGCCGGATACTACAACGCCGGCACCATCGAGTTTCTGGTGGACCCCAAGGGTAACTTTTACCTGCTCGAGATGAATACGCGCATCCAGGTCGAGCATCCGGTCACGGAAATGGTGACCAACAAGGACCTGGTGCAGACGCAGATCCGCGTGGCCGCGGGTGAGCCCCTGAGTCTCAAGCAGCGCGACGTCCGGCAGCGCGGGCACGCCATCGAATGCCGCATCAACGCCGAGGATCCGGCCAACGGATTCCGCCCGTGCCCCGGCCGGATCGATGTTTTCCGCGCGCCGGGCGGGTTTGGCGTGCGGATCGACACCTACGCGTCGGCGGGGGCGAGCGTGAGCCCCCGCTACGACTCGATGATCGCCAAGCTGATCGTTCACCGCCCCACGCGGGCCGAGGCGATCGCCTGCATGCGCCGATGCCTGCAGGAATTCGTGATCGAGCCGATCCAGACCACCATCCCCATTCACCGCGAGATTTTCAGCCACGCCCAGTTCATCCGGGGCGAGGTTGACACTGGATTCATCGAACGAACGTGGTAGAATCAAACGTTTTATCGCCTGCCCCGGTTGGCAGTCGCGCGGGCCGGAGTTACCTCAACTTCGGTTGAGAGGTTGTGTGTCATGCTAGTGCCCAAGTCTGGCAGTGCGG
>CAZQEN010000342.1:0-6680 GCA_964591605.1 uncultured Planctomycetales bacterium
CACCGACGCAACGATCCGCCGCTTCCCCCGCCGTCCAGCCATCAAGCCCCAGAGCGTCGAGACCTGAGCACGCGTCCGAAACCTCACTTTTACCTCGACCACCTTTTGCTTTTTCTTGCAAAGCGCGCATCGCGCGATATCTTACGTGTGGAGCGCGGCCGATCTGTGTCTCCACCGGGTTCTCACAACGCAGCGGGGTGGCGAAAGGCGACCAGCAAGGAGTGCGAATCTTGGCCCGTCGACGATCGCGGCGTCGGTTCCTGACCCGCCCACTACCCCTGTTCACCGCCATCATCGGAGTTGCTGCGCTCTCCTACGGCCTGTGGCCGTCGGGCAAGAGCGATGTCCGCGCCACCCGGCTCATGAGCGAGGTGGAGCCGCAGGCCCCGGCCCTGCGCCCGAAGTCGTCGCCCATGAATTCGGGTCAGTCGCCGGCCGCCGCGCCCTCCGCCGCACCCGCCGCGCCCGCCGCGAAGAATACGGCAACGCCCGTCCAGCCCCCGCCGGAAACGCGGGTCCAGATGCCCGCCCCGCCCACGACGCAGCCCACCGTGAGCCGCCCGCCCTCGGCCCAGAAGGCCGATACCGCTGACTTCGAGGCGGGGATGGCCGCGAAGTCTCGAAACGAGCTGCTCGCCGCCCGCGAGATGCTCAACCGGGCCCTGTACGGCGGTGCACTGACCGAGCGGCAGATGGTCACGGCCCGTCAGGCGCTCGTCGAGCTGGCCGATCAGACCATCTTCTCGCCCGGCGTCGTGTCGGGCGATCCGCTCGTCGAAAGCCACCAGGTGGCCATCGGTGACACGCTCGGCAAACTCGCCAAACAGTACAAGGTGTCGGAGGATCTCCTGGCCGAGGTCAACCGCATCAAGGACAAGCACTTCATCCGTCAGGGCATGCGGCTGAAGGTCATCAAGGGCCCGTTCCACGCCCTGGTCACCAAGTCCGATCACACACTTCACCTGTTCCTGAGCGATGTTTACGTGCGCTCCTACCGGGTCGCCCTGGGCGCCGAGGGCAAGACGCCCACCGGCAAGTGGCGGGTGACCTCGCGGCAGGCCAATCCCGGCTGGGTCGATCCCCAGGCGGGCAAACGCTATCACCCCGACGACCCGGCCAATCCCATCGGTGAGTACTGGATCGGGCTGGAGGGGATCGAGGGGGCGGCGATGGGGGCGTTCGGCTACGGCATCCACGGCACCAACGAACCGGACACGATCGGCCAGGATGTCTCGCTGGGGTGCATCCGGCTGGCCCCGGAGGACATCGCGGTCGTCTACAAGCTGCTGCTGCCCGGCGCCTCGTTCGTGACGACGGCGGAGTGAGGGCATCGCGGATTTCGAATTGCGGATTTCGGATTTGCCCTGATCCGGTCACATGCCCGTAGCGGGCGCTACCATCCGCGAGGAGTGTCATGCCTGACGATCGGGATACCACCGTCGGCGCGCTGCGGGATGAGATCGCCCGGTTCATCCGCGAGCGCGACTGGGAACAGTTTCACGACCCCAAGAACCTCTCGATCGCCATCGCCACCGAGGCGGCCGAGCTGATGGAACACTTCCGGTGGATCAAGAACGACCCGTCGCGCGAGCTGGTCAGGGACCCGAAGGTCCGGGCCGAGGTGGCCGAGGAGCTGGCCGACGTGCTGGCGTTCGCGCTGTCGTTCGCCAATGCGGCGGATATCGACATCACCACCGCGCTGCGGGCCAAGATGGCCAAGAACGCGCGGAAGTACCCGGCCGAGGATTACAAGGGGCGGTATTGAGCCGCATTGCACATGGTGCATGCAAAGCGTAGTCAGGCAGAGCGCCGCCACGTATGATATCCGGGAGCAGCCCGGGTGCTACGATCCGCGCAGGGATTTCGGAGACCAAGCTCATGACCGTCGTTTCGGCACCGTCCGACTGGGTGGAGTCCGTCAGTCGGCTTCGACCGCCGCCGAAGGCGAACCAGCGGTTGCAGGAGCTCATGGATCGTAACAACGAGGGGCTCCTGAGCGACGACGGGCGGTCTCAGTTGGAGGCCTTCGTCGAGCTCAGCGAGACACTCTCGCTGGTCCGCGCGGAGGCCCTTCACCTCCTCGGGCGTGGGGCGCCGTGAGCGTTCCAGACACACTTCGAGAGCAGGTCGAGCGGCGTGCCGGCGGACGCTGCGAATACTGCCGCATGCACCAGGCCCTGCAGGGCGGAAGAACCCCCATCATCATCCTGGCGGGTATTCTGATGCTGTCCCACATCGCTCAAAACGTGTCTGCACTCGCCCCCGATCTGGTCATTGTGAACGCCGTCGTCCGCACGATGGACGCCGCCCGGCCGTCGGCGGAGGCGGTTGCGGTGCTGGACGGCCGGATCGCGGCCGTGGGATCGTCGGCGGAGATCCGTGCTCTCGCCGGGCCGCAGACGCGCGTGATCGACGCGGGCGGGAAGCTGGTGCTGCCCGGGTTCAATGATGCGCACGTGCACTTTCTGATGGGCGGGTTCTCGCTCTCACAGGTGGATCTGCGCGAGGCGCGGTCGCCCGAGGAGATGGCCCGGCAACTGGGCGAGTACGCCGGGAGGCTGCCCAAAGGACGATGGATCCTCGGCGGGAGTTGGGATCATGAGAAATGGCCGGGCGCGCCGCTGCCGACGCGGCAGATGATCGACGCCGCCACACCGGACCATCCGGTGCTGGTCAGCCGGCTCGACGGGCACATGACGCTGGCGAATTCGCTTGCGTTGAAACTCGCGGGCGTCACGAAAGAGACGCCCGAGCCGCCCGGCGGCGTGATCGTGCGCGATCCGGCCACCGGCGAGCCCACGGGCGTGCTCAAGGATGCCGCCGAAGACCTCATCGCCCGCGTGATTCCCGAAAAAACGTTCGACGAGAAGCATGCCGCCGCCCGGGCCGCGACGCGGTACGCCGCGAAGTGGGGCGTGACGAGTCTGACTGACGTGTCGGCCGGCGACGATGTGGGGCTCTATCAGTACATGCTCGAACGCGGCGAGCTCAAGACGCGCATCTACGCCGTCCGATCGATCGTGTCCTGGGAGGTGCTGGCGAAGACCGGCGTGCGGGCCGCGTTCGGGAGCGACATGCTGCGCATCGGCGGGCTCAAGGGATTCTCTGACGGCAGCCTCGGTTCCACGACCGCGCTCTTCTTTGAACCCTACAACGATGCGCCCGGTACGCGCGGCCTTCTCTTCGACCAGATGCTGCCCGAGGGCGTCATGCTCGAGCGCGTACTCGGCGCCGACCGCGCGGGCCTGCAGGTGATGATTCACGCGATCGGCGACGAAGCCAACGCGAGGATCCTCGATATCTATCAGCAGGTGGCCGAGCGAAACGGCGCTCGCGACCGGCGCTTCCGCATCGAGCACGCCCAGCACATCCGGCCGGTCGACATCCCGCGTTTCGGCCGCCAGAAGGTCATCGCCTCGATGCAGCCCTACCACGCGGCGGACGACGGCCGGTGGTGCGAGAAGCGCATCGGCCCGCAGCGCTCGAAAACCACTTACGCCTTCCGGTCGCTGCTGGACGCCGGGGCGACGCTCGCCTTCGGCTCCGACTGGACGGTCGCCCCGCTCAATCCCCTGACGGGCATCAAAGCCGCCGTCACGCGCCAGACGCTCGACGGCCGGCACCCCGGCGGCTGGATCCCCGAGCAGAAGATCACGCTCGACGAGGCCGTCCGCGCCTACACCGTCGGCAGCGCCTATGCCGAGTTCGCCGACCACGTCAAAGGCACGCTCGCCCCCGGCAAACTCGCCGACCTGGTCGTCCTCGACCGCGACATCTACCGGATCGACCCCGCCGAGATCGACCAGGCGCGGGTGGTGATGACGGTGATGGACGGAAAAGTCATCCATGAAGACGGTGCCCTGCGATAGAATGTGGACTGGGAAACCGTGCAACGCATTCTCACGACCGCACCGCAGGGTGAGCGATGAGCCGACATGCCGCCTGGATTGAATTCGTCGGAGAGTACAGGGCACTGCTCGCCGAGACGGGACTCCCACCCATCGCATTTCGATCAGAGGGACGTCTTCGTGAGTTGTTGACAGAGGGCTCCACATGTAACGCACAGGGCGAGCGGGCAACACTCACGGAACTTGATTCAGCGCAGTGGAAGGCGCTGGAGCGGTTTGCCGAGCACTTTTTTCGAGAGTTCGAATCGTGGGCGCCCCTCGATCTGTTTCGCGCATTCAGCCGGGAGCTGCAGCGGCGCGGCGGCAGCGTGCGGTGGTAATCAACGGCTCAGCGCGAACTCGTGGAGGCACAGCGGCGCATATCTCGCTTCTGTGGTGAGATGATGGTAATCAAGCCGATCAGAAACGAGCGGGATCATCGACGGGCGCTCAAGGAGATCGACCGGCTCATGGACGCCAGGCCGGGCACGCCCGAGGGCGACCGGCTGGACGTGCTGGTGACGCTGGTCGAGGCATGGGAAGAGAAACACCATCCCATCGATCCTCCGGACCCCGTGGAGGCCATCCTGTTTGCGATGGAGCAGCGCGGACTGTCGCGGCGCGACCTGGAGCCGTTCATCGGCAGCCGCGCCCGCGTGGCCGAGGTGTTGAACCACAAAAGGCCGCTGACGCTGGCCATGATCCGCAGGCTGCACGCGGGCCTGGGCATCCCCGCGGACGTGTTGATCCGCGAATGTGCGGGAGTTCACTCAAACTGAGAGTTGGCGGCCGGTGTCGATCCCTCTGAGTTATCTCAGCCTCGACCCGGAAACCCACTGGTTCTTCTACCGCGACGACTTCAGGCCTATGAGCGAAGCGGACCGGCGGCAGATCCGGCCGCTGGATGAGGCGTCGAGCCGGGCCGTGTGGGACCGGATCGTGGGCCAGCCGGTTCCCGCGACGGGGCTCGCGGAGCACGGCTGGCTGCCGGAATTGTGCGCTCAGGGCACACCGTTCGAGTGGCAAGAGGCGTGGAACGCCGGCGATGATTATTGGGCACAGTGCACGCTGCGCCCGCATCTGAACTGGCCCGACGAAGCGCCCGTGCTGTTCGTGGCGGGTCCGACGTGGAGCTTCGAGACCACGCTGGCCGTCTTTCTGCGCTGCTGGCGGGCGTTCCTGCTGGCCGACGACGAGGGGCCGCTGCTGGCCAGTCTCGAATACCCCGAGGTCGTGAGGTTTCATCCCACCGGCAGTGGCCGCATCGGCCGGCGGCTGGCGAGCTGAAAACAAGCGGTCTTGCGCCTCACCTCGGCTCACCGCTCGGGTCTTTCGACCATTTCTTTGACCACCGCCGGGCACCGGGCCCAGGTGGTTTCGTAAGTGCTCTCCAGCGGCGCCGGCACGTACATTCCCCACTCCAGGAAGATCGGCAGCGAGGGCAAAGGGTCGCCGACGGCCACAGGCTCCACATAGGCCGTGCATGGCACGGACGCCGAGTAGGCCACTACAGTCAAGGGCTTGTCGGCCGGGAGCTGGAAGGGCTCGTCGCGGATTTCGTCCCAGATGGCCTTGTGAATCCCCTGCGGGTCACGCGGCGAAGGCGGGAAGAGATCGACGATAAGCAGATTAACGCCGCCGCGGATGAACTCCTCCGCCTTGAGCACGAACGACCGCAAGGCGTGCCGGCTGCTTTTGTTGCCCGGAGAGACGATCTCTATGACGGCGACCACTTCGCCGTGCCGGTGCTTGATCACGATGCGATTGGCCTTGCTCGCGTAGATGTCGGGTTCCGCCGACGTGACAAAACGAGCCTTTGGCGGCGCGTCGGCGATCGCGATGCCTCCACCTGTATGATCCCGCTGCGCCGATGGCGGCTGGCGCTCCAGCGTGACGACATCAGGAACCGGGCCGCTCACCACCTGTTCGGCGAGAGCAAAGAAACCCGGCGGGAGCAGCCCGCCGTTGAGTGTGTTTGCCAGTTCTGCGGTCCAGCCGTGGTGGAAGTGATGAAAAACACCCGAATCGACGCGGCTCCAGTCGTGGATCGGCATGACCTGTCTCCCTGAGGCGGCCTCCCGCTCGCCACCCCATTATACCTGACCGGGTCGCGTGTTCGCAGCGTCTGTCCCAGGCTCCCGAACCCGCTGTCACCGAGGGGAGTCAGTTGTTATACTATCCGCCGGGCGCTGGAGGTATTCAAATAACAACCTCCGGCGCGGGCTGCCCCGGCATTCGATCACTTCACGGGCTTCCATGACCGTGCGGAGAATGCTGCTTCATCCGTTCTCGCCGCTGGTCTGCTATGCGACCGGGCTGTGTGTCTGTTCGATCGCATACGCCGCAGCCGGGTATCCCCCGCCGCGGACGTTCGAGCCATTCGCCTCGCGGGGATGGCGACTGCTCATGGCGATCTGGATCGTGGCCGACGCCCACCATCGGCGGCGACTCCCGTGCTACGACCTGGGTTTTCTGTGCCTGCTCTTCTTCCCCGTATCGCTCCTGTGGTACTGCCTCTGGTCGCGTCGATGGCGTGGCCTGCTGACGCTCGGCCTGATCCTGCTGCTGTGGCTGATTCCTGCGATGGTCGCCCTGGTGGTCGAGGACGCCTGAACAAAGGCAGCCGGAACGTGGGCGCCGGCCTGCGGCGGCGGTCTCCGGGCAGGACTGATCTGCGCGGGGCTCGCGTATGCTCGGTTGGCTGTTTCGTTCGGCGTTCCCGTGTGATCCGGCGGCCAACGTCTGGATCGAGGGCAATCTGGAGTGGCTGGCGGGATCGGCAACAGGAAACAA
>CAZQEN010000342.1:6780-8139 GCA_964591605.1 uncultured Planctomycetales bacterium
GTGTGGTGGATGACGCGGCTGCGCGACTTCCGAGGCCGGCTGCGGCTTCGAGACCCGGAGCTCATCTGCATTCCGGAGGATCCTCCGCCCCTGGCTTGGCTGGTGACGCCAGCGGGCACACACGAGCTCGATATCCCTCGGTATATTCTCGACCGCAGCGATCGTCTCGCGCTGAAGGAACTGGATGGCCAGGAGGTCATCATTCGCGGACGGTGGGGCTACCGCCAGACGATGATGCGAAAGCACCGGGCGATCCGCGTTCACGCGCTGAGACTCGCGAGCGCAAATTGACCGGGAGATGTTGATGTCCGACATCGCAATTGGCATCGCCCTCATGCTCTTGATCGCGGCGGCGCTCGCAGCGCTGGGGCTGGGTATCGGCCGGCGATGGCCGCGACGCTGGGTGATCCTGCTGCTGGTGGGCACGGTCGCGTTCATGCTCGTGTTCGCCCGCGTGCTGCTCGACAGCGCAGCGATGCTGCGGCCGCTGCCGTTCTCGAACGCGATCGTTGTGGCGAACTGGCAGTTGCCGGCGGCGGGGCTGGTGATCGGGCTGGCCTGGCACCTGCTGCCGCGCCCGGTGTGGCGGCGGTGCCTGCTCATCGTGCCGCTGGCGGCGCTGGGGATCTGGCGGTTTTACGGCCCGCTCGTAGGCAATCCCCCCGTCCGCATCCAGAACCGCTGGAGCCAGGGTGTGTGTCTCCAGTCGTCGCACGCCACGTGCGGTCCGGCCGCCGCGGCCACGCTGCTCCACGCGGTGGGCATTGACGCCACGGAGGCTCAGATGGCCGAGCTGTGCCTGACCCGCGTCCACGGCACGACGCTGCACGGCCTCTACCGCGGCCTGGCGCTCAAGACGGCCGGCACGTCATGGCGCGTCGAGATCGTGGCCTCCTCGCGGGACGCCCTCCGCGCGTCCGAGAGCCCGATTCTTCTGAACGTCGGCCTCCCGACACGCACCACCGGCATCGATCCGCGCTACGAGCGTGACTGGGGCTGGACGCCGGGCACGTCGCACTCGGTCGTGCTCTTCAGATTCCTGCCAGACGCCAGGATCGAGGTCGGCGACCCGGCCGTCGGGCGCGAACAATGGTTCACCGAATCTCTGGACACCCTCTGGGGCGGCCAGGCCCTGCGCCTCGTGCCGCGCTGAATACAGGAACGCTGCTCCCCTCCATGGCTCCACTGGAAAAGACGCCAACGCCGACAGAGATTTCTGCGAAGAGTCACAAAAGTCGCAAGAAGAGCTGTTTCTTCCATTTTGGGCAATACCCGCCCCAGGTGTTCATGATCCTCTGTTTCGCTCGCCGACCCGAGCGGCCCTGGTCCACGGTCAAGCCTTCTGCATCCTGTTTCGAA
>CAZQEN010000343.1:0-8134 GCA_964591605.1 uncultured Planctomycetales bacterium
GGACCTCAACATCCCGCTGTCGATCGCGGCGGGCATGAATACCGCCGCGAGCTCGCAGGGCACGCAGGCCGCCCGCCGCGGCCAGGTGTCTGCCAGTCCTCAGTCGAGCGACCAGTCGGGTCCGCGATCCGTCACGCAGCTTCGTGCCGCATCGAGCGGCCTGCAGCAGCTGCTCGACTTCCTGAGGGTACGCGTGCTCTCACCAGAACTGGCGGCGGCCACGACGGCGATGGAGGCGCAGAAGCAGGCGATCGATCAGGCACTGGCTGATTTGATCGCTGGAGCGCCGCAGCCCCAACCACCCGCGTCTCAGCCTTCATCGCAGCCGGCAGCGGCAGTATCGCCTGCGACGCCGGCGTTCGACTTCGGCAATCAGTAAGCAACGCGGAGGGACACCGTGCGCAGGATGTTGTTCATCGCGCTCGCAGCGCTGGCAACGGGGTGCACGCTGCACGTTCACCTCGCCGGCAAATACTTCACCGACCGCCCCGCGGACTCACCGCACGGCGGGTATTCAATCGAGGTGCACAGGAATGGAAGCGATTCTGAAACTGATAGCGATCCTGAACGGCCGCAAGACGCTCCTGGGCAGCCTGCTTCTCAGCCTGCTCGGCGCGTTCTGGAGTTTGGATCTCTTGACCCATGACGGCCATCCGGTGTGGATCAGCGATCAGGTATATGCCTCGCTGGGCACGACGATCGCCGGTCTGACCGGGGCAGCCATGCGCCTGGCGATCGGGAAGGCGGAAGGCAAGAACGGCGAGAAGTAAAAGAACTCTGTCTCCCCGCTCCGGCCGTCGCCCCCAGCGCACGCGACGGCCGGAGCATTCAATGGGAGCGTTGCCGTGCCCGAAGATCCTGCGAATATCGTCAAGGTTACCACCGATCCCGGCGATGCCTATTCGGCGATCGTCGAATTCGATCTGGACATTGTACAGGTCGGAGTGTTCGGGAACATCACCGTCGATGGTTGGAGTCCGACCGAATACAACCAAGAAGGTCTTCCCGCCAACAAACTGCGCCTGCTCTTCGAGAATGAAGTAATCGTCACCGCTCATTGGGAGGCGTTCTTCCCCGATGAGAACTGGATCTTCTCCAACGGTGCAACCACGTACAACACCGCTGAAGGCGACGTGATATCCGGGTACATCCGCCCGCATCCCGGCATGGAAGGAGGGATGCAGCATCTGGATGGCGGCATTGGAGGCTGACATGAGACTGTGGAGCAGAATTGGCGCCCTGGTTCTCGCTGCCGCGAGCATCGTGCAGGCGGCTAAGCTCGAGTACCGTGCGGGCGAAACCAGCGTCGTCGTCGAGGTATTCATCCAGAATACCAGCGGCAGTCCGCTGACCGGTCTGACGTACAACGCACCCGGCCTGACCTGCTATTACAAACGAAACAATGGCAGCGGCACGGTCAACGCGTCCATCAACAACATCATCACGCTCGGCGTCTATGCCGGCTCGGCGACAAATGCGGCGCTCAAGGAAGTGGATGCCGTGCACATGCCTGGCCTCTACGAACTGCACCTGCCGAACAACGCACTGGCTGCTCCAGCACGATCGGTGGTGTTTTTTCTGAGCGGCGCAGCGAACATGGCGCCGCTCCCGATGGAGATCGCCCTTTACGATCCGAACGGTATCGACGCCAACGTCATCGCCATTAACGGCGGGCCCACAAACGCACCCAACGCCACGCTGTACCTGCGGAGCCTCCATATCGTCGCCGACGAGGGCGACGACGCGATCCATGCGGAGGTAGAGAACGGGAGTCCTGGTCATGCGCTCTACCTTCGCGGCGGAACCCAAGCAAACAGCGCCGCGGTTTACGCAAAGGGCATCAACAATCCGGCCATCCAGATCGAAGGCCAGGCAACGGGTTACGCCAACACCGTCGACATTCGCGGACCGTCCAGTGGGTCCGGAGCGGCGGTCGCGATCGGAGGAGGGGCCGGCGCCGGTTCTCTCTACATCGAGGCCGGCAGCGGCGATGCCGTCACGCTGCTCAACGATGACGGCTCCGGCTACGGCCTGCACATTCAGCAAAACGGCGGCGCACCGGCGGGTGTCCGCATTGAGAACTATCAAGGCCCGGCCCTGCAGATCAAAACCGGCGACGGCGGCGGCGGGTACGTCAACCCGGGCGCGATCGACGCCGATCTGACGCTGGCCTCTATCTGGACCAATGCCAAGGCCGCTTTCCTGGACGCGCTTGTGTCCTCCCGGGCACCGGCATCTACCGCACTCGACAACACGGTCTGGACAGGAGCGCGGGCCGCCAAGGTGGACAATCTCGACGCAACCATCAGCAGCCGGGCGCCTGCGTCGACCGCTCTCAGCAATGCAACCTGGACCAATGCACGCGCAGCCAACCTGGACCGGCTGGATGCGAACGTATCGACTCGACTGGCGGCCGCGAGCTACACCACGCCGCCCACCGCGGCACAGAACGCGGATGCGGTCTGGCAGATGTCCGTGGCTTCCGCTTCCGGCACGAACGATTCGGTCGGTCAGCGGCTCATCCAGGTAGCAGACATGATCGGGCCGGGCGGCCTGGATGATCTCATCGTCAACATGAACGATGCGGTGACCAGTTACCTCGATGTCGCCATATCGACGCGCGCGCCCGCCTCGACGGCGCTTTCGACTGCGAATTGGACAAATGCGCGGGCAGGTAAACTCGATTTCCTCGACGCGCTGGTCAGCTCACGTCTGCCTACGTCGGCGTACATACCTGCCCCCACGACCGCAGACATCTGGAACGAGCTCCTGGCCGGGTATCTCACGCCGGGATCTGCGGGCAAGGCCCTGGCGGACGCGGCCGCGGGCGGAAGCAGCGTTATCTGCGGCGATGCGACGCAGGTGAAACAGGATCAGATCCTCGCGAAGCTCTCGAACGTCAGCGTGGTGGTCGTCAATCCCGTCGCCAGCAACGGGAGCATCAGCATCATCCAGGGCAACGACTACACCGGCGCGGCGGCGCTGGTCCTGTCGCGCAGCTGGTCAGGCCTGGATCTGACCGGGGCGACGGCCACATTCTCGGCGATCCCGCTGCCCGACTATGAACAAGGCGGCCGTCCAGCCACATTCGGTCCGATCCCCTGCGGGTTCACGTACAGCGGCGGAACCGCCACGGCGACGGTGTCCCTCAGCGCCGCAGACACAGCAGCCATGCGCTCAGTCCCGCCCGCACGTTCGTTCAACTATCGCTATGAGATCCGCGTCACCACGACGGGTGGACTCAAACAGACGCTCTTCCTGGGCCAGATGAACGTGACGCAGCAAGTCCCGAAGTGAGGCAATGGTCACCTGGAAGATCAAGGACATGTTCTTTGATCGCGCCGAGGTCCAGCGTGCGGCGGACAAGGCAAAACTCAAGGTGCTGGGGCGGGCCGGCGCGAAGGTGCGGAAGATCGCGCGTTCCAGCATGCGAAAAAAGAAGGGTCCCGCTCCGCCCGGTGAGCCGCCGAATGTGCACAAGGGCACGCTCAAGCGGCTCCTGCTCTTCGGCTACGACCGCGTGCACGAGACCGTCCTCGTCGGTTCGGTCGGGCTGGGTAAAGCCGAGGCGCCGGGCCTGCAGGAGTTCGGAGGCAAGGCCAAGCGTGTCCGCCTGGTGCGCCCGACCCGCGGCAGCCGCCGGCAACGCGCGAAGGTGACGGTCGTCCTGAAGAAACGCCCGTACATGCGGCCGGCGCTCGAAAAAGTCGCGCCGGAGCTTCCGTTGATGTGGCGCGGCGCGGTCAAAGAGGGATAGGCGATGGCCAGCACGTCTGGCATCAAGGCCGGCAAAGCGTTTGTGGAGCTCGGCGTCAGCGACAAGCTGGCCAAAGGGCTCGCGGCTGCGCAGAAGAAGCTCCAGGCGTTCGCGGGCGCGGTCACGACGGCTGGCAAGTATCTGGCCGGCATCGGTGCGGCCGCTATCGGCGGTCTGTTTGTGGCGGCCGAATCGTTCGGCAGAACAGGCGATGCCATGCTGGCCATGTCCGCGCGCACGGGGATCGCGGTCGAGAGCCTGTCGGAGCTGCAGTATACGGGGGGTGAGGTCGGCGTCAGCATCGAAAACGTCGAAACCAGCATCCGCAAGATGCAAAAGGCGATCGGCGAGGCCGCACAGGGCAGCGATCAGGCCTCCGAGGCCCTGGGGAAGTTGGGCCTGAGTGCCAGTCAGTTGCAGGCAGTCGCACCCGACCAGCAGTTTGAAATGATCGCTGATCGGCTCAGCGCGATTCAGGATCCGGCCACACGTGCCGCTTTGGCGATGGAGGTGTTCGGCAAATCGGGCACCAGCGTGCTGCCCATGATCGCGCTGGGCAGCAAGGGCATCGATCAGCTCCGCGAGAAAGCGCGCAAGTTCGGGATCGTGATCACGACGGAGGCCGCGGAGCGCGCCGATGCCTTCGATGATGCACTGGGTTTACTGCGAGCAACGCTCTCGGCCGTCAGCCGGGCACTGGGCGAGGCCATCGTGCCGATGCTGACGGATTTCGCGACGCGGGCGGCGGCGGTCGTGGCGAACATCACCAGGTGGATCAAGACGCACAAGGACCTGATCGTCACGGCATTCAAGGTCGCGTTGGCGGTCACGGGCATCGGACTCGGCCTGATCACGCTGGGCGTCGTGATCAGCAAAGGCTTGGCGTTCATCAGTGCGCTGGGTTCTGCCGTCTCTTTCGTCACGGGCACTATCGGTGTGCTCGGCACGATCATCAGCGGCGCCCTGCTCTCGCCGCTCGGGCTGCTGGCGGTTGCGGCATTAAGCGCAGGTGCCGCCTTCCTCTACTTCAGTGGCTATGCCGGCAAGTCGGTCGAGTGGCTCGGCGGAAAGCTGAGCGAACTGATCGGATGGGTTTCGGACCTGGTGGGCGGCGTGATCGATGCGCTGCGCGCCGGCGATATCCAGCTCGCCGCACGCATCCTGTGGCTCGGGCTTCAGGTCGCCTGGGAAGAGGGAACCGCGCTCCTGCAGCGGGTCTGGCTCGCGGGTAAGCAGGCGTTTCTGACCACGTTCTATGGCATGTGGTACGGTGCGCTGGCGCTTGCTGAAACGGTCTGGCATGGTCTCGAAGTTGGCTGGATCGAGACGACCTCGTTCCTGTCCAGTACGTGGGAGAAGTTCACGTCGTTTGTGTCACTGTCGTGGGAGACGATCAAGAATCTGGCCAGCAAGGCGTGGAATTACATCAAGGGCCTCTTCGACGAGGACTTCAACGTCGAGGCCGCCAATCTGGCCGCCGATCAGGCGCTGGTCGCGGCCGAGCAGCGGCTTGAAGATCAGAAGAATGCGGCGCTTCAGGAGATCGAAGCCGCCCGCCAGGACAAGCGCGAGCAGACGGCCAAAGAGCACGAGGCCACGATGGCGCAGATCGGCAGCGCGTACGAGCAGTCCGTCGCAGACCTGGCCAGCAGCAGCAACAAGAAAATCGAAGAGGCCAAAGCCCAGCTCGCCGGCGCGAAGGCAGCGCTGGCTCAGTCGATCGCTCAGGCCAAACAGAAGCGCGAGGCGTCCGATCGGAGCAAGGACCTGGAGTCGCCCGACTGGCTGGCGAAGGCGCAGGACCTGCTGGACGGCCTGGACCTGGCCGGCGCGAAGATCGGCGTCACCGGCACGTTCAACGCCGCGGGCGTGGCCGGCCTGGGTGCCGGCAGCGATGCCCAGGAACGCACGGCCGTCGCCAGTGAGCGCATTGCCAAGAACACGGACAAGATGGCCCGCCAGCGGCCGCCGGCGTTTGCGTGAGATCGGGGGGGAAAGGATGCCCGTTGTCGTCCAGGAGCGTTTCGAGAGCCGGCGCGTCAAGATCGGCACCAACCCCAGCGCGGAGCTGAAGTATTGGATTCAGGGCGCCGCGACGGAGCTGGAGGCCCGGGCGAACCTGCTCTCGAACATCCCGGCAACGTACCAGCTCGACGCCGGGGGAACGATTCAACTGCCGCTGCTGGATTACGAGGTCGAGCCGATGGGCGTCGACCTCTGGGATGCCGTCGTGATGTACGGCTGGCAGGCGCAGGCCCAATACAGCTTCGATACGACCGGCGGCACGCAGAAAATCACGCAGAGCCGCGCTACCGCACAGAAATACGCGCTGCCCGGCAAGACGCCGCCCGACTTCAAGGGCGCGATCGGCGTCACCAACGACAGCGTTGAAGGCTGCGAAGTCACGGTGCCGGTGTACGCGTTCGCCGAGACGTATTACCTGGCCGACTCGATCGTCACGCCAGCATACAAGCAGACCATCTATAACCTGACGGGCTGCGTGAACACCGTCGCGTACAAGGGCTATCAGCCCGGCGAGCTGCTGTTCCTGGGCGCTCAGGGCGCCAAGAACGGTTACCTCGAAGGCTGGTCGGTCCAGTTCAGATTTGCGGCTTCCCCGAATCAAACCAGCCTGACGATGGGCGAGATCACCGGCATCGACAAGAAGGGCTGGGAGTATCTTTGGGTTCGTTACCAGGAGGCCGAGGATACTGCGGCCAAGGCCCTCATCCGCAAACCGGTCGCCGTCTACATCGAAGAGGTCTATCGCAAAGGCGATCTAACCGCGCTGGGCATCTGACATGGCGCTCTCGAAGGTCAATCAGGGTGACCCACTGCAGATTCCTGCTGATGCGTGGAACGCGATGGTGGACGCTGCGATCACGCACCGCAACTCCGGCGACGGCGGCGGCAGCGGCTACCGCGAGTTCAAGCGGCACGGGCTCTGGGTACCCGTGCGCAACGACAGCGGCGATGACCGCAAGCGCTTCGAGATCCTCGCGATTAACGGCTCGGTGCTCGACCCTGCTGATGACCTGGAGACGTTCCAGAACCGCGTCGCATTCAAGGGCGTCGTTCCGACCGCAGACAAGGCCGGCCTCTTCGTCGTCCTGCAGGAGCCGATCCATGAAGACGCTGTCGGCCTGGCCTGCATCATCGGGATCACCGTCGTCAAGCTGGACATCGCCTCTTCCGCAGACGAGAGCGCCACGTTCGCCGACGTGAAGGACGGCGCGGCCGATCGCCTCAGCGTCAACAACGACAAGGGCGCCCAAATCCTCTGGAAAGAGCCGGGCAACGATCCCACGAATGGGAAATGGGGCATCATCCGGATCGGCGCCGGCGGCGACGGAGGGACACTCAAGTTCGCGAAAATCACCGGCCACGCCGGCACCGCTCCGCCGTATCGATACACCGCGATCGAGGTAGTGCACGACGGCTCGAGCAGTTTTGAGAGCGGGAATTTCATTGCGGTATCGGGCGGCACGGACCTCTCCTGGAAACTGATTAACCTGCCGGAGACGAATGCCGTCGGTTCAAGTCCGCTGAAAAACGGCGATGTCGTCGGGTTCTGGCCGATGGGAAGCAACTTCGCGTGCTGCAGCTCGAACGACAAAGGCACGTACTGATATGGGATTCTTCGAGCTCGAGTTCTGCGATCAGGACCGGCGCGAGCGGCGCCGATTCAAGAACTCCATCATGTACCGTGCTCACGTGCGGCTCCTCCGACTCGCGGTGAACCTCACCGAGGATGTGGGCATCCTGTTTCGCCTGGGCGTCAGCGGCCCGAACTACCTTCACTACGATCAGCGTCCGAACTTCCAGAGCGACGATTTCGGATGGGGTAAGGGCATCTACATCATCAATCCACGCGGAAAGCTGAGCGACTTCATCGCCGGCTCGTGGTCTAACGACGGCGGGATGCCTGAACCAGACGTGAGGGCGTTCGAGAACTATCAGCGCGGGAACGTGAGCGCGTTCGAAGTGACGCCTGACGAGAGCGGCGCCGTCATCACGACCGGATGGGCTGGCTTCATCAGTCGCGTGCCGTGGGCACCTCGGGGGAACTGGAAACCCGATGACTACGACATTGAGTATCCCAGCGGGCCCCCGTTCCGCGTACCGCCGCCCTGGATCGACGTGGCCCCCTGGGAGAAGCCCGCCGGCTACCCCTGGAATACGCCGAACATCTTTCACGGCTGGTGGGAGGAGTACCAGAACTGTCTCGATCCTGTGGACAACTACGGCGGAACGTGCCCGACGCACCCGCCGCAGAGCGGTTATCCGAGCTGCCCCACCTGCGCGGCACAGGGCATCTGGGGCCTGAGCGTCTATCCGGTGGGCTGTGTCTACGTCACGATCGAGCGGCAGGCCGAG
>CAZQEN010000344.1:0-8053 GCA_964591605.1 uncultured Planctomycetales bacterium
TTCCAGCTCGAAAGCCGCCGCCACCTGCGGGTGAATTTCGCCAAATACGCCCAGGGCCGCGATCCCGAGCTGGACGCCAGTCAGCGTACGGCGGCCTATCAGGCGTTCTTCGAGTACATGCCGCTCTCGAGGGAGCAGACGAGCGAGGGGGACCCCCACCGCACGTACCGGTCATTCCGATACGGGGCGAATGCCGAGTTCTTCCTGCTCGACGGGCGACAATACCGGGACGTATCCGCGAGCGCGGCGTGCGGAGACAACCCGGATCCGCTCGGGTTCGCGCTGGGTCTTGTGTCGTTTGATCCGGCGTGCCGGAATCTGCTCTCGGCGCCCCGGGATCTGCTGGGGGCGGCTCAACTCGCGTGGCTCAAAGACATGCTGATCCATTCGACGGCGCGGGTGAAGTTCGTGGTGAGCAACGTGCCGCTCACGCACGTGGGCGTGTTTCCGTATGACCGCTGGGACGGGTATGACGCGCAGCGGCGGGATCTGCTGGAGTTCATCGACGCGAACCGGATCGAGGGCGTGATCTTCCTCACCACGGACATCCACGCGAACGCGCTGAACCCCGACGTGGGGCTTTACTTTCGACGCTACCGGGCGGACTATCGCCTGGAGAACCAGACGCGGATGGCGGAGATCATCGCGGGGCCGTGGGGCACGGAGACGCTGCGGAGTGAACTGCTCCGGTATGCGGGTCCCACGCTGGGGCTGCCCGACCAGCCGCTGGTGGCGGACGCCCTGGCGTCGGCGGAGCGGAAGGTGGTGCGCAAGCTCGAGAATCTGAACGCCCTGGCATTCGTGGAGGATGATCGGCGGGCGTACGCGGTGGTCGATGTATCCAGCGAGGGGACAGTGAACGTGACGTACCGGGCGGTGCGGGCAGGCAGCGATGACGGCGCCGGTTTGCCGGTCGCGGAGACGCTCTACAGCAGCCCGGTGGACGTGCCGGCCCCTCCACCGTGCGGGCTGCCACTTCTTTCACTGGGAGCGATGACGCTGGTGATGTTCACGCGCCGCGTCACCCGTCTTTACAGTCGACTCTGAACTCAGAAGAGCGAGCTGTGGTGGCGGCGGGCTCCCTTGAGGACGCGATCCCAGTCGAAGGCGGGGCCGGGGTCGATTTTGACCCTGGTGACATGGTAGTGGCCCAGGAGGCCTTCGAAAGCCTTGAGTTCCTCGGGTGAGAGGACGTCGGTGCGGATGTTTCCCTGTGCATCGCGGGGGGCGTCGATCCGGATCCGGGGGAGGGCCCGGGCGAGCGCGGCGGTGAGCCGGATCAGGGCTTCGTACTGCTCGTTGGTGAAATCGTACTGGATGAGGTCCTGCCCCTGGATGCGGCCCCGGACCGGCTCCTTGCGGGCGGGACGGCCCACGAAGTTCGGGGTGCGCACGCCGCTGGGCAGGAGCGAGGCGGGCAGGGTGATGTAGGGCCAGCCGTTTTCGTCGCGGGCGTACCATTCGTCGAGGCGCTTCATGTCGGGATAGGCGCCGATGTGGGCAATTTCGACGCCGACAGAGCGGCTGTTGGCCTCGCCGGCGTGCCAGGCGCGCTCCTTGAGATCGAGCGTCTGATAGACGGTTCCGTCGATGTCGAGCATGAAGGGCACGGAGAGCCCGCGGGTGTGGAGGACTTTGAAACACTGCTTGGAGGTTCCGCACACGTCGTAGTGGATCACGAACTGGCTGACCTGCTCCTGCAGGTTGGCGAGGGTCCAGCCCTGCTCCCTGACCCGCCGGGTGAGGGAATCCGGCAGGCCGTATCGCTCCTCGTAACCGAGGGTGGTGCGGCCGGAGCTGCGGGCGGGGCGGGTGGTGCGATCGCGTTCGTAGAAGTCGTAGGGCCGGTAGGCATCGTATCCGCCGGGGTCGAGCCACAGGACGACGGGGGTGCCCGTGTGGAACAACTGCCCGGCAACGACGATCTCGTCGCCGGTGCGTTTGAGCGGGTCGCCCGGGCGCGTGCAGCCGGCGGCGATCACCAAAAGCAGGGGAATCACGAGTTGCAGTCGGTTCATCGAAACCATCCTCGCAGAGAATTCAGGCAGAGCCGGGCTGGCTGCCGCACTCAGGGTGCGGTAACCGGCTCCCACTCAAAGCGCATGTCGTAGTCCCATTCGTCGAAATAGAGATTGCGGCCGTCGATTTCGACCTCGCCGCGCTGGAAATCGGCGGGCTCGCTGCGGAGCGACGATTTGGCGGGGACGAGGGGGCACCCGTAGTCGAGGTTGACGATCAGCCGGTACGCATCGAGATGGCCGATGTAGAACTCCCGGACGGCCGGGTCGTCGGAGGGCTGGAGGCCGTAGGACATGTCGGCGGGGAGCCAGCCCCACGGTTCCACGTAGAACTCGGCCCAGTCGTGCATGTTGAAGCCCCAGGGCTTGGTCTCCCACCCGGACTGCCAGCGGGCGGGGACACCGGCGGCGCGGCACATCGTGATGAAGATCATGCTCTGAATGCCGCAATCGCCCCGGCCGCTGAGCAGGGCCTTCTCGGAGAAACCGGGGATGATGGCGTATTCCTCTTCGGCGCAGTAGCGGATGGCGCTGTTGAGGTGATGGTAGATGCGGCGGACCTTGCGGAGGGGGTTGGTCTCCTCGCCGACGACCTGCCGGACGGTGTCGCGCAGGCGCGGCGAAAAGAGGATATGCGGCGAACGTTCCTGAAGGTACGGCGCGAAATCACCGCTGCGAAGCGGTTGTGCCTGCTGGTCCTCCAGGTGCGGGTAGTACGCGTGGCAGACGAACTCGAACTCCTCTTCGAAGACGACGGGCCGGGCGGGGTTTTCGATTTTCTGTTCAAGATAGACCGTGCGGTGTGCCTCGGGAAGGATGCGGGAGCCTTCGGAGCCGTTCGGGGAGAGGCGGTATTCGGCGGGGCTGGTGCGGATGAGGCGCACGCCGGTCTGCTGGCGGTATTCCTGGGGAAAGGGCAGCCAGCAGCGCACGAGCGAGCCGGGTCCGGCGCCCGGGCGGTCGGGGGAGACGGTCAGGCGGTATGTGACCCGATGCCGCACGGGCATCACCAGGGGCGAGCGGGCGTCGCGTGCCGCGGCGACGACCTTGCCGAGGTATTCGACGAGTTTCGCGGGGCCGCCGGTGTCGGCGGGCACCCTGCCGGCGGTGCGGCGGCGTTCGATGGCTTCCGGGCAGAAGCGGAAGATGTTTGACGGCTCTCTGCGGAAAAAGAGGACCTCGCCGTCGAGGGTACGGGCCTGGGCCTGCCCGGCCTCGCGCCAGCGGTCGACGTCGGCGGGCGTGACCTCCGGGATGGAGCTGCGCAGTTTGCGCACCAGCCCGTCGCGGGTGAGGTCGTAGTCGTGGCGGAGGCGGCGGATGATCTCGCGGCCTTCCGCGGCGGCCGCCGGGTCCGGACCCGGCTGATCGAGCAGGGCCTGAGCCTCCCGCAGCCGGCCGTCGGCGACGAGGGATCTCGCCTGGCGGATGGCCGGATCGGCGGAAGTGAAAAACACGCTGGCGCCGCTGAAACCGGCCGAGTCAGGAGCGGCGAGCACGGCGGACATCATCAACTCCAGAAGGAAGCATGGCAATGGAAGCGCCTCCGATTCGGCGACAGGGATCCTGGTGCGTGCTGATTATGGCCGCGGGCGGGCGATGACGCAACGAGGCGGGTCGAGCCGCGGCCACAGGGGGTGCGTGACAACATCGGCGGGTGGCATGGGTCCCGGCGCGCCGGGACATTCGCAAGTGCGAATGCTGACTGCCCGTGGGGAGGCCCACACGGGCAGCTTCTGCTTCGCTCCGCGAAGTCGAAGCTGCCCATGCCACCCCGCCCAAACTGTCACGGACCCGGCCACAGGGGTGCGGATGGAAGCGGTGTCGAGCGTGGGCGCCCGGTTCGCGGTCCGGGGCCGCGTGAGGGTGGTCACTTCAGACGGGCCATGAAGATCTGCAGGAAATCCTGGTCGTACGTGGGGAAGCCGATTTCCGCATACAGATCGAAGGCCGTGGTCCGGATCTTGTAGTTGGGCGATTCGACGTGGGTGTCGATGTAGCCGATGTTGGACCGGGCCATTTCGCCGCCGGCAAAGGCAGCGTGCCGGGCGACGATCTGATCGACCACGTTGAAATTCCCTTCCCAGTTTCGGTTGATGTTCGTGTAGGGATGCTCCTCGACCAGGAGGGGCATGCGGGCGGGCGACCAGGTCATCCGCGTGTTGACGATCTTGGGGCTGGGATCGGTACGGCTCTTGTAGATCTTGAAGCTCTGAGCGGGGCGGCTCATGTGGTCGGGGGACTTGAAGCCGACATAGGCGTTCATGGCGTAGCTGAGGCGTCCGTTGCCGCCGCCGCCCATGGGGGTGTCGGTGGGCTCGCCCTCGTGGTCAGACGGGCAGACGTACAGCTTGGCGTCGCGGGTGTAGCGGAAGATCGTTCCGCGCTGAGGGACGTCCTCGAGAAAGTGAGGCTCTTTCCGGCTCGTATAGCCAGTAGCTCCCTCCCACATCCAATTGGTGTGCTTCAGATTCATATCGCGTGTGTAAGGCACATTCCAGTAGTAGAACACGTATTGCGTCGCCGGGAGTTTCCGTGCCTCGGCGACGTAGAGCATCTGGGCGGTGAGGATCTGCTTCATGTTGGCCTTGCAGATAGCCATCCGGGACTGTTCGCGCGCGCGGGCGAGCGAGGGGAGCAGGATGGAGACCAGCAGGGCGATAATCGCGACGACGACGAGGACTTCGATGAGCGTAAAGGCGGTTTTTGATTTCGGTCTGCTCATGATCAGATATCCACGGTGCGGGCCGCTTCCCTGACGCCAGTCCGTTACAGGCGACGGGCATCCGCACCCGCCGCCTGGGGCGACTCCTCTGAAGAGATCGACTACACCACCAGTTTACTGGACCCCGAGGGTCAGGGCAAGAAAGATTATATAAAATGCGGGACGAAAGCCGGTTTTTTCTGCTGCGAAGGCGGCTCCAACCCCCCTGCCGTCGTGCTGGCAACACGGGTTGACGGATTTGCGTCCGAACGCATCGTTCGTGTGTGTCGTTAAAAGAAAAGGTGGGGCTGGATGGTCCAGCCCCACCGGAGGATCGACTCCGGCCGCTCAGTTGTGGAGCGGCACGGTCCTGTATTCTGCGCCCTCACCTCACGGCAGGCACGGCGAAGGCACCTTGTCGCGCGACGCGCACCCGACGAAGGTCGGCGGCAGCGGGTTGCCCGGATCGCCAAAGTCGACCGAGTTGACCACGTTATCGCCGTTCGTATCCGCACACCTGCAGCCGGGGGCCGACGCAGCGAGACCCAAGCACGACTGGAAGACCTGGAAGTCGTACATGTCGACGTCTGTGTCGCCGTCGATGTCGACGACCGGCAGATTGCACGAGAGGACGGTGACCACAGCGTCGCCGCTATGGACCGAGCCGTTGGCCGGGTCGCACACGACAACGGAGACGGTCGCGCCGTTGTCCGCCAGTTGCAGAGGATCGGTCGTGAAGGACTTGAGATCCACGCCACTGGCCTTGACCACGCCGTTCACCAGCCAGGTGTAGGTGAAGCCGTTGCCGGCATCGGCCGTGAACGGCCCGGCGGTGGCGCCCTGCGGAATGGTCACGGTGGTCGGACTGAGCGGCTGCGTGAAGACCGGACCCGCACCGGGAGCGGTGGTGCCGACCGGCAGGACGAGGAATCGGGCCGAGATCGGCAGCCGCAGATCGACCTGCGGGCGTCCAACGCCGCCGCCCTGGCCGTTGGGCAGCCAGCGCAGACCCTGCTGGTTGCTTGCGTTGTTGTACTGGAAGCTCACGCGGAGCGAACTGGTCCCGCGGTCGGGAATGGAACTGATGACACGCGAGTTCAGGTCGCCCACCGGTCCATCCAGCAGCAGTCCGCCATCGGTGGTGCTGGACCAACTGGGCTGAGCGAACAGGACTTCGCCCGTTTCCCAACCCTGGATGAGCGTGCTGCCGTTGCGCAGCTCGTCGATATAGATCCGATAGGGGCCGGTGTCGTTGTCAGTTCCGATCGAGAACCAGACGGCATCGAGCTCGCCGAAGTTTCCTTCGAGCACGTTCGGATCGTTGTCCGTGACGGTCCCGGTGGCGTTCCACCGGACGACGGAATCGGCGGGTACGGCAGAGACGGTCTGCCAGCAGAGTCCGGGCGTCAATTCGACGCTTCCGACGGCGACGTTGCTGTTGCGTCCGGTGGCAGGCCTCCAGTAGATGAGTCCGCTCCCGGTGCTGCTGGCCGCACCAATGGGGCCGGTCAGGGCAGGGTCTTCGCGGATGCTGAAGCAGACCCGCACCTTGGGGTTCGCGCCTCCGCCGATCATGACGCCGGTGGTCTGGTCAGGCTTGCAGCCTTCGACGGCCGGGCTGCCCAGGGTCTGCGTCACGGTGAGTCGCTGGCCTTTCTTGCCGGCCAGGAGACCGGTGACATCAACGGTTTCATTGCCGGTTCTGGCAAAGCCTGTGGTCTTTGAGGTCAGGAACACTCCGTTGGCATAGATGCTCAGAGCGTCCGTGGGGTTGTCGCCGATGGAAGTGCTGACGCCTCTGACATTGAGGGTGGTGAGGCCCTCGTGCAACGGCCCGTCGATTCCGCCGACGGATGGGGTCAGGTTCCCCCCGACATCACACATATTCGCAACGCTTCCGTTCCGGTTCAGGGCGAGGAAATCAAAGAAAATCGTCATCGACTGGTTGGCGGGGATGTCCGTGCCTCTGATGATAATCGAATCGATCGTGTGACTTCCGTTCGCGACGGTGGCCGCATTGGCGAGAATGCCGTTGGCATCATCCCCCCAGCCGTCCGCCCCCTTGGTGTCATCATCCAGGTTCCATTCATACAGGTGCCATTGACCATCCGCGATGATGTCCTTGCGGGTGGCAAAGTTGTTGCTCGGGCCCTCAATCCACATCGAGGCAGTCAAGTTTGTCTGCGTGGTTTTCAGGTAATAGCCGATCCATCCGTCTGTGCCGGCGCCGGTGGTGAATGGCACATTGTTCCCAATGACACCTCCTCCGGACAGATGACGGCACCGGAAGGCCCCGGCGTCCACGGTCTTGACGAGCACCAGCTTCTGGTGACCGATGCCTTCACGCGGGCTGTCGGTCGTGACGCGATCGGCCGTCGACGTGGGCGAGCCAACAATGCCGTTGGTGCTTCCTGAGAATGCGGGGTGGTTGGTGAAATGGCCTTCGTTGGCATTGAAATTGTCGAAAACAACCTCCTGCGCCTGCGCCCAGGGCGTCCAGGCCAGGAGGGCCAGGCCGGTGACGGCATTGAGCAGAATCATCCTGCGACCGCTGCGGCATGCCCTGTGAGCGCCGCGGGTACCCGTTTTCGTCTCGTTTCGCATTGTCAGGACTCCCTAATCCAGTTGAGTGGGGGACACAGCCCCCGTGTTGACCTATCCCGGCTACGACGATCCGTCTGAAAAGCCCCGCCCGGTGCTGCACAGCGGGCGGGGCGGTACTCACATGGTTCACACAGGCGACGAGGACTCCCTGCACCGGCACCCCGCGTCGTGCGTGGGCCGGTTGCGTGCCGTCAGCCGTCAGACCGTGCTCTTACGCCTCTGCTTCTGTCCGCGACTCTCAGGCTCCCTGCCGGCGTGAGCGCCGAGCGAGGAGCACAGACCCCAGAGCGAGCAATCCGAGCGTCATCGGCTCGGGGATCAACTCGAGCTTCATGTCGTCGAAGTAGGCCGCGGTGTTACCGTTGGAAAGTCCTGACCCGATCCGGATCAACGTGTAGTTGCCGGCAGCACCGACGGAGAGGGTCTGGCATTCGATCCCGTCCACGAAAAAGGTCATCGACGCGGCTTTGATGTCGACTCGCAACTCATGCCAGCCGATCGAGCGGGCCGTTCCAGCACCGCCATCGAGTTTAAAATAGGCGCCCGCACCCGTTCCGCCGTCCGCACCCAGCACCCGGGCCATATAACGCGAGCCCGGAGCGGCCGAGTTCAGCAGATTGTTGTTGAGCCCCAGCGAGATCAACTGTGCCGCCGGGCTCGTGCTGGGGGCCGCAACGGTCTGCAGATTCGCATAGTTCCGCTGTGGGTTCCCGATCGGATCCTGGGC
>CAZQEN010000345.1:0-8003 GCA_964591605.1 uncultured Planctomycetales bacterium
TTATCACAGGCATCTCCCACGCGGTCGGCATCGGAGTCTTTCTGGTCGGAATTGGCCACGGCCGGGCAGTTGTCGCACGGATCACCCACCCCGTCGCCGTCGCCGTCGGTCTGGCCGGTGTTCGACACAACCAGGCAGTTGTCGCACGCATCGCCCACACCATCGGCGTCGGTGTCGATCTGATCTGCGTTGGCAGCGGCGGGGCAGTTATCGCACACGTCGCCCCGGCCGTCCTGATCGCTGTCGAGCTGGTCCGGATTTGCCCGCAGGAGGCAGTTGTCACACGTGTCGCCGACGCCGTCGAGATCCTGGTCAGACTGGATGGGGTTGGCGACGGTCAGGCAGTTGTCCTGCGTGTCGGGCACGCCGTCCGCGTCTCCATCCGCCGGCGGGATCACCACACCGCCCGGCGGCACGTTGGACGCCTCGACGTTCAGCGTGACCGCGATCTCGGCGGTCTTCGAGGTGGGATCCGCCTGCGGGGCGATGATCAGAATCCGTCCCTGATACGTCCCGACCGGAAGACTCGTGGTCTGGAAATGAACGGTCACGGTGTCCGTCTCGGCGGTCACCTCACCGGAGGCCGGATCGAGCGTCATCCATGGGACCGTGGGGATCAGTTGGTAGAGGAGCGTGCCCGGTCCACTGTTGCTGATCTGGAACTGCCGGTCCGGCGCGTTCTGACCGGCAACGGCGGCGGTGGTCTGGAGCTGCGTGACGCTGGTCTGAATGATCGGGCCATTCACGTGGAGCGTGATGCTCACCTGGAGCGGGGAGCCCGCGACACCCGGAGCGGCCACGGTGATGGTCGCGTCGTAGTCGCCCGGCGGCAGTGCGGCCGCGCCCGCGTAGTTGATGTGGACCTCGCCGGCCAGAGGGGCCAGCACGGTTCCGCTCGCGGGGGTGCACGTCAGCCAGTTGTCGCCCGCGCTGACCTGGACCTCGAAGTTGAGCGAGCTTCCCAGTCCGCCGGTGTTGCGTACCAGCAGCGTGTCAGGCTGGGGGGCCTCGCCGACGTCCATGTCGTGGTGGCGTTGCGTGAAGTTGATGCCCAGTTGAGGATCGGGGTCGTCCGTCGAGAGCGGTGTCATCTCGAAATCCAGATGCGTGACCGCACCCGCCGTGATGACCACCACGTCGCTCGTGCTTTCATACCCCTGTTTGGAGACCTCTATCACGTACGCCCCGGGATCCACCTGGGCGAACGAGTACACCCCATCGCCTGAGGAGAGGGCGATATGGTCGCCCGACGCCCCGGTGAGCTGTGCATCGGTGATGGCCGCTCCGTTGGCCGCGCTGGTCACCGTGCCGAGCAGGAAGCCCTTCGTGGGGTTCGTTTTCCAGGGCATGGTGGGTACCACGTCCGGCTGGTAGTAGGGGCCGTCGATGGTCGTGTAGGGGGTCCAATAATCGTTGGCGTTGAAGCTGCTGTAGCTGAAGACGACGTTGCCGGACGCATCGGGCGTCATCCGCGCAGCGTTCATATCGCGGGACGTCCTGATTTCGTTCTTGAGGCTGGTGGCATTGTGCCCGCCCGTGGTCGAGCCCGGATAGACATGCCGGCCGGAGCGATTGTCGAGCCAGTCGGGCAGCACCTCGCTGAAATCGGGGTTGGATCCGCCGTCGGCCCAGTAGATCTGTGGGACGATGAAGTCCATCACGCCCGCCGACAGCCAGGCCTGAGCATCCTGGTAGACGCACGAGTAACCATACAGGTAGCCGCACGGGCTCTGCGGGTAACCGTACTGCGCGTATCGGGCAGGGGCGTAAAGACCGAGCGGCGCCGAGCTCACCTTGACCTGGGGCTTGACGTCCATGATCTGGACGTAGAGATCCCGCAGCATGCGCGTGATCTGGTCCCGCGTCCACGGGATGGGGGCCAGGCCGTCGGGATTGCCTTCGCCGCCGATGCGGGCCAGGGAGATCGGGTCATAGGAATACTCGGGGCCCGGCGTCCGGATGCGGTCGAAGTGGACGCCGTCCACGTCGTAATTCCGGACCACGTGCATCACCTGCCGGCGCGTGTAGGCCTGGAAATCGGGTACGCCGGGCGCCATCCACACGTAGCCGCTCTCTTCAAACTGCACCGGCGTTCCGGCCTGATCGTGCACCAGCCAGTCGCGGGTGGCCGCGCTGGCAGCGTTGCAGTGCTTGTAGAACACGTGGTTGGGGGCTGCCGGCGGATTGCCCGCGCCGCTCTGCCAGCACACATGCGTGTTGATGTACGCGTGGAACTCCAGTCCCCGGCTGTGGGCCGCCTCGATCGCATACGCCAGCGGGTCGAAGCCGTTCCAGCCCTCCGGCTCCAGGCCGTCGGGCGAAACAATCTGCGACCAGGGCTCCTCCGGAGAGGGATACAGCGTGTCCGCCTGGCCGCGGACCTGGAACAGGACCGCGTTGAAGTGGGCGGCCTGCAGCTTGTCCATGATCGTGTCGATCGTGGTCTGGACCGTCGCCACGTCCTTGTTGGGCCACTCAAACCGCGAGACCCACATGCCGCGGAACTCATCAGCATGGGACTGGAGTGCGAGTGCTGCGAAAGCGGCGCCGAAGGCAATCGCCCGTGACATGAGTGGGGAGCGACTCATGGGTTGCACCTCTTAAGATGTCCGGACCCCGTACGCGCAGAAGAACGGAAGGGTTGGCTGGCTCAGGGAGCCAACGGACGGTAAGTCTAACACCTGGCCGGGATTTGGGCAAGCCAAAAACCTCTCATCGTGCGTATGAAGCCTCCCTGTATCAAGATCCGGATGCTCCCGGGGTGTGACGGGTCATGAGATGCCTCGAGCCATCCCGTTCCTGGCCTGTCAGCGGGCCTCGGCCTGCGGATCGGGGGTGCTGCCCGGGGCAGAAGTTCTCGCATGTTGTTGCTGCGCCAGTAGTTCCGCTGTTCGGCGGAGTTCGCCGTACCCGAGGCCCGGCTTGCCCGCCGTGGACTCAAAGAACCGGTCCAGGCTCCGGAGAGCCGATTCTCCGTCTCCCAGCCGGATGTACGCCTGCGTCAGGTAGAGGTAGACGTCTGGAATATCCCCAAACCGCTCGATGGTCTGCCAGCCGTGCTGGACGGCCGCGACGTTGTCTCCGATCACCAGCATCGCCCCGGTGAGGTTCTTGGCCGCCTGGAGATTGTCGGGCTGGCGGCGCGCCACGTCTCGGAGCATGGCCAGATTGTCGCGGTACGCACTGGTGTAGGCCCACGTGGCCGGCAGCAGCAGCACGGTCAGGGCGGTGCCCAGGAGGAGGCCGGGTCCATTCAGCCGGGCGGCCGCCGCACCCACCAGAGCGGCCACGACAATGGTTGGCAGGTAGAGCCAGCGCTCCGCGAACAACCAGTTCGCGAGAGGAATCGCCTGCAGTGGCAGCAGTAGCAGCAAGATGAGACCCAGAATCAATACGCCCGCGGGCAAGCGCTTTCGCCAGAGGACCACGGCCGAGAGGAGCAGGGTCAGGAGGACAGCCATCCCCGCGATCACGTCAGGGCTCAGGCGGCTGGCCAGCGGCAGGGCGGGCACGCTCCAGATGGGACACAGGCGTGGCGGCCAGACGAGCAACTCCACCGTCAGCCAGAGCAGGCGAAACGGCGTCAGCACGTGCTCGATCAGACTGGCGTGCCCCAGCGGTGCCTGCCAGTAGGGAAGGTCCGAGCCGGGGATGCGTGCTTTCCATGTGAACACCGAGAACCGCAGGAACAGGAACGTCGCCCCCGCCAGCGCGAAGGGGAGGTGTGCGGGTCCGATCGTGCGGTTCAACCACGTGCGCCATTCAGAGCCGCGACCGTGAGGGAGCGGCTGTGATGAGTCCAAATCGCGTCCCAGGGGGAGGAGTTCTTTGGCGGTTGGGTCGAGAAGTCCGCTCCCTGATGGTGGAGGTGATGTGAGGGAACCGCTCCCTGACGGTCGCGGCTCTGCGCGTCGCCAGAGGTCGATCAGCAGCAACACCGGCCAGATGAATACCGCGTGCTCCTTGCTCATCATCGCGGCCAGCAGGAGCAGCCCGTTGACGACATGGAACCACACGCCGCGGGCTTTAATCTGCGTCTTTCGTTGCAGTCTTTCGACTTTCGACTTTCGACTTTCGACTTTCAAGTATCTGGCGAGCAGCCATACGCCAAAGAAGCCAGCAAGCAGTTCCGCCCGCCCGTAGGCAGTGACCACGGATTCAGCATTGAGCGGATGTGCCGCGAACAGCAGTCCTGCCGCCCACGCCGCTCCCGCCCGCCCGGAGAGTCGATACGCCAGGACGGCCACACCTGCCGCGGTCAGGCCGTGTATGACCAGATTGACCAGGTGAAACCAGAAGGGGTCCGGCGCCGCGGCGTACTGCCCGCGCAACGCCGGCAGCCCCTCGCGCCGCCCGGTGAGGATTTCCTGCAGGATGATGTTGGCCCGGAAGGACCACAGCGTGAGCGGGCGATACAGCCGGTCATTCGAGGTGCCCCGCGGCCACCAAGGCTCCCGCCAGAAGCGGTACCACGCCCCGGGCTCGGTGACCGTCCTGTTCTCCACGACAATCGGCAGATCGTCGTAAACGAACTCGTTGCGCAGGGCCGGGGCGAACGCGATGAAGCCCACCGCGGCGGAGAACAGCGCGGCACACGCCACGAAAAGCGACGATCGAGGCGGTCGGGGCTTCGAGATGTGGGTTTCGGGATTCAAGTCAGGAAGAGTTTCGAGTTTCGAGTATCGAGTTTCAAGTATTCGCCGCGCCGGTGCCGAAATCGCGTCTCTGGCCGTCTGGGCTCGGCACTCGAAACGGTCCGACTCAGCAGCCCGGCGGGCGGTTGGGGCCGGCCAGGCATTGGCGGAACTGCTCGAAGTCGGCGCCGTCCACCCAGTGGTCGCCGTTGGAGTCGGCCTCCTCGCATTCGGGGGCCAGCGGTGGGACGGCGACGCTCAGGCACGCCTGGAAGCGGCCGAAATCGCTCTGGTCCACGTCCTGGTCGTGGTCCATGTCGCCGAAGTGGTAAACGACGAGATTGACGCTGATCTGCGGCGCGTTTGAGGCCCCGGGGGCGCTCACCTGTATCGAGCCCACATAGTTGCCCCCGCTCAGCCCCGAGATGCTGTAATCGATCGTGGCGGTATCCGTTTCTCCGCTTCCGGTGCCGCCGCCCGGTGACACACTCAGCCACGGCGCCGTCGGCGTGAGCGTGTAATCCGCCGGCAGCCAGCCGACGTTGCGGATTGTGAAAGTGTCGCTGGTCAGGGTGCCGCCGCGCAGGATGGCGTGAGTGAAGCTTGCCGGAGCGACCTCGAACGTCGGCGGGCGCGGGATGGCCGAGGTCACAAGCACACGGTCGAGATAGAAGAGCCCGCCGCCGGACTTTGCGAGATTGATGCGGAAGTCGGCCCCGTTGTTCTGGCGGTTGCCGAAATACGCGTCGCTGACGTGGAAGATCTTGCGCTTCCACCTGTTGGCCGTGCTGAGCGTCACGCTTCCGCCATCCTTGTAGTAGTTGTTGGGGAACGGGGCGGGGTCTGACGAGTCGTACTGCAGGCGCAGCGCGCCGCTCGACCCGCCGGTGTCGTAGTAGTCGATCGTGATGCACACCTCGGGCACGCTGCCGGCCAATGCGAACGCGTCATCGACGGCGAAATACATATAGAGGTCGCTGGAGCTGCTCACGTTGCGGCGGCAGAGCACGCCGGCCTGCGTCACCACGGTCGTATCGCCGTCGCCGACCTGCACGTGCGTCATGCGGTCGGCCGTATCCTCGCCCAGGTTGATCGACGCCTCGTCGCCGTTGCAGCGCGCGTCGATCGGCAGCACCGAGGGCAGCGTCGAATTGACCGGGATCTCTTTGCGCAGCATCTTCGTCGCCGCCCCCGCCAGCCGCAGGTACCAGTCGGTCGGCAGCGTGCCGTAGTCCACCCAGTTGTCGGTGACCGGGTGATTGGTTGTGACCTTCAGGATGGCCGTGCCTTCATCCACCTCGTCGAACATGGCGATCTTCATCATCTGCACGCCGGCCGACTGGAACGCGTTGGCCTGGTCCCAGAAGAACTGCCCGCCGTTACGCGGGATATTCGAGGTGCCGGGCGGATAGCCCTGCAGGTTGTCCCAACTGAAACCGGGCCAGAAGACCTGCAGGTAGCCGATGCCCAGGCTGCTGCACTCGGCCAGGTCGGGCACGGTCACGTTGTTGCGCGAGCCGTTGATGCTGCTGGTCGAGGTGCCGTAGCTGCCGACCGTCCAGGGCGAGATGATGTCGAAGCTGCGGAACACGCTGGCCCAGGTGGTGTTCGTGCGCCAGCTCGTCGGTACGCCGCCCATGATCGTATTGCCGCCGTAGACCGGGTCGTTGCGGAAGAAGTCGATGATCTGCGCGGCCACCGCGGGCGTGCCCGGCCGGTCGCCGAAGCCGAAGCCCCAGATGCCCACGACCGGCCTGCCGTTGTGATGCAGATACCGCGGGTCGCCGGTGAGGGCGTAGGTATCGATCAGGTACTTCCAGTCCGTGGTGATGACGTTGTAGAGGGTGCTGGTGTCGCCGCCGCTGATGTCGTATTCGATCGCGAATACCCGGCCGTAGGTGCCGGCGGCGCTGCGCACGCATTGCGTCACGGCATTACGCTGCTGGAAGAAAACCCCGCCGAAGCTGGCCAGAAACCGCTGGAGCAGCACGCCGTCGATGCCGTTCTCGCGCATCCACTTGAAATGCCGCTCGACCGTCTTGAGCGTCCGCGAACTGAAGAGGCTGCCCGTGCTGCCGTCGAGAAGTTGCACGTTCGGCGCGGCAAAAAGCTCGTCGGGGTCGAATGAAGTGACATCGGGCCAGAGATCGATGTTGTAGAGCCCCGGTCCGATATCCGTGCTGCTCTTGCTCCAGTGGTTCCAGCCGATGCTCGTCGCGTTGCCGTCGCCCGGGCAACTGAACCAGCCCTGGTAGCCGCAGACGATCTTGCCGGTGAGCGTGGAGCGGTCGACGACCTGCCCGAAAGCGCCGCCTGCCGCGCAGAGGGCCAGCATGCTCGCCGCGATCCCGCGCCGCCAGTGGCCGTGAAGGCCCATCAGAGATGCTCCGCAACCCAGGGACGCCAGTATAACACAATGTGCGCCGCCGGTTGCATTCGCCGCCGGGCGCTCGCATGATGGCTCCGGCGATGTTCCGGGGAGGGCTGATGCAGCACTGATTCCGCCCGGCAGGGCGCACGAGGGTTGCCAGGGACTTCCAGTCCCTGGGAACGAACTGCTACTTTCCTTCTGGCCCTCCCCTGTGTTTCTCCGCCCTGCGGACGGAGGAAAACAAGGGGGGGATTTGACTGAGGCTGGCATCCAGGCACTCAAAGTCCCTGGCAACCATCGAATGCCCTGCGGGCACAGGAGTGAGCGATGCCCGACCAAGCTGCCAGACCCGCATGATTGGCCGAACATGTCGTATACCTCCGACAGTCGAAGCGATCAGGAGCTGGTCGATCGGGCCGCGGCGGGCGATCAGCGGGCGTTCGAGGCCCTCTACCACCGTCACCGCGACTGGGTGCTTCGCGCGGCGGCCCGCTTCACCGCCCCCCCCGACGATGCGGCGGATGTACTGCAGAACACGTTTCTGTACCTGGTCCGCCGGCTGCCCGGCCTGCGTCTGACCGGCCGGCTGACCACGCTGCTCTATCCGGTCGTCAAGCACCTGGCGATGGAGGTCGCGCGAAAGCACAAGACCGAGCGGCTTGAAGATGGCCTGACCGAGGATCTCGAGGTCGCCGCAACGGACCGCTCATCGGCCCGCGCTGACCTGCGCGTCGTCCTCGCCCGTCTGCCCGACGTCCAGCGCGAGGTGGTCCAGCTTCGCTTCATCGATGACCTGAGCCTTTCGGAAATCGCCGAGGCCTTGAGTGTCCCGCTGGGCACGGTCAAGTCCCGCCTCCACAACGCCATCGCCGCCCTGCGCCGCGACTCCGCCACGCGGCGGTACTTCCTGGACGAGGATGTCTGATCGTAGCACGGGCATCCTTGCCCGTGATGTCACATGGGCATCCTGCCCATGTGCACGGCCTGGAAGGCCGTGC
>CAZQEN010000346.1:0-7979 GCA_964591605.1 uncultured Planctomycetales bacterium
CCGTGTGGGCCTCCCCACGGGTCCCGGCGCGCCGGGACCCATGCCACCCGCCGATGTTGTCACGCACCCGGGGGCGGTTGGGTGTGGGGGTCCGTCTTCCCGGCCATCCATCGTCGCGCAGGGGTCATTCGTGCTCGTGTGCTTCTGTCATGCCGGGGGGCGGCAGAATGTGTAAATGGTTTGCATCGATTCTGCCAAGGAATCTCCGTTCTCTCGCGACAACCGGCGCATTAACATAGACTTAACGCAAAATCGCGCTGGTGGAACGGTCCACCTCGTCTGCGATGTCGAGCCTGTCGCACGGTGGCCTGGCAACGGCCGGAAGGCAGGGGTTCGGGCAGCATCGATGGCGAGCCATCCAGGGGAGGCGGTTCGTCCGCGCGGTCTGACGGCGTTCCCATTCGACGCTTGCCGGGTGTCAGCGGTCATGGTGAAACAGCAGGACATCAATCACGGCGCCGACCTGCTTGCGGGGTTCTACGGGGACGACTTCACCGGCTCCACGGATGCGATGGAGGCCCTCGCGCGGACGGGGTTGCGGACGGTGCTGTTCATCGGGCACCCTCGGCCCGAACAGGTGGCCCGGTATGAGGGATTGCGGGCGGTCGGCATCGCTGGCTGCAGCCGGTCGCTTCCTCCCGCGGACATGGAGGTCGAACTGGGCAGCGCGTTCGATGCGCTGAAACGACTGAATCTGCCGATCGTGCACTACAAGGTCTGCTCGACCTTCGACTCGTCTCCCGAGATCGGCAGTATCGGCAGGGCGATCGACATCGGCGCCAGACTCTTCGACACGCCGGTTGTGCCGCTGCAGGTCGGGGCGCCGGCCCTGGGCCGATTCTGCGTGTCTGGAAACCTGTTCGCCCGATCCGGGCAGGACAGCGAGCCCTATCGCCTCGACCGGCATCCCACGATGAGCCGCCATCCGATCACGCCCATGGTGGAAAGCGATCTGCGCCTGCATCTGGGCCGGCAGACGCACCGCCGGATCGAGCTTCTCGACGTCCTGTCGCTCGGCGACGTGCGAACGGCCTGCGCGGCGTATCGCCGGCTGGTCAGTCGGGGCGCGGAAGTGATTCTCATCGATGTTCTGTCGGCGGAACACGAGCCGGTGATCGGCGCCGTTCTGACCGAGCAGGTCCGGCGCAACCGGACGCTGTTTGTGGCCGGTTCGTCCGGCGTGGAGTACTCGCTGACGGCCTGCTGGAGACCGCAGGGGCTCCTGCCCGCAACGACCGCTCATCGGCCGCCGGCCCCGGCGGCGGGATCGTACCACCGGATCACGTAGTGTCCCGCCGCGACGGCCAGCCCGACCGTGCTGCCCGCATCGGCATAGGCGATGTAGACTTCTCCCGGATCGGCCAGCACGCAATCGGTGTCGGCACGGGCGAGTTCGTCGTGGGGGGCGGTCTCATTGAACCGCACGGCCTGCATGAAGGAAACCAGCCGGCCGCAATCCTGAAGATCGCTGACCGGCGTAGAGGCAATATCCATCCCCAGCACCATGCTGTAGCCGCCGCCCAGGGCGATCGCCCAGAGTTTCCGGCAGAGTTCACTCCCCGTGCCCGCATCCGCGAATTCTGACAGGTTGACGTTCTGCAGGCCGTTGACGCTGTTCCAGGCGGCCACCGTCCCCGAGTGCAGTTCTGCGGCGGTGAGCACGTTCCATTGAACCGTAAACTGGTCGAAAAGCGTGTTGCCCGGAAAGTCGAACGAGGTTCCGTTGTTCTGGTGAATGCCCACCGGATGCTGGCGGTTGTCCTGCTGTTTGAGCCGCTCGGCAATCTTGAGGGCGTGGGCCTGGCTGAGGCCTTCGCCGTACTCTTCGGCCACGCACCAGATCAGATGCCGGTGGTGCTTAAAGCGGGCGACCATGCCGTCGATGAAGGCAGCCTCCTCCGGCTTGAGCTGTCCGCCGGTCGGCAGGCTCTTGCCATAGGTCGACGAGCTGTCGTCGTACAGGAAGAAGAAGATCACGATTCCGTTGTTATCCATGGCGGTAAACCACGTTTCCCACTGGTTCAGGAGGGTGTTGTTGAGAGCGCCCGCGGGATCGTTGTTGACGAAGGGATTGTGGGTGGCGTCGCCGTCGCCGCCGTGGCTGCGGACGGCCTTCAGGTAGATGCAGTTGGCCCCCGTGCCGGCGAGCTTCTGAATGAGAGCCATCTGATCGCCGGTTCGCGTGCCGTCGGGGTTGCGTGTGCCGCGGTAGAGAAAGTCTTCGGGGTCACCCGGCCCGCAGAGGAAGAACGGCCCGCCTCCCTGGAACTTGAACCACGCCGGATGCTGAGCATCGCGGACGATCTGCCCGGCCAGCGGCTGTCCGACGACGACCGCCGTCCCGAGCAGCAGGGGCAGGGCCGCGACAGCACTACTGATATGGGTCATCACAAGTCCTGTCGGCAATCACGTTGGGGCCCGACATGCAGGCCAGGAAGATGGCCAGGTCAGCCTGATCAACCACCTCGTCATTGTTGTAGTTCGTTCGCATACATGCAGGAGACACCGGCACGGGCGTATGGCTCGTCCCAAAATAATTGCGACTGAACATAGCTATGGTCCGATAATTGTAGTGTGGGTACGAATCACTCCACGTATGAAATCCGAGTGCGAGCCGTGGAGGCGGTGCGGCGAGGTCTGGGCATTTCCGAGGTAGCTGCTGCGTATCAAACGGATCGGTCCACTGTCTTTCGATGGGTGCGACGTTACGGAGAGGAAGGTACAGCAGGACTTCTGCGGAAACCCGGCAGTGGTCGCCCTCGCAAATTGGAGGACCTGAGCGAAGCAGATTGGCGAAGCCTTGTGCTCAAGCCTGCCTCCTATTACGGCTATGAGACCGATTTGTGGACCGTTGGCCGGCTGCGTGCCGTCATAGACGACGTTCATGGGATTGGAGTGTCCAAGAATACGATCTGGAGGCGCCTTCGCGACGCGGGCCTCACCTGCCAGAAACCGGAACGAGCGTACTTCGAAATCGACGAGGACGCCAGGCGAGAGTGGATGCGGACCGAGGCGCCCAGGATCCGGCGAACCGTCAAAAAACACCGTGCTATCCTGTATTTTCAGGATGAATCGAATGTCTCTCTGACCGCCTTCCTCGGCAGGACATGGGCGCCTTGTGGCCGGACGCCGAGGATCCGCGTAACCGGCGCACGAGGAGGAATCGCAGCCATGTCCGCCATCAGCAAGCCCGGCCATCTTCTCTTCCGCCTTCTCGAGAAGAGAATAGCATCTGATGAGGTCATCGCCTTCCTTGGCCAGATGCTGGCCTATCATCCACACCGCCACCTTGTTGTAGTCATGGATCAAGCGCCGCCGCACGAATCCGATCGGTGCTGGGCTGCAAATAAGCGCAGAGGAGATTCCGGCGACACCCGCAGGCTGGCCTTGTTTATCCTGTCGCAGATGCTTCGACCAGGACGGCGACGTCGATGCAGATGATCTCACCTATCTGAAAAGCTGCCGGCTCGGGCCCAGGGTCGCACAGAACAATCCGCTCTGCGCCGACGCTCGTCTCGACGGTAACGACGACGTGGACTCAGACGACTTCGGCATCCTTCAGCGCTGCCACAGCGGGCACAATCTTCCGGCCACCGTGAATTGTGCGAATCAGGCTGCGAGTGAGGCGCCGCTGGGCCTTTGTGAAAGGCCTTGCGTCTCCTATTCAGGCAGGCAACGGTCTGATCCGGCAGGCTCGCGAACTGTTCACGCTTCGCATGTCCCGCCCTGGGAGAAGGTGTGAAAAACGAGGAGACCCAACCGATGACCATTGCACAGTGCATTCGAGGGCTGACGGCCGGCCAGTTGGACGGAATCGTCTCGGGTTTCCGGAATCTGGTCCGCAACAGCCCTCTTGCCGGGCAAAGGGGCGGCATCCACAGTCGATTCTCGACGGCGGAAGGGCCTCGACCGTTCTGACCGCACTCCGCCGTTCTGAACAGGCAGCCCGGACCGGCGATCAGGCCATGAATCTCTTCTGCCGGGGCATGCCGCCGCGTTTCATGGATTGGTGCGGTTCGCCGAAGCAAGCGGGCTCGAAGAGCAGGTGCGGCCGCGACCCGAGTTGTCGGCCCCCCGGGCCACGTGAGCTCTCGCTCCATTCGCTGCGATCACGATTGCCGATCCTGTCACACCATCTGCTACTGGGATTTGACTCTGGCAGCCAACTGGGCGCCGCACGACTCCCGCACCACCAGCTCGCATCTCAGCCGCACCTCGCGAACGACTGTGCTGCGGTTCGAGATCCGGTTCAGCAACAGCTTGACCGCCGCCGCCCCAAGCTGTGGACACGGCTGACGCACCGTGGTCAGCGACACCGTCAGCAGCCGCGCGTACGGATCGTCGTTGAAGCCCACGATCGCGACATCCCGGGGAATCCGGACTTTCAGCCCTTCGAGCGTATTCATCAGCTTGGCCGCCTCCAGGTCGTTTGAGCAGACGAACGCCTCCGGCGGGCCTGCGCGCATCGCACGGCGAACGAAGTCGACATTGCGGGCGTCCCCATGATGCACCCATTGGGGATCCGGTGTGATCCCGCGCCGCGTCAGGGCATCGTGATACCCGGTCATTCGCGCCGTCACCGTCGATGCGGTCAGCGCCTGCGTCAGAAAATGAATCCGCCGATAGCCCAGCGACAGCAGGTGCTCGGTGAGCGCGAAGCCACCCTGCCGGTTGTCCACCCCCACGAGATCGAAACGCGACCGGCGCGGAAAATCGTGAATGTCGCGATCCAGCAGCACGACCGGAATGTTCGCTCGTACGAATGCCTCGGCGATTTCCGCGTTGATGGGCATCTTGGCTTCGGGAACGTACATGGGTTCGAAGATCACCCCCGCCACCCGACGGTTGATGTACTGCTCACTCAGAGCGTGCGTATGCCGGACGATGTCCTCCAGGGCCGCGTTCGGCCATTTGCCCAGCAGGACGCTGTAGCCCCGGGTCTGTGCGCAGCACGAAATCTCGTCGCACAGGCTCGCGAAAATACCCGGGCTGTCGCCGGTGATGAGGCCGATCAGTTGGGCCGCCGGATTGCCCGGCATGCGCACGAAGGAGCCCGAACCCCGCCGCCGCAGGAGAAAGCCCTGACGCTCGAGGTCATGCAGCGCACGCGCCACCGTGACCCGCGACGTCTCGAACCGGTCCGCAAGCTCCTCCTCGGTCGGGATTCTCTCGCCGACGCTGTACTCACCGGCCAGGATCCCGCCGTGGATGTGCTCATAGATCAGACGATGCTTGACCTCACTGTGACGCTTTGTGGTTTTGCCGTGCATGAATGCTTGCGGTCTCCGCAAAGGCTTCCGTCTCCGGGCCCCTGGCGCCTTCCGATCCGGCGCCCGATCCCCCGGCCGCTGACTCGGGCGAGCCGCAGGACTGCCGCACGATCAGCTCGCACGCCAGGCACACCTCCCGCGCCGGCATCTGTGGCTGCGCCAGGCGCTCCAGCATCATCTCGATGGCCGCCGCGCCCAGCGCAGCGAACGGCTGACGCAGCGTGGTCAACGAAACCGAGAGGAACGTCGCCCACTGGTCGTCGTCGATCGCGACGATGGCCAGGTCGTCGGGCACGCGCAGCCCCAGCCCGGCCAGCGTCCGCATCAGAATCGCGGCCTCGTGATCGTTCACGCATACCGCCGCCGTGATCTTCGAGCCCCGCAGAAACGCCCGGATGGATTCCCGGTCCGAAGTGTCACCCCGATAAAGCCAGCCCTCCTCGGGGTTCAGGCCCCGACTCAGCAGCGCGTGCCGGTAGCCCGCGATCCGAGCGCTGATCGTGGGCACCTCGCGCGCGTGGCTCACGAATCCGATGCGGACGTGTCCCAGTTGCAGAAGGTGCTCGGCGAGGACCAGGCCCGCGTTGCAGTTGTCGATCCCCACCAGATCGAAATCCGACCGGAACGGGTAGTCCGCCACGTCACGGTCCAGCAGGACCACCGGAATCCCGGACCGCCGGAATGACTCGGCGATCTGCGCGTTGTACGGCAGCCCGGCCCGTGGCAGGTCCGTCGGGGTGAAGAAAACCCCCTGGACCTGCCCTCCCAGATACTGTTCGCAGAGCTTTTTGACGTGGCGCAGGATGGTGTCCACGTCCTGATCGGGCCACTTGCTGGCCAGCAGACCGAAGTTGCTGGCCTGCGCCACCCGGACCATTTCATTCGTGAGCGCCGCGAACAGTCCCGGTGTATCTCCGGTGATCAGCCCCAAGAGGTTGCTGGAGGTGGCCTTGGGGAGCTGCCGCACGAAGGAACCCGCCCCCCGCCGCCGCAGCAGGAAACCATCCTGCTTCAGGTCGCGCAGCGCCCGGGCCACCGTCACCCGCGAAGCGTCAAACTGCGTCGCCAATTGCGTTTCCGTCGGGATCTGCTGCCCGATCGCATACCGGCCGGACAGGATCCGCTGCTGGATATGCTCGTAGATCTCGCGGTATTTGGCTTTGCCTTCCCGCTGCATTAACCATGCCCCCACGACCGTGAGACGCAACCAAATGAACCGAATATGATAATACAAATCCGGAGATGTAAAGTCAATTGCCGTCCGGGCGAGGCTCCTGGGGTGCGTGACAAGGTAGGCGGGTGGCATGGGCAGCATGCATTCGCAACTGCGAATGTCCCGGCGCGCCGGGACCCGTGGGGAGGCCCACACGGGCAGCTTCGGCTTCGCTCAGCGAAGCCGAAGCTGCCCATGCCACCCCGCCCAAGCTGTCACGGACCCAGGCTCCTGCCGTGTGCGCCGGCTGAACCTGGCCCCGCGGCACGGCGCAGGCGGCCCAGCCCGCACGCGGGCCAGCCGCATGGCAGGCCCGCCGCTCGCTCTCCCGCTCCGCGGGATCAACGCGCTTCTATTCGGCAGATGCCCTGCCCGATTTCGGCATGGGAGGCGCGTTCTTGTGCGGCAAGAGGCGCGCCAGATCTCGTTTAATGCCCTGAAAATCAGGATCTGCGGCCAGGTTTGTCCACTCCAGATCATCCTTCTGATGATCGTAGAGTTCCTCGCTGCCGTCAGCATAGCGAATGTATCGCCAGCGTTGTGTCCGCACGCTGTGGTTGCCCCAGCCGTACGTGGTCAAACTCGGGTCATCCCGGGCCGTCTGCGGGTCTTTGAGCAGCGGAACCAGACTGTGTCCATCGAGTTCACTGCGCGGGGGCAGGCCGCAGAGCTCGATCAGGGTCGGATAAAGGTCCAGCAGACTGACCGGACGCTCGCACAATGCGCCTGCTTTGGCCACACCAGGCGCGGCCACAAACAGCGCGCATCGGTTCGCCTCCTCCCAGAGCGCATGCTTGCGCCAGTGAAGCTTCTCGCCCAGATGCCAGCCATGATCGCCCCACACCATGACGATGGTGTTTGGCGCATGGGGACTGGCCTCAAGGGCTGCGAGAACCCTCCCAACCTGGGCATCCACGAAACTGCAGGCCGCCAGGTACCCCTGGACGCCCCGTGCCCACTGCCTGTATCTCAAGACATTGGCATGATCGCCGCCCGGCACGGCGACAAAGCCCACCCCGTCAATTGCGAAGCGCCGGCCCGCCGCGGGGACGTCATCGAGATCATGCTCGTTGACCACCGGGAGTGTCACTGCGTCGAGCGGATGGAGGTCAAAGTATCGCCGGGGGACAAACCACGGCAGATGGGGTTTTGAGAACCCCAGTCCCAGGAAGAAAGGACGATCAGTCATCTGTCGCAACTGCTGGATGCCCCACTCGGCCACCCGTCCGTCAGCCATCTGCGCGTCGTCGACGTCCAGCGGTCCCCAGTCGAAGTAACCCGCCTGCGGAATGCCGTTGAGCGGCCGCTGTGCCCCGGGCGGGCCGGGATCGCGGGGGGGTGCGAAGAATTCATGCCATGACTGACGTTCCGGCCGATGGAAGATCTTTCCCGCTCCGACCACGCGATAACCCTGGGCCATGAAGTACTGCGGAATCGTGACCGCGTTCGGTAAGGCTGCTCGAAAAGGATCGTCAGCCGCGTAGACGCCCGACGTC
>CAZQEN010000347.1:0-7969 GCA_964591605.1 uncultured Planctomycetales bacterium
ACTCGCACGACGACCGCCAGAGCGTCACGCTGCCCGACGCGTCTCCCGAACTCTCGTCGGTCGCCATTGTCCGCGGCGGCGCCGGCGCAACCGCCCCGCCGCACGAGTCGTCCCCCAGGCGCGACGACGCTGCCTCCGACGACAGCCAGCCCCCTGCTGAGCTCGCCGCCCGCCGGGCTGCCCTGGCCCGCTTCGTGAAGCGCGCCCTGAGCATGGGCCAGTCCCACACCTACGAAATCCGCCACGCGGAACTGGCGATGCAGTACATCGACGTTGCGGGGCAGCACAGCCGGCTCGTTGCCCAGAGCAAGGTGCCCCGCCTGCCCGATGCCTCGCAGGCCGCCGCCGATCAGTGCTACCTCGACACCGCCAAAAAGCTCTACGACGGACTCGAGGCGACGCTCCGCGGCTACGAGAACGGCGAAGGCCCGCGGCAGCGTGCCCTTCACGAGCAATGGATTCTAAGCAGGAACGCAGAATGATGGACAGTGTCAAAAGGGGGTGGCATGGGTCCCGGCGCGCCGGGATACCCGCTGCCCGTGATCCATGCGCACGGGCAATGAGTACATTGCCCATGCCACCCCGGATGAATCTTTCTGCGTTCCTATTTAGCGCAGCAACGCCCGTGACAAGTGGTGACCCAGTCGTTCTCATCCTTCACGGCCTGGGCCGCACGTGCCGGTCCATGTCGCGGATCACTCGCTTTCTCGGCGCCGCCGGCCTGCGGGTACGGCCCTGGCGCTACCCCAGCACGCGCGCGGGCATCCAGGTTCACGCCGACCGCCTGAGTGAAGAGCTTCAGCGCCTTGAAGCTGATCCGCATGTATCGCGAATTCACTTCGTCACGCACAGTCTGGGCGGAATCGTCGTGCGGGCGGCCCTCCATCAACGGGTTCCGGACCGGCTCGGGCGAATCGTCATGCTCGCCCCGCCCAATGGCGGCTCCGACATCGCACGGCGGCTCGGTCCTTACCTGGCCTGGCTCTGGCGACCTCTGCCGGAGCTGGCCTGCTCGCCCGACAGCTATGTGTGCCGTCTCCCCACGCCGGCGGGGCTGGAGATCGGCATCATCGCCGCCGCCGGTGACACCAAGGTTCGCGTCCATCAGACTCATCTGCCCGCCGAAACCGACCATCTGGTGGTCGGCGGCCACCACACCTTCATCATGAACCGCTCCGACGTCTGCCGTCAGACCCTCGCCTTCCTGCGAACCGGGCGATTTGACAGACCGGCCTGAGACTGTCATCCTTCCAGCGCCTCGTGTGTGATTAAGTGGTTGTGTCGGAAACTCGCTGCCATGACACCCCGGACGTGCATCGGCGTCAGCCTGTTCCTCGTGGCCCTCACCAGCACCCCCCAGGTTTTCGGCCAGGACACCCGCGATCTCATCTGGTTCCTGCGCCGGCTGCGTTCGGTCGAGCATCTCCCGGAACTGGAGGGATCCCGGACCGCGCTGGCGAGCACGTGGGACCGCACCGGCGGCGAGAACGATTCCGCAGACTACAGGCGCATCGAAGGCCCCCTCAACATCCTGCTCGACGTGGACGGACCGGGGTGCATTCACCGCATCTTCGTCGCCGGCCTGGGCGACGAAGTGGCCGGCACCCGCATTCAGCTCCTCTTCGACGGCGCGGACAAGCCTCTCATCGACGTGCCCATCGAACGGTTCTTCGACGATCGGCACGGGCCGATTCCCTTTCCGCTCGTCTTCCAGAAGACCTGCCCTGGCCTGCTCGTGCCGATTCCGTACGAACGTCACTGCCGGGTGCAGCTCTTCAACGAGAAGGCGACCAACTGGGGCCGGAACTGGCAGATCACCTACACGACGTACTCGACGGGTACCCACGTGCAGACGCTGACCTGGCCGCTGTCGGAAGCGGAGACGCAGGAGATTCAGGCGGTCAGCGCCCGCTGGCTCGAAGCCGAGAAGATGCCCCCACCCCTGCCGGTGAAATGGTCCGGGGAGAAAGAGGACATCGTCACGCCCGGACGGTCGATGGAGATCGAGTGGAAGAAGGCCGGCGTGCTCAGGCAGTGGCGCATCTCCGCCGAGCCTCAAGCGCCGGAACTGCTGCATCGGCTGCGCCTGCAGATCTTCTGGGATGGCCATCTGCAACCCAGCGTCGACACCCCGCTCGCAAGCTTCTTTGGACATGTGTCGGCGGGAGACGAAGGCCCGCGCTTCAGCTCCCTGGTCATGGGCATTACCCGGGCGGAGGATTACTGCTGCTTTCCGATGCCCTTCTCCGACGGGGCGAGACTGGTCCTCTCGAATCACTCCGACCAGCCGGCGAAGATCTCGATGCGCTGGGAGCTCGAGAAACTCGACCAGCTCCCGGCCCACTGGGGCCGGTTTCATGCCACCTACCTGCACACCGCCGCGGGGTACGCGGACGTACCGACCTTCGGGCCTGCCCACGTTCCCGGCCACGTCGCCCTCGAGACCAGCGGCCGGGGCAAGTACGTCGGGCTCATGCTGCACGTCATCTGGCCGTGGGAGACGTGGTGGGGCCAGGGCGACTGGCTCATCTGGACCGACGAGAGTGAATGGCCGCCGCGCTATCACGGTGTGAACACCGAGAGCTACTTCAACTCCGGCGGCGCTCAGTTCGCGCGCAAGGCCGTCTCCGGCTACGTGAGCACCCTGCCGCCCGACCGGAGCGTCTACACGTTCCATCTGAACGATGCATTCGCCTTCGAGCGCAGCATCCGCGTCGCCGTCGAGACCACCGGTTCGCCCGAGTTCCAGGCCCTGGTCGGCGTGCACCACCCCTACTGGTGCACGACCGCGTTCTGGTACGCCGCCTCCGCCCAGTCTGCCGGCTCCACGCCGATCGCAGTGGTGCCCTCGCAGCTCCACTACGTGCAGCAGGCGGCGGCCTCGCAGCCCGCCACGGCCCCGGCCACCGCACCCGCTACCGCGCCCGCCGCCACGACGCCAGCTCCATAGCGTCCAACCATGCTGGGCCGCACCGCCGCGAAAGGCCTCTGCTTCACCGGTAAAACGGCTGCCACGTGATCCAGCGCGGGCCGTAATGCGCGACGGGGCCACCGGCTTCCAGCGCGCCCAGGTCCGGCGCCCGGCCCTGATAGTCCTCGTTCACCGTCGGAATCACGACGCCCGCGTCGATCGCTTCGCTCCCTGCCCGCAGCGCGAAGTTCAGATCCATGGCATGGTAGATGGCGTGGCGCTTCGATGGGTCGGGAGGTGAGAGCTTCTCGAAGATGTCGAAATCGACTTCGATGCTGTTCGTTTCCTGGCCGGTGGCCGCGGCCAGTTCGGCGAGCGTCTGGAACGACTGCCAGTCCTCGGGGCGCGGCTCGTAGAGGCGCTGTCCGGGGGCGGGGGCCAGGAAGCGGTACTGGTCGGGCACGCCTTTGTTGGGGCGATAGCCGTTGTAGTCGCTGCTGTAGCGGTCGGTTGCGTTGGCCAGCGTCAGGATGCCCCGACCGGGCGTATCGCGGCCGAGGTACAGGTTGTTGCGGAAGTGCATGTTGGCCGTCGGGTCGCCGATCAGGTTCTCACCGATGATCGTGTTGTGATACACGAAGAGCCCGGCCGCCTTGGCCGAAAACTTGAACGCCACGCCGCTGGGCACGTGATACAGGATGTTCCGGATGAAGTAGGCGGGGCCGCCGAAGACGGGCTGGGCGCTGTAGCCGCCATGGGCGGCGTTGACGCCGCGGTTGTTGTAGACGCGGATGTTGTGCACGCCGCCGTCGGTCTCGATGAAGTCGTCGCCGAGCATGTGCATGTCGTTGTTGTGGATGTCGATCGAGGAGGCCCGGCGGTCGGGGTCGCTCTCCGGCGTGCCGTACGTGGAAATGCAGATCGCATCGTGGAAGTAAGCGATCGCGTTGTGGGCGATGACGTGCCCGGGGCCGTAGACCTTGACCGCAAAGTAGCTGCGCAGCGGATGCGACCCGTACGGGCCGGCACTGGCCCACAGCGCCCCCGTCCAGCCGACCAGGCGGTGCCGGTCGTCGCGGCCCAGGAACAGGTTGTCGGCGATGTAGAAGTCGCTGGAGCCTGCGTATTCGGTCCATACGCCGGCGCCCACGTTCTCGAACCGGCAGTTCCGCACGGTCAGGCCCACCGCCCCGCACACCTCTTTGCGCCCGGCCAGGATCGCAACGTCGGTGTTGCGCAGCGTGAGCCCCTCGAAGATGTGATGCTGCGAGGCCATGACCTCGAACAGGCAGTGGTTGCCGTCGCCATCGAAGATAACCTCGCCGTCGCCGGCGGAGCGGATGGTGATCGGCCGCTCGGCCGTGCCCTTGAGCGTGAGCGACATCGTCCCGTCGAACGGCGTCATCATCGGGTCGACGTAATTGAGCCGCTCGGGCTTGTAGAGCCCGGCGTGCATCAGGATCGTGTCGCCGGGCCGGGCGCGGCGCTCCCACACCATGTTCCAGTCGCCCAGCCCGGCCCCGTAATAGGCCTGCAGGAGGCTGGTGAACGCGGGCTCGGTCTTCGGGCCGTCATGGTGCGGCGAGTAGACGTGGAGAACGCGCCCGTCGCGCGAGGGCATGGGCTCGCTGCGCGTGCGAACCTTCACCGTCTGCGAGCTCTCGCCGCTCACGCCGTCGGGATCGGTGAGCTGGAAGCGGCACTCATACTCGGTGCCTGGCTGAAGGTTGAGAATCGAGCCCGCAAAGCCGTCGGGAACGGTGTAATCGAGATTCTCGCGGCGGCGGTAGACGTTCTCGCCGCCGATCCGCACCAGCGGCAGCGCCTCGCGCCAGTTCGACTCCCCCACCGCCCGGAACTGCACGCCCACGGCCGCATTCCGGTTGGCGTCGCCCCGGATCGCCCACTCGAACCCCAGGTTCTGCAGCGTCGGCCGCTCCACATGAAACCGCCCGGCCTGCGTGGAGTTCTCGACGCCAAGAGCAGCAGCCGCGAGCAACGGTATCAAGAAGATGGACATGGGCGGACATTATATCGCCGCGTTTCGCTGCAACGGGAGGTTTGATGACTGATCGGGCGGTGAAATGCCGCTGCCGATTCGATCGTGAAGGCGGGATCGCCCTCCGCGTACTCCTGCCATCCACCCGCGCAATCACTCCAGAAGCCGACCGAGATGATGTAGTCAGAACGCGGCGGGAGACGCGGACACGCCTCATCTCGACATTTCCACAAGCTCAGGCGTACCGCGTCTCCTGCACTTCTGTGGGATGCCTTCCGCACACCCGCCAAACCGATGCGATGCGAAACACCCTTCCCCCCCTTCCTCACCTTCCCGCTTTCTCACTTTCCCACGACCCGTTCCTCTTCCCGCCCCGCCGCCGGAGCACCCGCCGTGTTGTGACTCATGAAAGGGCAGCGTACGCACCCGGGGACCTCGCCGCTCATGAAACTCCCCCTCACCCCAGCCCGCCTCGCCGCCAACCGCCGCAACGCGAAGAAATCCACCGGCCCCCGCACCCCCGACGGCAAAGCCCGCGTCGCCCGCAACGCCCTCAAACACGGCCTGGCCGCTGCCCGATTCACCCTCATGCCTGAACTCGGCGAATCGCCCGAAGAATTCGCCGCCCACCGCACCACCCTCCTGGCCGACCTCGCCCCCCGCACCCCACAGGAAACGCACCTCGCCGAGCGCATCGCCATCGGCTACTGGCTCCTCCATCGCACCTGGCGCTTCGAAGCCGCCTCCATCAACCGCGCCCGCGCCGACCAGAAATCGGAAATCAAAAACCGGCAATTCAAACCCATTCCGCACTCCGAAATCCCAGATCCGCAATCCCCGCACGAAATCATCCTGCCTCCCTCCCCCGACTTCGAGTCCCTCCTCCGCCACCAGGGCGCCATCACCGCCGACATCGACCGCGCCACCCGCCAGCTCTTCGACCTCCGCCGCCCACGCCGGGCCCCCTCCCGTCAGCCAGCATCAGCGGGTGCGACAACGGTCGACCGATCGCGTCGCGTCGCGATCGACGTCAAGCCATCGGGTGGCGTGGCGATCGCTGTTGATCGCCATGCCGCCAGCCCACCAAAGCTCCCGAACACCCTGCCAGCTCCGGGATCTCAACCACTCGCCCTCTCCGATTTCTCGCTTCACCACACCCATCGTGCCTCCCGCACCGCCTGCCCCCCGCTTTCCGTCCCGCCGCAATCCCTGATCCGCACATACGCTGCCACATTCGCTCCAACGCTGCCAACGCAGCGCCAAAGCCCGCCCCTCCTCCTCACCGTCTCCCGGATACAGAACAAACCCACCGTCGGTGCCGTACGTTTCGCCAGATGTACTCTCCGATGGCCCGTCACCACGCCGCGCGGCCCGCCCTCGACCTCCGCCACAGGCATTTGACATGACTTGGACTTCACATCGCGTCCCGCACCTCGAAAGCGATCCACTCGTTCCGCGCCCAGACGCCGATCGCCGCCCGCCGGTGCCGGGGCTGCGTAGTCAAGCGGTGTGTTGATTTGGCGCTGCACGCCGGTACGATTCGGCAGACAAACGGAGAACAACACATGTCCACCGCCGATGCCATCCGCCACTTCGATCAGCACAAGGACGCATTCCTGCAGGACCTGCTCACGTTTCTGCGGTTTCAGACGATCTCCGCCCAGTCGCAGCACGCGGGCGATCTGCGAAACTGCGCCGAGTGGATCCGCGGGCAGCTTGCCTCGGCGGGGCTCGACGCGAAGATCGTCGAAACCGGCGGACATCCCGCCGTCGTCGCGGACACGGGCCCGGCCGCGTCGAACATCACGCTGCTCTTCTACGGGCATTACGACGTGCAGCCGATCGGCGACGAGAAACTCTGGCATTCTCCCGCCTTCGAGCCGACGATCCGCGACGGGGCGATCTTCGCCCGCGGCAGCGCCGACGACAAGGGCCAGGTCATGACGCACCTGGCGGCGATGCGGAGCTGGAAGGCCGCCGGCGCGCCCTGGCCCGTGCGGGTCAAGTTCCTGATCGAAGGGGAAGAGGAAATCGGGTCGAAACACCTCCCCGACTTCGTCCAGTCGCACCGCGACGAGCTCGCCTGCGATTACGTCGTGCTCTCCGATACCAGCAAGCTCGACGCAGACACCCCCGCCCTGGCCTACGCCTCGCGCGGACTCGTGTATAAGGAGCTGCTGGTCCGCGGACCCTCCAAGGACCTTCACAGCGGGCACTACGGCGGGGCGGTGGCCAACCCGGCGAACGTGCTGGCGGCCATCATCGCCGCCCTGCACGACGAGCACCGCCGCGTCGCCATCCCCGGCTTCTATGACGACGTCGCCGAGCTCTCCGACGAGGAGCGGCGGATGATGCGCGAGCACGGCATGTCCGACGCCGACCTGCTCGCGGCCACCGGCAGCCCGGCCCCGTCGGGAGAGGAGGGTTATACCACCGCCGAGCGTCGCTCCTCCCGCCCCACGCTCGATGTCAACGGCATCGTCGGCGGCTACATCGGCGAGGGCGGCTCGACCATCGTCCCGTCGAAGGCCTCGGCCAAGGTGTCGATGCGGCTGGTGGCCCGCCAGGATCCGCAGAAGATCTCCGACTCATTCGACCAGGCCGTGCGCCGGCTCTGCCCCCCCACCGTCCAGATCGAGATCCGCACCACTGGCTGCTGCGCTGCGTACATGGCCCCCACCGATTCCCCCGGCGTGCAGGCATCCCGGGCCGCCCTCGAGGCCGCGTACGGCAAGCCAGCCGTCCTGGTGCGGGAAGGCGGCACGCTGCCCATTCTCCCCATGTTCAAGCAGGTCCTGGGAGCGGACAGCCTGATGGTGGGGTTCGCTCACCCCGACTGCAATCTCCACAGCCCCAACGAGTTTTTCCATGTGGCCGATTTCGAGCGGGGGACGCGATGCATCCTGGACCTCATCGCCCGGCTCGCCCGATAATCGGGCGGGTTGCGCCCTGACAGAGCGATCGGCGGACTGACGCTTTTCCGACGGCTGCCGCGGGGGCACTGCTGATTTTGCCCTTGCCCCCGCATGCCGATATAAAAGGGTTGACGGCATCCGAGT
>CAZQEN010000348.1:0-7947 GCA_964591605.1 uncultured Planctomycetales bacterium
GCACGGTGGTCAGCATATCCACACCTCCGCTGCGTGCGATCGGCTCATTATAGCAGCAAACCATCATTGTCGCCGAGCAGGCTATTCATTCCACCCATGTACGTCCCGGACGGCGATCATGGCGGCCAGGATGTCGTTCCAGGTCAGCGGCTTCATCATGACCGCGTTGGGGAACATGCAGCCGTCCCAGCAGATGTGGCGGAACTTCTTCGTGGGTTTGCCATTCTCGTCTCTGAGCCAGTAGCCGGCCGCCTTCGGGATGTCGAGCTTGCCGTTCGGGTCGTTGGGCAGGCAGTGGCGCCCGGTCTTGTCGTGCGAGCCGGAGCCCTTGACCGTCGCATCGTTCTGGGCGACGTGGAAGTCGATCGTCCAGGGCCGCAGGGCGGCCGTCAACTTCTTTAAGGCCTCGTCGAGCTTGCTCTTGTCCTTCCAGTCGTAGCCCTGTGGCAAAATCGAGTCTTCCGGCGCGTTGTAGCCCATCGTATACAGCAGCGTGTGCGCCATGTCGGCCTGGAAGCCGAGCGTTTTCGGGCGATCGACCAGCTCGAGCAACTGCACCATGCGCTTCCACGAGTGCATGCCGCCCCAGCAGATCTCGCCCTCGGCCGCCAAACGCTCGCCGTACTCGTCGGCCACATCGCAGGCGGCCCGGAACGTCTCGGCGATCTTCTTCTGGTTGCCCTCCGGGTCTTTGTACCAGTCGTCTGGGCCGCAGGCCGAATCGATGCGGACCACGCCGTACGGCCGGGCGCCCAGTTCGGTCAGCCGGTTGGCGATCCGGCACGCCTTGCGCACCTGCTCGACGAACTTCCTGCGATCTTCCGGACCGCCCATGGCCGAGCCGCCGCCCGTCGGCGGCCACACCGGCGCCACCACCGAGCCCACCACCAGCCCGCGCGAGCGGACGTTGTCCGCCAGCCGTTTGATGCCGTCGTCGTCGATATCGATGCTGATGTGCGGCTCGAACAGGAACAGATCGATCCCGTCGAACCGCACGCCGTCGACCTCTGCGTCGGCGGTCAGACTCAGCATGCGATCGAGCTCACTCGGAGGCTCGGAGTCCGGCCCTTTGCCGACCAGGCCGGGCCAGGCGGCGTTGTGGAGTCTGGGGAAGGCGTTGTTATGTGTGGTCATGATAGTCCCTGCCAAGAATGTCTAATGTCTAAGCACAAATGTCTAATGAATGACGAAATGATCAATGACTGAATGGTCTAAGTCTCAGCTCGCCTCCGTGATTCCCGACGAGAACCGCGTCGATGGATTGCCACGAATATCAGGTGCAACTGCTTCGCCTCGCACCAGTGCTCTCTCGCCTCCTCCCGCAACTCGGGAACGGCGGCCGCGACCATGCGAAGCCAGTACTTGCTTTCGCGGCACTCACGTTTGCAGACGCTGATCCGATAGAGGAACTCCTTCTTGGAGCCCGCATCGTCTGCCTCGCAGTAGTTTGAGCCCACACTGGTTCCCGCTCGGACAAGCTGGCCAATGAGCGGCTGGGTCACCGGGTTCGCCGGGATCTTCTTCGCGAACCTGATGATCGCCTCCCCGAAGCGCGCGGTGCGCTCCTCCAGATCATACTTCTCTCTGGCACGGCGATCGCTGCCGTCAGATGACTCCCGGTTCATGCGGTGTTCGTCCCACGGCTCCAACATCACGGTCCTGCATGAGTCATTGAGGAATTGGTCATTGATTAGACATTGGGATTTAGACATTAGACATTGAGTCAGTCATCTGCGCCGCGCATCCCCTACCTTCGGCACACTCCCGTGCGTGTCCGGCCCGAAGTACCGCAGCCCCACCAGCGGCTCAGCTCCGGTGTTTTCGATTTCCACGCCGGCGACGGCCGCCTCGTGGGTGATGAACACCTCATCTTCGGTCTCTTCGCCGAAGCGGATCATCGCGGGCGTCTGGAGGTTCAGTTTGCCCATGCGGCCCTTGCCCTGGACGGTGATCCAGCCGCTCGCGCCGGGATCCTTGAGCGTGCACTTGGCGCCGGGCTCGATCGTGAGCTCCTTGGCGCTGAAGAGCTGCTTGCCGTCGATGTGGCCGTAGACGATCCACTTGTCCGTGTGGCCCGGGCCGCTGCAAGCTTTGTCGACGATCGGATCCAGTGCGTTGTGCTCGACGAAGTGCGTATCGACGTTCTTCTCCCAGTCGAGCTGGCTGATGATGTAGTCGAGGTCCTGATGCTTGTCCTTGGGCACGTCCTTGACCAGCAGGTCCCACGGGACGTAGCGACCCTCAACGATGTTCTGGAACATGCCGAACACGTCCGAGCCCCACTGCGGCTCATACGTGCACAGCGAGCCGGGGGCGTGCAGCACGCCGGCCGGGATCAGCCAGCCGGCCCCGCGTTTGAGCCGGTACGCCCGCGACAGGTACGTGATCCCGTTGTCGCCCTTGTTCCAGTTCTCCAGGCACCGCCGCACGTCTTCCTTCGTGGTGCCCGGCTCAAGGCCCATGAATGTGTAGGCAAAGTTGTTGTCCACATTGTTGAGCTGCGGCGGGAAGTAATAGCTCTCGGGCTTGCCCTCCTGGTTGGTCAGTTTGGCGTGCTCGGGCCGCTGGTGCATGTGATGGGGGATCGGTCCCATGTTGTCGAAGAACTTCGAGTAGACCGGCCAGCGCTTGTACTCGTCGTACATCTTCTTGCCGACGATCCGCGCCCCGGCCGTCGCGACCGCCTCGCGGAGCGTGAAGCGTTTCCCTTCGAAGGCCACGTAGCTCAGACCCTCGTCGGGAACGCGGTTGTCGTTCATGGCCTCAGTGGTGCTGGCGAACCAGCGCTCATCGATCCCCCCGCGGTGGGCCCCGAAGGCGTAGTAGTCGTCGGGATGCAGCTTGATGCGGTGACCGGGGTGCAGGAAGCTGCGGGGCACCCAGGTGGGCGTGAGCCGCAGCAGCCCGCCGCCTGCATCGAGCGCGCTGCTCAGAACCTTGTCGATACCCTGTGTGATGATCGTGCTGATCTTGGCCATGGTCGTCTCCTGATTGAAACGTTCTCCGTCTGCCCGCCGGGGAGTGTGGGGACACCCGCCCGAACCGGTGCTGCCCGTGTCGCGAGGCAGGTCGCGGGCGAGCGACGAATGTAATTCAGCACGCAGGCAATCTCAAGAAACACGGCACGCGCACGGCAGGGGGCCTCGGCAGGCTCCGCCCGGCAGGCAGACCCTTGAAGGACGCCACCGACCCGAGTCCGAGCGTGCGAAAACCAGAAGGGGAAAAAAGAGGTCAGTAAAAAAGGCGTGCGGCACCCCGTACTAAATTGGCGCGGTCAAGGGTGCCGCAGCGAGTGGAAGACTGGCATTTTTTCGGTCCGGGTCGCCGCTTCTACTGGGTTTATCGAGGAGACAAACCCGAACCTTTACATTATATCAACCGACATAGCACAATGCAAATCCGGTCATCTCCCTCCTCACCGGATTCGATCAAGTCACGTGCTGTGCACTCTTCACATTCTATGGAGGCGCTCCGCTGAAAGCGAAGCCCCGGAGATCGAGCGTTTACCCCAATTCCGCGAACTTTCCCGGAACTGCCGGGCTTCGCAAGCTTCCCGACCCGCCGTCCGGGAAGTCTCCCTGCGCGCCTCTGTCTTTTGGCCTTGCATGATAGATGCCAAAGCTTGGCTCAGAAACCGTCAAATTCTATAACTGTATTTAGTACATGAACTTAAGGATGATAAGGCTTCCCAGTTCCGTCGCGGAGATGTTGACGGATATCAACGTGATGCGGGCGGCAGTGGTGAAAGAGCCACGGAATCGGTTTGTTGCAGACCCCAATTGTGCGGAAAGCTGCTCTGCCGGCCGTGAGGGGCCTGGCCGCGAGCGTCTCACGCCCCTCGTCGCGGAGTTGCAGCGCTGATCAGGCCACCCGGACGTTGCGTCGACCCGGGGCGACTCCGGCGTTGGACTGGTCCACCCCAGTCAGTGTTGCACAGGGTCTCTGGTCGACCCGGCAGGTTCTGTCGTGGATGAAAGACTCCAACTCCCTGGGCTCTGGCCATCCGACCGGGTGTCGCCCCGTGGATTCTGCGTGTTCGCCACGGCGATTCGCGCCTTCGGCGGACGGGGCAGGACCTGCGGAGGCGTGCATGCGTCGCCCATCCCGGTCCCACCTGGCAGACGGGATAAGCCCGGCGGATCCCGGAGTGACGACCACACCCGTCACTGGTGCCGTGCGCAGCGCAGGCTGTATATGATCCGGGGAATGCGGTACCTTGGGGGAGCGACGGTCGGGCAGGGCCGCGTCGCCAACCGTCATCGCCTTTGCGCGTTTACATCACGACTCGACATGGACACGACACAGGAATTGCCCAGTCTCAGTCTCTCGTTCATCGAGAGCCTGTACGCCGACTACGAACGGGATCCGGCTTCCGTCTCCAGCGAATGGCGCCGGTACTTTGACCGTCTGGCCAGAGCGGACGGCAACGGGGAGCTGACCGGCGGCGTCGCTGCGGACGGGCGTCGGACGCGGAGCCTCGGGCCCGTGGTTCGCCGGGAGGTGGAGGCGGCCGCCCGCCAGGACCGGGTCGACCAGTTGATCCGCGCCTACCGCGTCCGCGGGCACATGGTGGCCCAGATCGACCCGCTGGGCATGCCGCGCCAGCCCCGTCCGGAGCTGGACCCCGCCTACTACGGCTTCACCGAAGACGACCTCGATCAGCCGGTGTCCAGCCGGACCATCTACGGGCCGGATATCCGGACGCTGCGGCAGGTCATCCAGCGGCTCCGAAACACTTACTGCCGCTCCATCGGCGTGCAGTTCATGCACATCGACGACCTGAACGTCCGTACCTGGCTGCAGGAGCGGATGGAGGCCACCGAAAACCGCATCGCCCTGACCCGCGATGAGCAGATCCGCATCCTGACCAAGCTCACCGACGCGGTCATCTTCGAGGATTTTGTTCAGAAGAAGTTTGTCGGGGCCAAGAGTTTCTCCCTCGAGGGCAGTGAAAGCCTGATTCCGCTGCTCGACATGGCTATCGAGCGGGCAGGGGAATACGGCATCCGCGAGGTGGTGATGGGGATGGCCCATCGCGGCCGGCTCAACGTCCTGGCCAACATCATCGGGAAAAGTCCGCACCAGATCTTCCGCGAGTTCGAGGACGTGGACATCCGCGAGAAATCGGGCGGCGACGTCAAGTATCACCTGGGTTACAGCTCCGACCGGTTGACGGCTTCCGGCCAGACGGTTCACCTGTCGCTCTGTTTCAACCCCAGCCATCTCGAGTACGTCAATCCGGTCGCTCTCGGGCGAACGCGGGCCAAGCAGGATCGCGCCCGGGACCGGCACCGCGATCTGGGCCTCTGCCTGCTCATCCACGGGGACGCCGCGTTCGTCGGCGAGGGGATCGTTCAGGAGACGCTCAACCTGAGCGAGCTCGAAGGCTATACCGTGGGCGGCACGGTTCACATCGTGGTCAATAATCAGATCGGCTTCACCACGCCGCCCCTGGAGGCTCGTTCCGCGCTGTATGCGACCGGCGTGGCCAAGATGCTGCAGATCCCGATCTTCCACGTCAATGGCGAGGATCCGGAGGCGGTGACGGCGGTCGTCCACCTGGCCATGGACTTCCGGCGCGACTTCAAGCGCGACGTGGTGATCGATGTGTACGGCTACCGCCGGCTGGGCCACAACGAGGGCGACGAGCCCGAGTTCACGCAGCCGCTGCTGTACGCGGCCATCAAGAAACGCAAGAACGTCCGCGAGGGGTATCTCGAGCACCTGCTCAAGCTGGGCGAAGTGACGCGGGAGGAGGCCGACCAGATCGTCGAAGAGCGTCGCCAGCAGCTCGAGCGCGATCTGGCCACCGCCCGCAGCCAGGATTACGTGCCCAAATCGCAGGCGTTTGCCGGCCTGTGGCAGGGCTACGTGGGCGGGCCGGAGGAGGGTGTGCCCGAAGTGCCGACGGGCGTCGCGCGGGAGCGTCTGATCCGGCTCCTGGAAGCCCAGTCGCGCGTGCCCGAGGGGTTCCATCCGCATCCCAAGATCCAGCGTCTGCTCACCGCCCGCCAGGAGATGGCGAGGGGCGAGCGGCCCCTCGACTGGGGCGCCGGAGAGGCCCTGGCTTTCGCCGCGCTCGCGACCGAGGGCATCCCCGTGCGGATGTCGGGCCAGGATACGCAGCGCGGCACCTTCAGCCACCGCCACGCCGTGCTCCACGACGTGCAGGACGGCCACACGTACATGCCCCTCCAGCACCTGGCCCCGAATCAGGCCCCCGTCGACATCTACAACAGCCCGCTCTCCGAGTCGGGCGTGCTGGGCTTCGAATATGGCTACAGCCTCGATTACCCGGACGGTCTGATCATCTGGGAAGCGCAGTTCGGCGATTTTGTCAACGTGGCTCAGCCGATCATCGACCAGTTCATCGCCAGCAGCGAGGAGAAGTGGCACCGCATCAGCGGCGTGGTCATGCTGTTGCCGCACGCGTTCGAGGGGCAGGGCCCCGAGCACTCCAGCGCCCGCATTGAGCGTTTTCTGCAGCTCGCCGCCAACGACAACATGCAGATCGTCTATCCGACCACGCCGGCGCAGTTCTTCCACGTCCTGCGGCGCCAGGCGCTGCGCCGCTGGCGCAAGCCGCTCATCGTGATGACGCCCAAAAGCCTGCTCCGGCATCCGGCGGCGGTCTCACGGATTGAAGACCTCACCACCGGGACGTTTCAGCGTGTGCTGCCGGATACCAGCGTGCCGCTCGAGGGGGTTAAACGGGTTCTGCTCTGCTCAGGCAAGATCTACTACGACCTGATCAAGGAACGCGAACTTCACGACCGGTGGGATGTCGCCATCGTCCGGCTCGAGGAGCTTTATCCGCTGCCCGAGGACCTGCTCACGCAGGTGCTCTCGCTGTATCCGGACGAGACGCCGGTGATCTGGGTGCAGGAAGAGCCCGAGAACATGGGCGCGTGGCATTTTCTGCGTGTGCGCTATTGCCACGAGCTGCTGGATCGCTGGCCCTTCGGCGGCGTCTACCGCGCCCCCGCGGCCAGCCCGGCCACGGGCTCGAGCCGCACGCACAAGCTCGAACAGCAGCACATACTCAATAAGGCTTTTGGTTTCTGAGGAATCATCGCGGAGTGGAGAATGACGAAATCAGAATGACGAATGTCTAATGACTGAATGTCTAAAGAATGACCCAATAGCCCAATGACCTGATGACACGGCACCGCCAGAGTCATGAGGCATTCAGGCATTGGGATTTCATGAGACATTGGGACTTAGACATTAGGATTTCGCCATTTGCGCTTCTGCTCCGTTCATGGAGTCAACGTATGGCGGTTGAACTGACGATCCCCCGCAGCGGCGAGAGCATCACCGAGGTGCAGATCGGCGAGTGGCGCAAGCGCGAGGGCGACAGCGTCCGGCAGGACGAGATCCTCGTCGAGATCGAGACCGACAAGGCCTCGATGGACCTGCCGGCCCCGGCCAGCGGGCGGCTCAGCAGGGTCCTCAAGAAGCAGGGCGACATGGCGCAGGTGGGCGATGTGATCGCCTACATCGAGGAAGGGGCGGCCGAGTCCGCGCCCGCCGCCGTGCCGGCCGCTCCCGCACCCGTTGCTGCCCCCACCCAGCAGAAACCCGAACGGCAGACGGGTGCCGCCGATCAGAAACCCCGGTCGGCCGGACTGGACGTGCAGGCACCGCAGCCCTCTGAATCCTCACGCAGGCCTCCCGCTCCCGCGGCACGGGCCCCTGCGGCGGGCGGAGCGGTTTCCGAGCCGCGCGTGATGCCCGCCGCCCGCCGCGTGATGGCCCAGGCGGGCCTCATGGAGGATCAGGTGACGCCGACCGGTCCGGGCGGGCGCATTCTCAAGGAGGATGTACAAGCCGCCGTCGCGGCCGGGCCGTCGCCCGCGCCCCCGGTGAGCACCGACCGGCGCGACGAAGTCGTCCCCATGAGCATGCTCCGCAAGCGCATCGCCCAGCGGCTCGTCGAGGCGCAGC
>CAZQEN010000349.1:0-7940 GCA_964591605.1 uncultured Planctomycetales bacterium
CACGAAGATCCCCGCCAGCGCGGCCAGCGCGGCGTAGCCGACGTGGAATTCGGTCATGAGCCCGAGCAGCGTGAGGACCGAGGCGTAGGCGCCGATGCACAGCAGCATGTACGAGCGTCGGTTGCCCAGGAGTCCGGCGAGGACACCGCCCAGGAAACCGCCGGCGATCTGACCGACCGACTGCCACTGCGAGATGATGGTCTTGCCGTTGCCCGCGTACGGTGTGCCCTCCGTGAGCTGGTCGACGTACGTGGCCAGCCACAGGAACGAGCCCCAGGTGCCCAGCAGGGCGACGGTCGAGAGAAGGCTGCCGACAATCGTCGAGCGGCGGTAGGTGGGCGAGAAGAGCTCGCCCAGGCTCGAACGTTCGCGCCGCTCGCGCGAGCGCTTCCAGCGGGTCGGCTCGTGGACCAGGAAGATGACAGGCAGGCTCAGCAGCCCGATGAGCATGCCCATGCCGATGATCCATCGCCAGCTCGCCCCATAATGGATCATCAGGCGCGAGTAGGTCGCGGCGATGAGATAGCCCACGTTGGCGGCCGCCCCGATCGCGCCGGCGAGCACGGCCCGCCGTTGTTCGGGCCACGTCTCCACCACCAGCGCGACGGCTAGGGGCCAGGTCCCGCCCAATCCCATCGCCCCCAGAAACCGGCAGCCCATGAACGGCGCCCAGTGCGTGGTCAGCGCCGACAGACCCGTGAAGATGGAATACGTCGTCACCGACAGCAGCAGGCCCCGCACGCGGCCGTAGCGATCCCCCAGCCGCCCGAACAGCACCCCCCCCGCCGCCGCTCCCCAGAGCCACATCGCGATCGACAGACCAAAGTACCGGCCGACCTCCGCATCCATCTGTCGCGCGACGGCGGCGGCGTTCTCGCCCGCCAGCGCGGCCTGCGCGGCAATCTCGCGGGCCGCCGGCACCAGATGCTTGAGGGCCTCGCGCGTCATGATGCTGTAGACGCCCTGCTCGACGCCGTCGAAGCCCCACGCGAGCACAGCCGCCAGCAGCGCGAGCCACCGGTGCAGCGGTCGGCTGTAAACGTCTTCCTCCACGCCCGGGGTCGATGATGTGTCCAGTAAAGCCATGCGGCGAGTCCTCTCTCGTTGGTGCCGGGGAGGCAAGTCGCTTAGCTTATGGCCAACGGAGCGAACGAGCCAACCGCGGGCGAGTGGTTCGCCCCGGCGTTCGAACGCGTGCGGGGGAATGACGAATGACGAATCCAGAATGACGAATCAATGACGAAGCCCGAATGTCGAAGATCCGCCGCGGCGGACGAATGGAATGCGGTTTTCGGGCATTCGTCGTTCGGATTTCGGATTTGATTCGTCATTCGGATTTCGTTATTCGGATTTCGCCAATCAGGGTTTTTCCGCTTGCGTCAATGAAGCAACCATGAGCCGCCCGACCGATATCCGCTGCGTCTCCGCCACCCTGTACCTCCTTCCGGTGCAGACGCGCGTGCCGCTCAAGTTCGGCGCCGAGACGCTCACGCACGTGACCTGCGCCCGGGTCCGCCTGGCCATTCAGGACCGGGCCGGCCGCCGGGCCGAGGGGTGGGGCGAGACGCCGCTGAGCGTGCAGTGGGCCTGGCCCAGCGCTGCACCGTATGCATACCGATACGACCTCATGGTCGAGCTGTGCCGGCATCTCACGCGGGTGTGGGCCGATTTCAACGAATGGGGCCACCCGATGGAGGTCGGGCACGCGTTCCTGGAAACGCGCCTGCCCGCGCTGACGGCGGAGCTGAACCGCAAAGCTTCGGCAGAGCCGTTACCGCATCTGGCCGCCCTCATCTGCTGCTCGGCCTTCGATATCGCACTGCACGACGCCTACGGCCGGCTTCACGGCCGGCCGATCTACGATCTCTACGGCCCCGACTGGCTCGGCAGCGACCTGGGCCGCTACCTCATGCCCAGCCCGCAGTTTGAGGGCGAGTTCATCTGCGACTTTCTGCTGAGCGAGCCGCCGAATCGGCTCCTCGCGTGGCACCTCGTGGGCGGCCTCGATCCGATCGATGAGGGCGATCTGACCGGCAGCAAGCCGCAGGACGGCTACCCCGTGCTGCTGCGCGACTGGATCCGTCAGGACGGCCTGACGTGCCTCAAGATCAAGCTGCGCGGCAACGACAACGCGTGGGACTACGCCCGCATCGCCCGCGTCGGCCGCGTCGCGATCGAAACCGGTGTCAGCCGGCTCTCCGCAGACTTCAACTGCACCGTCCGCGAGCCGGCGTACGTCAACGACGTGCTGGATCGCCTCGCGGCCGACGAGCCGGCCATTTTCGAGCGCATCCTCTACGTCGAGCAGCCGTTCCCGTACGATCTGGAGGCGCATCCGATCGACGTGCACAGCGTCTCGCGCCGCAAGCCGCTGTTTCTCGACGAAAGCGCCCATGACTGGAGGCTGGTGAAGCTCGGGCGCGAACTTGGCTGGACGGGCGTGGCCCTCAAGACGTGCAAGACGCAGACGGGCGCCCTGCTGACGGCGTGCTGGGCGAAGCTGCACGGCATGTCGCTGATGGTGCAGGATCTGACCAACCCGATGCTGGCGATGATCCCGCACGTGCAGCTCGCCGCCCGCGTGGGCACGATCGCCGGCGTCGAAGTGAATGCCATGCAGTTCTATCCCGATGCGTCGCTGCCCGAGGAGGCGGTGCATCCGGGCCTGTACCGCCGCCGCGGGGGACAGCTCGATCTCGCAAGCATCCGCGGGCCCGGGTTCGGTTACCGGCTCGACGAGATCCGCCGCGAGCTGCCCGAGCCCTGTGCTCGTGGGTAGGCAAATGGTGTGGCACCGGCGTCTCGCGGGTGCAGCACGGGCGGGACGCCCGTGCCGCAGAACATGCACAGGCGAGACGCCGGTGCCACACCCGAAGCAGGACCCGGCTTTGACCTCTTTACCATCGAGAAAAACCTGATGAAAACGCAAGTGTGCTTCCTGATCGTGACAACCGTCCTCAACTTTGGAACTCCCGCCACCATCGCCCAGAACACAGACGACGCCCGGCAGATCAACCCCTGCACGCCGTGGCCGGCCGTCGATGCACTGGGGAGAGAGCTGCCCTCGCCCGAGCAGGTGGGCCCGCCGCGGACGGACCGCTTCGTCGGCATCTTCTACTTCCTGTGGCACAATCAGCGCGACGGCAAGAGCCCGCACTGGAACGGGCCGTATGACGTGAGCCGGATTCTGGCGGCCGACGCGGATGCGCTCAAGAAACCGGGCTCGCCGCTGTGGGGGCCGATCGGAATGTCGCATTACTGGGGCGAGCCGCTCTACGGCTACTACCTGAGCACGGACTCGTGGGTCCTGCGCCGCCACGCCCATCTCCTGGCCGACGCGGGGATCGATACGCTCATCTTCGATACGACCAACGCGGTGATCTATGCCGAAGTCTACGGAAAGCTGTGCGAGGTCTTCGAGCAGATCCGCAAGGAGGGGGATCGCACGCCGCGGATTGCGTTCATGGTCAACACCGAGGCCGGCCAGACGGCTCAGAAGATCTACAAGGACCTGTACGAACCGGGCCGGCACCGCGACCTCTGGTTCCGCTGGCAGGGCAAGCCGCTCATGATCTGCGACCCGCAGGCGGCCAGTCCGGAGCTCAAGGCGTTCTTCACGCTGCGCCGGGCCCACTGGCCGTTCGAGATGATCAATACGCCGCATGCCTGGCACTGGGAGGCGGCATACCCACAACCCTACGGCTTCACCGACGACCCGAATAAGCCCGAGCAGGTGAACGTGTCGGTGGCTCAGAATCTGCGGGCGGCGGACGGCAAAGTCACCAACATGAGCAACCTCGACGCCCGCGGGCGAAGCTTCCACGACGGTCAACAGAATGTCGCGCCCGGCTCGGTGAACCATGGGCACAACATCGAGGAGCAATGGAAGCGGGCCTACGAGCTCAAGCCGCCGTTCGTCATGGTGACCGGCTGGAACGAGTGGATCGCCGGCCGCTGGGGCGAGGTCAACGGCCCGATCGTCTTCGTCGACCAGTTCAGCCAGGAGTTCAGCCGCGACATCGAACCGATGAAGGGCGGCCACGGCGATCACTATTACCTGCAGATGATCGGCCACGTCCGCAGATACAAAGGCGCGCCGCCGCTGCCGGAGTTGGCTGCTCCCGTCTCGATCCACATCGACGGCGGATTCGAGCAGTGGAAGAGAGTGCAGCCCGAGCTTCGCGACCACCTCGGCGAAACCGCGCCGCGCGACTTCGACGGTTCCGCCGGCCTGCACTACGCAAACAAGACGGGTCGCAATGACCTTGCAGCATTCAAGGTCGCCCGTGATGACAAGCACCTGTACTTCTACGTCCGCACGCGCGAGCCGCTCACGCCGCCCAGCAACAAGAACTGGATGTGGCTCCTGATCGACGGCGACGCCAATGCGAAGACCGGCTGGGAGGGCTATGACTTCATCGTGAACCGCACCATCGAGCCCGGCGGGAAATCATGGCTCGAAAAGAATGACGGCGGCTGGACGTGGGGCAAGATCTCGTCCGTCGCATTCCGCACGGAGGGCCATGAACTGCACCTGGCCGTGCCGCTGGCCGCACTGGGACATCCGCCGGCCGGCCCGCCGCGCCCGATCCGCTTCAAATGGGCCGACAACCTCCAGTCGCCAGGCGATGTCATGGACTTCTACGTGAGCGGCGACGTCGCTCCGGAAGGGCGGATGATGTATGCGTTCGCCGGGCCCCCATCCCCCTCATCCGCGCAGTGAAGAGATCCCTGAACCAGCCGCTGCAGGTCCCGATCCATCCATCACGGGGCTGACGGCCGGGTCGCCGCCGGCGGAGTACGGGAAGGCGGGGCGACGGCATAGCCGTCTACGGTCAGGGTGACGGGCACGCCGGCGGTGAGCCGGGGCCAGTCAATGCCGGGAATTTCCGCATTCGGAGCCCGCAGGGCGGATTCCAGGAGGGCGATCGTCTGCCGGCGCGCCAGCGCCATCCGCACCCGGCACACCCCCGACGCTTCCAGCGTCGCCTCCGGCAGCGACAGCTCGCCGAGCCGCTGCTGCAGCCGCTGCCGCGCGGTCTCATCCTGCACGAGCAACTCACCCAGACCCTGGCTGGCCGTGGCCCGCAAGTCGGACAGCGACACCAGCAGATTGAGCCGAAAGTCCTCGGCGGCCGCCGATCGCACGAGAGCCACGGCGCGGCGGCTGCAATGGCGCCAGCCCGGATGATCGTCAAACGGGCCGTCCTGGGCGTCGATCATCGCCTGGGCACTGAGCTGCGCGGCCAGCGTGATCAGACGCAGACGCCGGATATCGAGCAGATACGGATCGCGGGCGGCCAGCTCGGCGAGGAACTGGTTGACTTTTGTCGTGTCGATGGTCGCCGTGCGCGTCATCTCATCGCCGGGAGTGTTCTGCGGGGGGCTCAGCCGGGCCGTCTGGGCAATGAACTCGCGTAGTGCCCGTTCCGCTTCGGGCAGCGTGGCCAGCTCCGAGGACATTCGCCGGCGCGAAGCGGTCATTTCGGCCAGGATGGCGTCGATCAGCGCCTGCACCGCCGCGTCTCCCGCGCGGTCGGCCAGGGCTGACGTTGCGGCCGGGGCGGTCGCCGGAGGTGACGACGGAGCCCCCGCTGCGAGAGCCAGAAGACACCACAGACCTGTGCTCGTCACGATCACAAGGTCAGGATCATACCGGAGCGGCGCGCCGTGAAAAACAGCCGGCCGCCGCAGGGGGTTGCATTGTGCCTGCCGGATGGGTGTGATCGGTCAGGGTTGTCCGGTGGAGCGGGCAGGAGCGGCCGGGGCTGCCGCACCATCGCCGGGAGCCTGGACGGTGCCCGGAGACGATCCGCCGGGTGCAGCGCCCTCCACCTGACGCACCGCATCCCAGACCTGCATCCCCGGAAGCACCACCGTCACCTCGGCCGATCCGTCCCCCCGGAAGCGCGTGTTCGTCACGACCGCGTTAGCAATGATCGCGTCCAGATAGGCGTGCACCTCGTCGTGCCGGGTGGCATAGCTCTCGATCGTCGTGCCGGACGAGAGGCTCAGCCCGTACACCCGTTCACCGAGCCGCCGCTTGGCATCGACCTCTGCGCCGCGGGCGGCCAGGAGCTGGCCCTGCGGCGTGCCCGCTTTCTCGGGCGGCGGGAGGGCCGATCCGGCGACGCGGATGTCGGTCATCGCCCAGGCGGGCAGCCGGTCGGGGGCGGCCGCCGCCCGGTTGTACATCTGCAGAAACTCGGGCCGCGGCACGCCCATGCCGGTGGCCTCGAACTTCTGCGCCCGGATACTGCGTACGACCTCTGTGATATCGCTGCTGCGCACCTGCCCGCACCGCTCGCACCGGCTGTACAGCTCACGGATGGTCGCGACGACCGTCTCGGCGGGGATCTCCAGGGTCACCTCGACGATCGGCTCGTCGTGGTGGTAGTAGGTTCTTGTCCGGGTGAAGCCGCGGATGGTGCCGGCGGCGGAGGTCCGGATCTGATCGCTCTGCGTCACAAAATCGCGGACCAGCGTTTCGGAGTTCACCCGCAGGCCGAGAATGCGTTCGAGGAGCCTCCGCTGGGCGTCACGCTCGGCCGCCTGCTCCGCCCCGATGCGGGCATTGGCCGGCATGTGCGGGGGCTTCCAGAGGTCCGGAATCAGCGGCTCGGGGGGCGGCGGAGGCAGATCCTCGATCCCTTCGACGGCCGCCCCCGCGGGCAGCTCCGACGGCAGGTCAAAACGCGGTGCGCCCCTGCCCACCACCCTGAGCACCTTCCGTTCGAGATGCTGCGGCATGGCCTGCAGGTCTGCGGCCTGGACATCCCGGCCCTTGTAACAGCAGGTATAAGCTTCTTCAAGGAGTTTAACCACGCTGTCCAGGGCGACCTCCGCGGGCACTTCACAGCTCAGGTCCTCGAACCAGCGGGGCGCTCCCAGACGCACCGCCCCGACAAACCCGTCCGCGCGGGTGCGGATCTCGTCACTCTCGGCCACGAAGTCCTTCACGTACGTGTGGGAATTGATCTGCAGACCCTTGATCGTTTCGGCGAGCTTGCGGTAGGCATCGGCCTCGGCCGCCCGCCGGCTCAGGAGTTTCTTCTGGGCCGCCGACACGTCGATCTGGGCATACGCCGGCAGCACGGTGCTCGCGAGAAGCCATGCCGGGACGATCCACCTGCATGAAACCATGGAGTTCTCCTGGGGACGCTCAGAGCTTATCAATAGACACGCGGATGAAGGCGGAAGTTGGGCCGGCGGCACAGTATATCGACGCCCCTCGCCCCCTGATACCAAGCACCCGAGGCGGATTCTCGTCACGTGCCCGGCTCACCCGTTCCGAAAACATTCGATTTTCCTGCGTCAATCGGGTGACCGGCGGGTAACAGAGGACGAGGAGTGTACGCCCCTATCCGGCTGAGGTTCAACGTGTTAGACTCCCTCGCGGCTGTCTCATGGCAGGAGGTACTCTGCCGATGACCTCGCGCGCGCAGCGGCTGCTGTGGGTCTGCACGGTTTGTGCGGGACTTGCCGGTTGTCAGTGGTTTGTGACCGACGCGGACCGCGAGGTCTATCGGTTGATCGAAAAACGCCAGCTCCAGGCGATCGGCGAAACGTCGTCGGTTCAGATCGATTCAGAATTCGTCCCAAGTCACGTTCCCAAAGAAGCTTATCGGTTTGTCCCCCACCCGGTCGACGCAGCGGTCCCGGCGGAATTCGCGACCACCCAACCCGTGGAGGGCGCAGTCGCTCAGAGCCAGCCCGCGGGAACCAAGCGGATCCGGAGCCCCCTCCTCTCGGAGTCCCAATCACCGCAAACCCGGCCCGCGGACCCCGAGAACGGCCCGACCAGCCCCCTGCAGGCCACCCTCGGCACGGATGCCCAGCCCGCCGGGCAGGCGAATTCTGCGGATTCGGAGATGGCGGCGACCAGCCAGGCTCAAGACGCGGGCGACGCGCCGGGCATTCAGCAGACACGGGTGCAAGAG
>CAZQEN010000350.1:0-2326 GCA_964591605.1 uncultured Planctomycetales bacterium
CCTGGGGCCGGGCCACCCAGAAAGCGGGCGTCGTCTACCTGCATGTCTATAACTGGCCGTCGGACGGCAAGCTGCAGGTCCCGCTGTCGAACCCGGTGAAGAAGGCCTCCCTGCTCAGCAGGGGCCAGGCGCTCAAGACGGCAGCAGGTGGCAAGGGCGTGACGATCGACGTCCCCGCCGAGGCGCCCGATAAAATCGCCGCCGTCATCGCCCTCGAAATCGAAGGCCCGGCCAGGCCCATCAAAGACTGAGCGCGGATTCGATCCCGCCCCGGCCGGGTGACGCTTCAGGCACGACGTCCATCAGAACCGGGAGCGTGAGCGACCGGCCTGCTGCACGAGGGGAACCGTGTCCCATCGGCGAGCAGGCCCCTCAACGAGCCTGCGCATTCTGATGCTTCGGCTGCCTGACGTGCTGCCCACGAAAACATCCCGCAATCGCCCACATTTTCGTTGACAGTCACTTTCGATTTGTGTAAACACGTAGATGGGCCGTTCATCTGTAGTCAAGCATTCTAAAGTCGCTGGGCCACGCATCGCATCGCAAAGAGAACAGACGTCCGGACACGGGCTCGTGCCGGGATCCCGGCGATCCGTGCCTGCCGTCTGGAGCGCGTTTCCCGTCTTCCGGGCCGGGTGATTTCTTCTCTGCGCAGGCGGATCGACGTGTCCGCCGTCGGACCTGGGCATCCAGAATCAGCAGCACGTCGGAACCGCCCCGGGCGGGAGTGACAGCATCAGATTCGTTTGACGTGCGTGCGGCTTTGCCCGGTCCTGCCGGACAGATTCGCATCGGCATCTCGTGCTCGCGCTGCGGCGGTTCGGACCGCCACGCGGCGGCAGTTCAATTGAGGAGGAAGGATACATGTCTGCACAACGTCCTCACTTCGGCTTCGGCTCGCGTCTGATTCAGTCGGCGGCACTCCTGGCATTCCCGGCGATCGCCGCGGCCCAGTTTCCCGCCGGTACCAGTGAGCTGTTCGGTACCACCGCTTCCGTGAACACGCCGTTTACCCGGGCCAACTGGAGCGTGGACCCCGGTTGCTCGACCGGCCTCGTCAATTCCACGCTCGGCGGCCGCGGCTGGAACGGCGTGCCGCTGATCATGCCGCGCGGCGGAACCGGGACACGCATGATCGTGGACCTCAACCCCGGTGCCGCCAGTTCCACCATCGGCGAAATGGTGTGGTGCGGTAACGATGTCGTCACCCGGCTCCTCTTCGCCGCCGACGCCGGTGCGGGACCGGTCGGCGATGCCAATGCCCCGCATGGGATGGAGCTCTACCGTGCGTACCAGGTGCTCTATCCGACCGTCCGGCTCGAAGGCACATCGGAACCGAACGGCCCCGAGATCAATCCCGGCGCCGCCAGCTCGAATCCGACCCATCTGTTCCGCATGGCGGCAGTGGGAAACGTCCTGTTCGCCGCCGACGACGGCACGAACGGCAACGAGCTGTGGAAGTTTCAGACCGCGGCGGATTTCTTCGGCCGACAGCACGAGATGATCAAGGACATCAACATCGGCTCAAGCGGTTCTGATCCGGCCGGCTTCTCGCTGACCACCTCGACCGGCCCGGTGGTGTTCGCCGCCACCGGACACGATGAGTCCGATCCGCAGAACCCCGTGTTCGCCGGACGCGAGCTGTTCCGGACCATCGGTGCGATCGACGGCTCCGACACCTCGATCCTCGTGGACATCAACCAGACGCCCGACAAGAGTGCGTCGTCGAACCCCGAGCAGTTCATCCGCGATGGCGGCGGCGCGACGGCGGTGACTTACTTCACGGCGGACGACGGCGTCAACGGACGAGAGCTCTGGCGCACGGACGGAACGTTCGCCGGCACCGGCATGCTCAAGGATATCGTCGCCGGGCCGACCGGCTCGAACCCGGCCAATCTGGCCGTCGGGACCGGCATCCTCGCCACGACGCTTTTCTTCTCTGTGGACAGCGACGGCGTGAATGGCATGGAGCTCTGGAAGAGCAACGGTTCTCTCGACGGCTCCAACACCGTCATGGTCAAGGACGTGGGCGGGACCCTGGCCCACTTCAAAGTCCTGGGCAACCCCACCCTGATGTTCTTCATCCGCAACAATGAGCTGTGGAAGAGCGACGGCACCGACCCGAATACGGTGATGGTCCAGTCGTTCACCTCGATCGCCGGCCCCCTGGTGACGGCGGGCGGATTCATGTACTTCGCGGCCGACGACGGCTCGGGCTCGGGCATGGAGCTGTGGAAGAGCGACGGCACGACCACTTCCATCGTGCTGGATATCAATCCGGGAGCGGCCGGCTCCTCGCCGGGAAACCTCCTGGCCGTGGGCAGCA
>CAZQEN010000350.1:2336-7935 GCA_964591605.1 uncultured Planctomycetales bacterium
ACGGTCTATTTCGCCGCCACCACTGCGGCCAGCGGCCGCGAGCTCTGGCGGACCGACACCACGCTCGGCGCGGTCATGATCCTCGACATCAGGCCGGGTCCGGCCGGCTCCAACCCGTCCAATCTCAACGACTTCAGCGGCACGGTGGTCTTCACGGCCGATGATGGCGCCCACGGGACCGAATTGTGGCAGACGGATGGCGGCGCTTCCCCCGCGGTGGTGGGGGTGAGCCACAAGTGGGACCTCACCCCGGTCATTCAATCCCTGCCCAACGGAACCGGCAAAATCGCGGTGGCGGGCACCAACCAGAATCCGTTCGTCATGGGCTGCAACCTCCTCGATGCACCCACCAGTGGCGGCGGCGCCAACCGTCTCCAGTGCAAGCAGATCGCCCACCAGTTCAACGGGCTGGTCGAGCTGACCGACGGCGCCGACCGTGCCCCCGTCATCATCACGAACGTCGACTGCGGCGACGGCGCCGGCTGGACGCGCCCGCGCGCGTCGCTCAGCGGCGACGGCCAGCCGCACAACGTGATCGCCGCCGGCATGCTGGCCATCCTGGACCAGGATCCCTGCGATGTGACCTCGTTCGGCTCACACGACGCGACCGAGAGCCCGGCGATGCCCGTCATGCCCGTGCCGGTCATCTATGACGGCCTCAACTGGCGGCCGATGGATCTGGCCCACTTCCCGGACATGAAGCAATCGGTTCCCGGCGCCACCCTGGTGAATCAGTTTGGCCAGACCGCTTCGGCTGATCCGCCGCCCTACATGAGCAACAACCCGGCGGATTTCCTGCCCAACACCATCGTGAATCCCTGGGCCACCAAGCGGTTCATGTCATTGCGACTGATCGTCCGCACCGACTCGTTCGACGTGATCTGGAGCAAGCGGCAGGGCGATGACGACGGGCTTCCGCAGGACACGGTCTGGATGGTCACCGTGCCGCGCCAGTACACCGGCGCGTTCACGGCGCTTCACGTGGGCACGCCGACCTGCACCCCCACGCCCTATGAGGCGTATTTCGACTATCTCTTCATCACAGGCGGCAAGTTTGCCTCGTCGTTGACACCCTCGGGCGCGTGCTGCTCTCCGAGCGGCTGCACCGATGTGACCGATGCGTCGCAGTGCCCGAGCGGTACGTTCTCCATGTGGGACGTCTGCACCGGTCCCGGCGCCATCACCTGCTGCGGCAGACCCTGGGCCGACGCCGACCGCGACGGCGACGTGGATTCAGATGATTACGGTAACTTCCAGACCTGTTACACCGGCGCCACCGTCGGCGTGCCCGCGGGCTGCACGTGCCTGAACCGGATCAACGACACCGTGGTCGATTCTCTGGACTTCGACGAGTTCGTGAAGTGCCGGACGGGTCCGGAAATCCCGTTCAATCCGGCCAGTCCGCCGGCCGGCTGCAACACCTCGTGCCCGCCCGGGACGGTCTGTCCTCCGTGAGGACGTCCGACGGCCCCCTGGCCGCAAACACAGGCGGCATCGGCGGCCGTTGGTGGTGCAGGCGTCTTGTGGTGCAGGCGGTTTGTGGTGCAGGCGTCCCGCCTGCACGTGTCCCGGCGCGCCGGGAAGATCCAGACGCATCGGGACACCACAATGGGCGGCTGTGCCGCCCGCCGAAACTGTCACGGACCCGATGGGACTTCGGCTGGGCGAGACCCTCCCCACATCGCAGGTCCGTCCCGGTCCCGGCGGGTGCGTGACACTTTGGGCAGGGTGGCATGGGCAGCTTCGGCTTCGCTGAGCGAAGCCGAAGCTGCCCGTGTGGGCCTCCCCACGGGTCCCGGCGCGCCGGGACACCTACCCGCCCGCTCCCGAAATAATTGCCAAACCCCGCAGGAGACGCAGCCGATAATTCTGTTGACAAGTGACTTCACTTTGTGTAAACACGAGAGACAGAGAGCTGGGGATTCGGTCCTTCAGGCGGCACGCTGTCTCGTCGCAGACGAGTCGGCAGCTCCGCCAGGCCAGATGCCTCCACCCGTGTGGTCGCGTCGGCCGGCGTGAGGGGCGGGCTTCGCCGAACATTTCTAAATCCATGACGTTCCGCCGTCGCCGCCTCGGACCGGCCCGAGAGTCACGTAACGGATAAAAGCAGCAGAACCCCGCAGCCGCGCTGCCGGGAATAACCGTTCAACCGGGTTTCGCCCTCGAAACCCGCGCGTGCGCCGGAATCGGACCTGCGGAGATCCGCTTCGCTGGCCGCATGCGGTCGTGTCCATGATGCTTGCATCACCAGGAGGACAGGAACGATGACTCAAATCCGGATCAACCAAACCAGCGGGCGTTCGCTCAGGGCCGGTCCTGTTCTGCTCGCCGCGCTCGGCGTGCTGATTCCCGCCGCGAATCTGACGGCGCAGCTCAACGATCCCCAGACCTTCGAAGGCGCGACGCTCAACCAGCCGTTCGCCGTGCCGCCGAATTCGGTCGCCAACTGGGGCCTGGACGGCACGTGCTCGCCGGGCATGGTCTTTGACGACGACAACAAAGGCGATAACGGGTCGCGCTGCCTGCGCACCCGCATTCCCGTCGGCGTCGGCACCCGCCTGATCCGGGACCTGAACCCCGGCCCCGGCAGCTCCACCATCGGCGGGATGGCCAGGGCCCAGATCGATGTTTCCCACCGGTTGTTTTTCTCCGCCGATGATGGCACCGGCACCACGGGTCAGGAGCTCTACCATTTCCTGAATGCCCTGTATCCCCTCGTGGTCCTGACCAGCGACATCAATCCCGGCTCGGGAAGTTCCAGCCCCCAGAATCTGTTCCAGCACATCGGCACGCGGTTCTATTTCAGCGCCGATGACGGAACCACCGGGCGCGAGCTCTACTCCATGACGCTGAACGGCAAACTGGTCAACAACGTCGTGCGGGTCAAAGACATCAACCCTTCGCCCGGCGCGAGCTCGAATCCGAGCGCATTCGCCTCGGGCCCCGATCCAACCGGCACACCTCCCCCCCTGATCCTCTTCTCCGCCGATGACGGCATAACCGGGCGCGAACTCTGGAAGTCGGACAGCTCGGACACAAATACCTCCATCGTCGCCGACATCAACCCGACTGCGGGCGTCGGCTCGGATCCCCAGTTGCTCGTATCGCTCAGCCCCACCCCCGACACGACGAAGGTGTTTTTCACGGCCGACGACGGCGTCAACGGGCGTGAGCTCTGGAGGAGCGACGCCACCGGCGGCGGCACCGGCATGTGCAAGGACATCGTCGCCGGGCCGACCGGCTCGAACCCCACCAACCTGACCGCGGTCACCCTGGTGGTGCAGGGCAACCTGACCCCGACGCTCTTCTTCACCGTCGACAGCGACGGCGTCAATGGCCAGGAACTCTGGAAGAGCCTGGGCGCGCTCGACGGATCGGACACCGTGCAGGTGAGCGATCTGGGGGCGACCGGCGCGACGGTGGGCAATCTCAAAGCGGTCGGAACGATGCTCATGTTCACGGTCGGCAACAGCCTGTGGAAGAGCGGCGGCACCGGCGCGACCACGGCCCTGGTGCAGAACTTCACGTCTCTCCCGGGACCCCTGGTCACGCTGGGCTCGTCGGTTTACTTCGCTGCCGACGACGGGACCGGCCACGGCGTCGAGCTCTGGAAGAGCGACGGCACCACCACGGTCGAGGTCAAGGACATCCATCCCGGCGCGGGCAGCTCCTCGCCCGCCAATCTGGCCGCGTTCAACGGCGTGGTGTACTTCTCCGCGGATGACGGGCCGGGCGCCACCGAAAACCACGGCCGCGAGCTCTGGCGCACCGACGCGACGCTCGGCGCGGTCATGGTGATGGACATCAATCCCGGGCCGGCCAGCTCCAACCCCGCCAACATCAACGCCCTGGAAACGCTCCCCGAACTCTCCCAGGGCATCACCGGCCTGCCCTCCTACGGTTCAGTCGCCTTCACGGCGGATGACGGAACGCACGGAACCGAGCCCTGGCAGACCGACGGCGTGGTCGGCGGCGCGCCGGACCACGCGGGCCTGAGCTACAAGTGGGACCTGGTCCCGGTCATCGCCGCGCATCAGGCCGGCATGTCCGCGGTCGCGGGAATCGACTCCAACGTTCTGTCTGTCCGGTGGATGCACGACTGGTCGGGCCAGGGAACCGACAACACGTCGCCACTTGCCACGGCGCACCAGTCGAACTTCTATCTCGAGCTCACCGACGGCGTGGACCGCGCGCCGCTGGATATCACCCATGTCGACTGCGGCGACGGGAATCTCCCCCGCCCGAAGGCGGCGCTGACGGACGGAAACAGCCACAACGCCATCGCCTTCGGCATGGTCTCCGTTCTCGACCAGGATCCGTGCGGGACCGAGCCCCGGCTGCCCGGCAGCCCCGGCATCCCCACGGCCGACGTGCCCGCCATCTACGACGGGCATGACTGGATCCCGCTCGATCTGAGCCATCTGCCCGCCGCCGTCCCCACCGAGCCCACACCCACCGGCCCGGCCCTGGCCAAGGCGGCATTTCCGGGCAGCAATATCTCGGTATTCCCGTTCGACTCCACGATGCCGACGCTGCCGGCGGGCATCTCCCTGGCCGCCGCGGACGACAACCCCTGGGCCACCCGCCGCTTCCTGACGGTCCGCGTCGACATCTTCACCGACTTCGTGCGGATGGTCTGGTACAGCCGGCAGACCGAGCGGCTCTACGTCGCCACCGTCGAGCGCAAGTACAAGGGCGGCTTCAAGGCGTTTTACATGGGCAACCCCGACTGCGTGCAGCAGCCGTACCTGTTCTACACCGACACGATCAACCTGAACGGCGGGCTCCTGACCGACACGGTCGATCCCTCCGGCGCCTGCTGCTCGCCGAGCGGCTGCACCGACGTGACCGACGCGTCGCAATGCCCGGGCGGCACGTTCTCGCCCTGGCGGTCCTGCACCGGGCCGGGCGCGATCCTGTGCTGCCCGAAGCCCTGGGCCGACTGGGACCGCGACGGCGATGTCGATCACAACGACTTCGGCGGGTTCCAGGCCTGCTTTGCGCCGACGGGCCCGGTCAGCGGGCTGTGCAAGTGCTTTGACAAGGCGGCACCGATCGGCGTGCTGAACGGAAACCTGGACGCCCAGGCGGACGACTTCGACGAGTTCCTGAGCTGCGTGTCCGGACCGGCGGTGCCGTTCAACTTCGCCAGTCCGCCCGCGGGGTGCAACACGGCCTGTCCGAGCGGGGTGACCTGCCCGCCGTAAGGCCGTCGCCGCGGGCACCGGCAGGACTACAATCGGGGTGGCTTGCCGGGCCGCCCTTATGGATGGCGTTTATCGGAACATAAGTGGTTCTGCTGGCTGCAGTTGGTCCCGTTGGACGGCGGCAGGGCCGCAAGGGGCGAAAAACCGTCGCTGGCCAGGGACGGATATTTGGACGATAAACAATTTATGGGTACAATCTGTTGACATAGTTCGCCGCGTTTTGTAAACTGATTTATCGGGTGGCGGTTTTTGCGCCGCAGAACATATCGTTGGGCACGGAAGGTGTATCCAGAACAAGGGTCAGAACCATGACGGCTCGCTCGCGTCGCCAATCGATTGGGGGCTTCACGTTGATCGAGGTGCTGGTCGTCGTCGCCATCATCGCCCTGCTC
>CAZQEN010000351.1:0-7917 GCA_964591605.1 uncultured Planctomycetales bacterium
AGACGCCGGTGCCACACCAGGACCTCAGAGAGGTGGACGGCTGGATCAACAGCCGTCGCGGCGAGCACTGGACCGCGGACGAAGGATTGACGGCCACCTTCACCACCCCGCTTGAGGCCGGCCAGCACGTGCTGGCCACGTTCACCTTCGCTGTCGCCCCTCGGCCGGGCGTCTACCGCATGCGGTTCTTTGCGGGGACCTCGCAGACCGAGCAGGGCGATTGGGTGTGGCTGCGGAGCCGGCCGTTGATGATGACCGTGCAGGCGCCATAGCCTGCACGATCCTCCGCGGACGGGACCGTCCGAACGGGGAACGTCGATGTCGCTCGATGCGAATTGGGGCATGCCGACTTGATGGCGGGACAGGCCGGGAGGCCTGGGTCGGGAACGGCAGTCATTCCCAATTCGCGGGCAAGGCCCCTCACTGACGTTCGGGGTTCTGTCTGATGGATTGTGGGCGGCGCGGACGGCGAGTGGTGATGAGGGTGGCCAGGGTCAGGAGGGTGGCGGTGGCGGGTTCTGGGACGGCGGCGGCGGCGATGAAGAGGCCGCCGGTGTACGAGGGTCCGAAGGGCAGGAGGTTCGAGGTCGGCACGCCGCCGGGGGAGAAGAAGCGGACCTCTGCGAGGAAGGAGGCGTCGAGTGCGGCCGCGAGATCGGGCAGGCCGTCGCCGTTGACGTCGCCGGTGGCGACGCGGACTCCGCCCGCGAAGCCGTCGAAGGCGAAGAAGGAGGCGAGCTGGCTGCCCGTGTCGCCGCTGAAGACCTTGACGTGGCCGCCCACGCCGCCGCTGCCCGCGCCGGTGATGATGTCCGCCAGGCCGTCGCCGTTGACGTCACCCGCGCCGACATCGACGCCGTCGATGGGGGCCGCGTCGTAAGCGAAGAAGCTGCGGACCTCGGTGCCGGTCTGCCCGTCGAAGACCTTGACGTGTCCGCCGGCCCCGCCGGCGCCGGCGCCGGTGATGATGTCGGCGCGGCCGTCGCCGTTGACATCGCCGGCGGCGACGCGGACGCCGCCGGTGAATCCGGCGTCGTAGGCGAAGAAGCTTCGGACCTGGGCACCGGAGTTGCCGTCGAAGACCTTGACGTGCCCGCCGCCGGCGCCGGCGTCTGCGCCGGTGACGATGTCGGGTATGCCGTCACCCGTCACGTCGCCGGTGGCGATGCGAACGCCGCCGGTGAATGCGGCCGGGTAGGAGAGGAAGTCACGGGTCATCGCGCCGGTGGTGCCGTCGAACACGCGGACGTGCCCGCCGGCGGCCCCCGGACCGGCGCCGGTGACGATGTCGGGATGCCCGTCGCCGGTGAGGTCGCCCACGGCAACGCGGACGCCGCCGGTGAAGGCCGGGCCATAGGGTGTGAGGGTCAGGAGGGGGTTGCCCGTGGCATCGAAGGACCGCAACTGGCCGGGCGGGCCCTGGTCGGTGCCGGCGACGAAGGTCAGATCCGCGCGGGTGGAGGCGATTCGAAGGCCCAGGGTGCCCACGGCAGCCAGGGCGATGACGGTGCAGGGACGGTACGGACGTGACATGTCTTCCTCCTCCGATGGATGACCCGAACGTCTAGCATCATACCACGGTTTTCGTGGCAGGGCAAAGGCACGGGGGCGGTGGAGGGGACATCCCAATGACGAAATCCAAATGACGAATGAAGCCCGAAGCCAGAATGACTCATGAGGGCCTGCTGACACAATGTCCAGGGAGCGCCCACGGCTTATCCGTCAGCGCGCGGCGGGTGTGAATGGACGGGCGGTGGGGGCGGCGGGCGGGTCCGATACGGAGTGGGGGGGCGGGGCGGGTCCCAGAAGGTGCGGGGCGCTGGAGCGGTCGTGAGGACGCCTGGCGCGGGGGGCGGGAGGAAGCGTCCGCTTCGCAAACCTCCTGTGCCGGCTGGTCGATATCCACCGGGAGGCTCGCGCGCCGGGCGCGCGCATCGCGGCCTGAGGGCGTCCGATATTCGCCCCGGCCGGGATGCCTCGGGGAAAACAATGGACATCGCAACCATCATCGGCCTGCTGTTCTCGGTCGGCGCCATCCTCTGGGCGATGTACGAGGGCACGCACGGACACCTGGATGCCTTCTACTCCACAGAGGGCTTTGTGCTGGTTATGGGGGGCTCGTTCGCGGCGTGCTGCCTGTCGATGCCGCTGCGGTCGGTGCTGAACATGCCCGCCTACCTGAAGCGGTGGCTTTTCGCCCGGGATCTGCCGCTCCATGTGATCATCACGCAGGTCGTGGGCTACGCGGAGCTGGCCCGTCGGGAAGGGGTGCTGGCCCTCGAGAAGGAGATTGCCAAGCAGGAGGATCCGTTCTTCCGGAAGGGCCTGCAACTGGCGGTGGACGGCATGGACGGGGAGACGATCGAGAAGACGCTCGAACTGCAGCTCGAGGCGCTGGCGGAGCGTCATAAGAGTGGGAAGAAGTTCTTCGAGCTCATGGGCAAGTTCGGGCCGGGATACGGGCTCACGGCGACGCTCATCGGGCAGGTGGCGATGTTCCGCAACCTGGGCGGGGATTCGGCGGCGATCGGGCAGGCGCTGGCGATCGCCCTGATCGGGACGCTGTACGGGTGCCTGGTGTGCAACGTGATCTGCGGGCCGATCGCCGACAAGCTGCACCTGCGGTCCGCGGAGGAGCAGTTCGCCAAGCAGATGATCATCGTGGGCATCAAGGCCATTCAGGCGGGAGACAACCCGCGCATTGTGGAGATGAAGCTGCAGTCGTTCCTCTAGGAGCGGGAGCTGGCCCGGCTGCCCAAATCGGAACCGAAGACTGCGTGACGTCAGAAGCCCATGAGCAAGAAGAAGCAACAGCATGAGGAGCCGGCGGGTGAGAGCGCACCGCTGTGGATCATCAGCTTCGCCGACCTGGTGACGCTGATGCTGAGCTTCTTCGTCATCCTGTCAGTCAAGCCGGAGGGGACGGCGAGCATTCACGATCCGGCGTTTCAGGAGGTGGCGGCGGCGATCCGAGCGGCGTTCAAGCACCTGCCGCCGGCCGATCCGATGGTGGACCCCGCGAAAGATTATCAGGAGCTGGTGCAGCGGCTGATGAGCCTGGTGAACCGGGACGGCACACTGAACCGCGGCGACAGCAATGAGAAGGGCATCCAGGGCCGGGGCTTCCGCGTCCGGCGGATGCGGGACGGGATGGAGATCACGGTGGGCGGGGCGGTCATGTTCGAGCCGTTCTCAGTGAAGCCGACCGCCGACGGAGAGCATGCGCTCGGCCAGGTCTTCGACATCATCAAGGGGCATCGGAACATCGTGGAGATCCGCGGACACGCGGGCGAGGAGCCGTGGCCGCCCGACTGGAAGTATGAGGATGCGTTGAAGCTCTCGTACGCGCGCGCGGAGCACGTGGCGAAGCGGTTGATCGAGCGCGGCGCCGACCCGCGGACGGTCCGGCTGGTGGCAGTCGGGCCGAATGAGCCGGCCGCCCGTCAGGCGTACGAGGAAATGCAGCGGGCCGAGAACCGCCGGGTGGAGATCATTGTCCGCGAGTCGCTGATCGACGACTACGTCGGGCAGTCGCCGATCCGGTCCCCCTCCACGCAGTCCACGGAAGCCCCATCCGCGACGGGCGTCTGATCGCCGTTCTGCCCATCAAATCGCTTATACCCACGCGGCCTGTCAACGGCTGAGGATCGTGTCCGGCTCAAATCCGGGCGGTTTTCTGTTCTTATAAATCTATTTTTGATAAGTACTTATGTAATAGATGCTCATTATATCAACATCATGAATAGATATTTGCTGTTGAAATCAGTTTTATTTATGCTAGGATGGTGGTTCATATGTACCTCGAAGCGCTCAAGATCTTCTGTGACGTGGTTCGGCATCGCAGCTTCTCCAAAGCGGCGGCGATGAACCACATTTCGCAGTCGGCGGCCAGTCAGAACGTCCTTCAACTGGAAAAGAGCCTGGGGGTGCGGCTGCTGGATCGCTCGAAGCGTCCGTTTGAGCTCACCCGGGAGGGTGAAGTCTATTACGACGGGTGCCGGAACATCGTCGAGCGCTACTCTGCGATTGAGGAGCAGGTCAAGACCATGCGGAACGAGATCGGCGGGACGGTGACCGTCGCGGCGATCTATTCGGTCGGGCTGAGCGGCATGAGCCGGCATGTGCAGCGGTTCGCGCACCTGTACCCGCAGGCCAGCGTCCGGCTGGCGTATCTTCACCCCGACCGCGTTCTGGAAAGCGTGTTGAATGACGAAGCGGATCTGGGGCTCATGTCGTACCCGAAGTCGGGCAAGGACCTGGTCGCGCTGCCGTGGCGCGAGGAAATGATGGTTCTGGCCTGCCCGCCGGGGCATCGGCTGGCGGGGCGGACTCATGTGACGGGCCGGGATCTGGCCGGTGAGCGGTTCGTGGCGTTCGACGAGTCGCTGACGATCCGCAAGGAGATCGACCGGCAGCTCCGCAAGCACGAAGTGGACGTTCAGATCGTGATGGCGTTCGACAACATCGAGACCATCAAGCGTGCGGTGGAGCTGCAGGAAGGGATTGCCGTGCTGCCGGAGCCGGCCATTCAGAATGAGGTCCGGACGGGCAGTCTGGTGGCGATCCCGCTGACCTCGCCCACGCTCATCCGTCCGCTGGGGATCATTCACCGCCGGAGCGGCGAGCTCTCGCGGACGGCCCGACGGTTCATCGAACTGATTCAGACCAGTACGCATGCTGATGCGGACGCGATGGAGGGCGAACTGGTGGGGGCCGGCGCGGAAACGGGCGGCGGCGTCTCGATGGGGGATCGGAACGGTTCCCAGGACGGAAAGTGACGGTGTGATGATGGAATCGCTGAACACCCTATCCCGTCGAGGGCTGTATGCCCCCTTTGCCGAGCGAGACAACTGCGGCGTGGGCATGATAGCGAACCTGCGCGGGGTCAAGTCTCACGACATCGTTCACAAAGCGCTCGAGATCCTGATGAACCTCGAGCATCGCGGAGCGTGCGGGTGCGATGTGAACACCGGCGACGGCGCCGGCATCCTGCTGCAGCTTCCCGACGCGTTTCTGCGGGAGGTGGGTTCGTTCAAGCTGCCGCCGGAGGGGGAATACGGTGCGGGCATCGTCTTCCTCCCGCGGGATCCGGCCCAGCGCCGCTGGTGCGAGGAGCTGGTCGAGGCGGTGGTGCGGTCGGAGGGCCAGGATTTTCTGGGGTGGCGGGACGTTCCGCGGGACAACTCGCCGCTGGGCAAGACGGCGCTGAAGGTGGAGCCGGTGATGCGGCAGGTGTTCGTCGGCCGGGGGGCGGGTCTGGCGGATGCCGATGCCTTCGAGCGCAAGCTGTACGTGATCCGCAAGGTCCTGGAGCGGACGGTGCGCGAATCGGGGCTGTCGGAGTCGAGCTTCTTCTACCTGCCGAGCCTTTCGCACCGGACGATGATCTACAAGGGGCTGCTGCTGGCCCCGCAGATCGAGGTGTACTTCCCCGACCTCAAGGACCCGCGGCTGGCGTCGGCGCTGGCGCTGGTGCACCAGCGTTACAGCACGAACACGTTCCCGACGTGGGATCTGGCGCATCCGTTCCGATTCCTGTGCCACAACGGCGAGATCAACACGCTGCGGGGCAACATCAACTGGATGCATGCCCGGGAGGCGCTGTTTGAGTCACCGCTGTTCGGCGAGGACATGAAGAAGATCCTGCCGATCGCGACACCGGGGGGGAGCGATTCGGCGATTCTCGACAACGCGGTGGAGCTGCTCTACCACACCGGCCGTCCGCTGCCGCACTGCATTGCGATGCTGATTCCCGAGGCGTGGCAGAACCACAAGACGATGAGCGATACGAAGCGGGCGTTCTACGAGTATCACTCCTGCCTGATGGAGCCGTGGGACGGGCCGGCCTCGATTGCGTTCACGGACGGGCGGGTGATGGGGGCGGTGCTCGACCGCAACGGGCTCCGGCCGTCGCGTTACCTGGTGACCAAGGATGGTTACGTGGTGATGGGGTCGGAGACGGGGGCGCTGGAGGTCGATCCGGCCAACGTGGCACACAAGGGTCGGCTGCAGCCGGGCCGCATGTTCCTGATCGATACGGACCAGGGTCGGATCGTGCCGGACGAGGAGATCAAGGAGGGTCTGGCGGGCCGGAAGCCGTACCGGGCGTGGCTGGACCGGCAGCTCGTCAAGCTGGTGGATCTGCCCGTGCCGGCCGAGTACCCCAGGCCGGATTTTGCGACGCTGCGGCAGCGTCAGCGGGCGTTCGGCTACACGCTGGAGGATCTGCGGCTGCTGATGGGACCGATGGCGGCGGACGCGGAGGAGCCGATCGGCTCGATGGGCACCGATACGCCGCTGGCGGTGCTGAGCGACAAGGCACCACTGCTGTACAACTATTTCAAGCAGCTCTTCGCCCAGGTGACGAACCCGCCGCTGGATGCGATCCGCGAAGAGCTGGTGACGTCGATGATCATCAACATCGGGCCGGCTCACGACCTGTTTGACGAGACGGAGGAGCACTGCCACCTGCTGCGTCTGGAGCAGCCGATCCTGACGAACAAGGACGTGCAGCGGATCCGGGAGCTGAACCGCGGGGCGCTGAAGGCGGTCACGCTGCCGATTCTGTTTGCAGTCGACCAGGGCGAGGTGGGGCTGCGGGCGGCGATCGAGGAGCTTCGCCAGAAGGCATCGGAGGCGATTCGGAGCGGGTATTCGCTTCTGATCCTGTCGGACCGGGGGGCGAACTACGAGATGGGGGCGATCCCGGCGCTGCTGGCGGGTTCGGCGCTGCACCATCATCTGATCCGCGAGGGGCTGCGGACCAAGTGCGGGGTGATCCTGGAGTCGGCGGAGCCGCGCGAGGTGCATCACTTTGCGTTGCTGCTGTCGTACGGGGTGGGCTCGATCAATCCGTACCTTGCGTTCGAGACGCTGGCCGAGATGCATCGGCAGGGACAGCTAAGCGACGGCCTGACGCCCGAGCAGGTGGAGAAGAACTACATCAAGGCGATCAACAAGGGCGTGATCAAGGTGATGTCCAAGATGGGCATCTCGACGCTGCACAGCTACCGGGGCTCCCAGATTTTCGAGGCGGTGGGGCTGAGCCAGGAAGTGATCGACGAGTATCTGTGCTGGACGCCCTCGCGAATCTCGGGGGTGGGTCTGGACGTGATCGCGGAGGAAGCGCGGATCCGGCACCGGCAGGGCTATCCGCAGCGGCCGGTCACCGACCCGATCGACCTGGAGGTGGGCGGGCAGTACCAGTGGCGGCGGAGAGGTGAATACCACCTGACGAATCCGCTGACGGTGGCGAAGCTGCAGCAGGCGGTGCGTGAGAACAGCGTAAAGACCTTTGCCGAGTTCAGCCGGCTGATCGACGACCAGAACCGGCAGCTCTGCACGCTGCGCGGGCTGCTGGAGTTCAGGCCGGCCGACCAGCCGGTGCCGATCGAGGAAGTGGAGCCGGCGCGGGAGATCGTCAAGCGGTTCAAGACGGGGGCGATGTCGTTCGGGTCGATCTCGTTCGAGGCGCACGCGAACTTAGCGATTGCGATGAACCGCATTGGTGGCAAAAGCAATACTGGAGAGGGTGGGGAGGATCCGATCCGCTATCAGCGGTTCGCCAGCGAGGCGGACCGGCGGGCGGCGGTGGCGAGGCTCTCGCCGATCACGGCGGCGAACATGCGGGAGGGGGATTCGCTCCGCAGCGGCATCAAACAGGTGGCGTCGGGGCGGTTCGGGGTGACCAGCGAGTATCTGGTCAGCGCGGACGAACTGCAGATCAAGATGGCCCAGGGGGCCAAGCCGGGCGAGGGGGGGCAACTCCCCGGCCGCAAGGTGGATGCGTGGATCGGGCGGGTGCGGCATTCGACGCCGGGCGTGGGGCTGATTTCGCCGCCGCCGCATCACGACATCTACTCGATTGAGGACCTGGCGCAGCTCATCCACGACCTCAAGAACGCGAACCGCGAGGCG
>CAZQEN010000352.1:0-7852 GCA_964591605.1 uncultured Planctomycetales bacterium
CGAATCGATCGGCAGCCCCATGGCATAGAACGCGCGGGCGGCGGGCCAGTCCAGGTTCGGGTGAATGTGCTTCTCGGTGGTCATGATCCCCGCGACGATGTCGGCGATCTCGTTGAACCTGCCCAGGCCTCTGCTCTCGGCCAGGCGGCGTGCGGCGGCTTCGAGGATCCTGGCCCGGTGATCGCCGTGCTTGTAGACGCGGTGGCCGAAGCCCATGAGCTTGCGCCTGGAGGCGAAGGCCTCGCGAATGAACGATTCCGCACGGGCGGGGGAGCCGATCTCGATGAGCATCTCCATCGCCGCCTCGTTGGCGCCGCCGTGGAGCGGTCCCTTGAGGGCTCCGATCGCCCCGGTGACGCCGCCGTAGAGGTCGGAGAGGGTGGAGACGATGACGCGGGCGGCGAAGGTGGACGCGTTGAACTCGTGTTCGGCGTAGAGGACGAGGGCCAGGTCCATGACGCGGACGGCGTCGGCCTGGGGCTCGTGGCCGGTGAGCAGGAGGAGCAGATTGTGGGCATGGCCGGCTTCAGGGCGGGGCGTGGCCATGCCGTGCGGGTCGCGCCGCGCGAGGTGGAGGCCCAGGACCGCCGGAATCTGGCCCAGCAGCCGCTCGGCCCGGCGCACGTTGGCGGCCGGAGAAGAGTCGGGTCCGTCGGGGTCGTGGTGGGCGAGCACCGAGACGGCGGTGCGCAGCACGTCCATGAGCGGAGCGCTCAGGGGGAGCTGTTCGAGTGTGCGAATGACCTCCGGTTGGAGGTGCATGGCCCGCGTGACGCGGGCCCGCAGCGCCTCCATCTGCGCGCGGGAGGGCAGCTCGCCGTGAAGCAGAAGGTGGGCGACCTCCTCATAGCGGCAGTGCTCGGCCAGGTCGGCGATCTCGTAGCCGCGATACCGCAGGCCGGTCTGGGTGACCTCGCTGACCGCCGTGGAACCGGCAATGATGTCCGCCAAGCCGCCGCCTGCGTGGGCCATGGTGCACCTGACCGCGAATGGAACGCCCCGTGAGTCCTCTCCGGCCGAGACGGGAGGAGGGGTACAGCCGGATTGTACACGCGGGCGGGGCGGATTCCGAGCTTCAGCGCGGGGGGAGGGGCTCGAAGATCACCTTGGCGCCGAGCAGTTTCATCGGTTTTCCCTCAACGGGGACCTGGCTTTCGGGAATGGCGATCTCGCCGCTCCAGGTGCCGAGCTGGTCGTATTTGAGGTCACACTCGCGCGGTTCGTTGAGCGGGGTGAGGTCGATTGTGTTGACGACCGGATCGCGGGCGGCGTCGGGCGCGCTGAGGGCAGCCCGCAGCAGCATGGCGGCGTTGACTTTCATCCCGCTCGGCCCGCCGCCGCCCCCCGGCGTGGCCGTCGAGCTGACGGTGATGTCGTTGCCATCCACGACGACGCGTGCGGTGTTTCCGCTGGGCTGCAGCATGGCGTTGACGGCGGCCAGAGGCATGTTCGATCGCGGAGCGGGCGGTGCGGCCGGCTGGCTCTCGGGGGGAGAGGGCGGGGTAGGCGGCGCGAGGGGCGCCGCGGAGGCGGCCGACGGGTCGAGCGGCTTGAGATCGACATACACCATCGCCATATACGCCCCCGAGGGCTTGTTCTGCCGCTTCTGTTCGAGTTCGCTGAGCCGCTGTTCGCGCTGGGAGCGATCGGCATTCGCTTTGAACTCCGCGGCGTCGCTGGTGGGGAACATGGCGAGCGAGACAAGGAGATCCGTGGCGGTCAGGGCCACCTGCTCGTTGGTGCTCATGCTCAATTCCATGAGCTGCCGGGCCTCAACACCCTGCTTGATTCCGAGATTGAACCGCCAGCGGCGCCTGGGATCGAGGCGGTTCCGGCAGATCGCCAGGCTGGAGACGGCGCTCTGCAGGACCTCGGGATCCTGGTGCGTGAGGCGGGCGGCCAGGAAGGCGGGCAGGGCTTCCCGTTCGGGGAGATCCTTCTCCCGGATCAGCGCCTCGATGAGCTTCTTGAGCCGCTTGGGGTCTGCCTGGGCCATGCGTTCAGAGAGAAGGCCGATCCGCCCGGCCTGGACGAGGATCACCGCGGCCATCTGGGCGGTGCGCTCATCGGCGCCGGAGGCGGCGAGATTGGCCAGGACGGCCTCGAACGCGGCGCCGGTTTTCGTGATCGAGCCCGAGCGGTCCCGTTTGAGCGGCGCTTCATAGGGCAGCCGCTTGAACTGGCCCAGGGCCAGGTCGAGCAGGGCTTTGCGAACGCCTGCCTCCTTCTGCTGGGAGCCGGCGAGCAGTTCGAGACTCTGGCGGAACTTGTCCGCCGAGGAGACGGCGGTCAGGTCGGATCGACCGAGCAACTCGAGCAGGAGCTGGATACCCTGGGGGGAGGACTGCATGTTCAGGGCGGCCAGCAGGGGGTCGTCTTCGCGGGTGATAACCAGGGAGATGGGACCGACCGCCTGCAGGAGCCGCACGGCGGCGGCCGGATCGGCCTTGACGAGCAGGGCGCGGAGGACGGCGGCTTTGAGTTCGGCGTTCTCGATCCGGCCGATGTGGGCGGCCACGTCATCGCGGGCGGTGCCGGTGGCCTTCGAGAGGGCGTCGACGCTCTCGCGCGAGCCGTCGGCGAGCAGCAGCGTGATGGCCTGCCGCCGCACCTGGGGATCCGTGTGGGCCAGGCAGGCGGCCGTCGCAGCGAAGAGGGCCGGCGGAGCGGCCGAGGGCGGCAGGTTGCCCCAGGCCGAGTCGGCGGCGGCGGGAGGAGGCGGCTGAGTCGGCTGGCCGGGATCATCGAGCGGCTTGGGCTGGGCGAGGACCTGCTTGATCGTCTCGAGCATTCCCAGAATGACGGCCGGCTGAGGGAACGTGCGGATCTGCTGCAGGAGGGGTTCGGGAGGCGGCTCGGTGCGGCGCAGGACGGCGTCGAATGCGGTCTGGCGCGTCGGGCCGTCGGGATGGGCCATCGCGGCGAGCATGGCCCGGTCGATCTGTTCGACCGCGGCGGGATTCGCGGAGGCGAAACCTTGCTGGGAGGGGTCTGTCCCTCCGAAACGAAGCGTGGCGAGTTTGGCGACGGCCCCCGCAGCGATCGGTCCCTCTCTGGCCTGCGTGGCGCTCAGGAGGGTCATCAGTTCCGCCGCCCGCTGAGCCGGGGGGGTGTCCTTCGAGAGGCCGCCGACGGCCTGGAGGAAGGAGGCCTGAACGGTCAGCGGCTCCGAACCGCGCAGCTCGAGCGTGAGCGATTTGAAGGCCAGGGGCGCCTCGATCAGGAATGCGCCGAAGCCCGGGGATTCGCGGGTCTCTCTGCCGCCCGCTCGGACGCCCGGCGTGGCAGACACCCGCGGGGCAGGGGGCGTGCGGGGCCCGCGCGGCTCTCCGGGAACGCGAGGCTGGGGTCTGGCGATGGGCGGCGTGGTGTTATAGCAGGCCAGTTCGTAGCCGCTCTTGTCGGGCTTCTGCACGACCTGCAGCCGCTCCCAGAGCGGCTCTGACGGCTCGGGCCAACTGAGTTTGGGCAGGGCGGTCGTCCGGGGCGACCCGGTGGCGCCGCTCAGGGCGGCGTCGGTTTTCAGCAGGGCAATCCCGCGAAGCCGGCAGAGTTTACCCTCATCGGTCGCGACCTTGGCCAGCGTACCCATGGTGATGTTCAGTTTCGGGTCTGTTGTGTTGTACGCGAACGGAATGATCACGAACTGGTTGTTCCGCTGGATCATGATGTCGACGGTCTGGTCCTGGATCGACGGGACCAGCAGGGGCTGTGAGAGGCCCAGGGTGAAGTCGAAGCGGATCGGGCCGCCGGAGCCGAGGTTCCACTGTTTGGCGAGTTCCCTGGCCTCGGGGAGCTCTTTGTCGATGGCGAGGGCTTTGGTGAGCATCTGGGCGGCCTCGCCGGTGAAGCCGGCGTCGTAGAGCCATCTGGCCAGCTTCACCCGTGCGGCGGCGTCGTTGCGGGGCAACTTCTGCTCGGCGAGCTGGGCACGGTGGGTGAACCAGAACTCGTTCCAGGTCCGTGGGGATTGAGGCTTGGGATCGAGCAGGAGGTCAGGCTGGAGCTGGATGGCCTTCTGAACCGCGGCGGCGGCGGCCGGGAATGCCCGCTGGAGGGAATAGCCCTTGGCCAACTCCAGCAGCAGCTCCGGTGTGGTTGCGGCAAGGATGTCCGCCTTCTGCTGGGCGGAGACGGTTGTCTCTGCGGCGGTGCCGGAAGGCGGCTCCTGGGCGGACAGCCGCGGGCACAGGGCCAGCAGCGATAAAAAGATCCACATCCAGCTCCCAGGTATTGACCAGCGCATGATCAGCTCCGCTTGTTGTCCGCTGCTCTCGGCGGGGTTCACCACGTGCCGGCATTGTAATCGCGCGGGGGGGCAGGCGGTAGGACCCGGGTGATGGGGCGGTGATGGCCCGGGCGGCTCATGGCGGTGCGGCTTGCAGGCTCGGCTGACTTGGCGGAAGATGCCCCGGCAAGAGGTCACATGAAGCCGCCACGGGTGGTCATCGTTCGCAATCCGGCCAAGCCCGATGCCGAGGCCAAGCTGGCATCGCTCGTGGAGAGTCTGCGATCTCATGCCAGCGTTGCGGCGACCGGGGTGGTATCCGAGACGGCACAGTTGACGGCCGATCGGCCGGATCGGATCGTCGTGCTCGGCGGCGACGGAACGATTCTCGCCGTGGCCCGGGCTCTGGGCGACCGGCAGGTGCCGATCATCGGGGTCAATTTCGGGAAACTCGGTTTCCTGGCGGAATTCAGCGTCGAGGATGTGGAGCAGCAACTCGACGCGATCCTGCGCGACGAACGGCTGATCGGCCGGCGCATGATGATCGAGGCGCGGATCGAATCACCGGACGGCGCGAGCTCGCAGGTGATCGCGGTCAACGACTTTGTGCTGCATGGGGGCCCGCCGTACCGGATGATCGACCTGTCGATCACCGTGGACGGGGCCCTTCTGACGGAGCTCAGCGGCGACGGGCTGATCGTCGCCACGCCGTGCGGCTCGACGGCGCACAACATGTCGGCCGGCGGCCCGATCGTGCAGCCCGAGGTGCCGGCCATCATCGTCACGCCGATTTCTCCGCATTCCCTGACCCACAAGCCGCTGGTGGTTGCGGGGCACTCGCGGATCGAAGTGAGCGCGCGGCGGGTGAACCCCGGGACGACCATGGTCGTCGATGGCCAGCAGACGTTCCCACTGGCGGAGGGGACCGTCCTGTCGGTCCATCGTTTTCCGCATGATTTTCAGCTCGTGCACAACCCCGCCCAACCGCGATGGTACACACTCACCAAGAAGCTGCGGTGGGGGCAATAGGCCCCAGAGAAAGTCGAAAATCGAAAGTCGAAAGTCGAAAGAGAAACGCGGGGCAAGCTCGAATTATCTCGCGAGATGACAGTTGGCGCAGCGTCGGCAAAAGACCGGCCGTGGCGCGGCAGATTCCCACTTTCGACTTTTGACTTTCGATTTTCGAATTTCGGTCAGCCGATGACCATCTGTGGGTATTCGCCCATTTCGACGGGCGCGGGATCGGAGAGGTTTGCCTGGGCGAGCAGATAGGCCAGGGTGGCGGGGGCCCCCTGGTTGCGGTCGAGGCCGTCGGCGCGGAGGGCGTCGCAGCAGCCGCCGGTGTGCGGGTCGATGAGGCTCAGACGAAGAGTGTTCGCGCCCGTGAACCAGGCGGCCGCCTCCAGGGTGTAATCACGATAGGCCGGATTCCCGCTGATTCGCTCGGCGGTGCGACAGAGTTCGAGGACGTCGGCGACTTCCGACGGGGTCTGATCGAACTGGGCTTTCGCGCCGTGACGGTGCCAGCCGCCGCGGCTCCCGACGGGCGTCACCTCTTCATGCCTGAAGAGATGCTCCAGGACGAACGTGGTGGTGATCCGGGCGATGCCGGTATAGCGCTTCTCATCGAGCATGACCCCCGCGTGCCAGAGTCCGGCGGGGATGCACGCGGCGCCCGGCTTCCAGGAGGGCTCGAACCACTCCCAGGCGCTCGTTCGGGTGGCATAGTAGCAGTCTTCGAGCAGCCAGCGGGCGAGCCGGGCCGCCCGGTCGAGGTCACGGCCGGGGTCGGCGCAGCGGAGCGTGCTCAGGGCGGTGAGCCAGTTGGCAGCGCTGATGGGCGTGCGAGCCGAATCGCTGCAGGGCAGCAGGCGTGCCCACCACTCGGCGGCGGAGAGGCGCAGACGGATGGGCAGCTCGGAGACGATGACGGCGGCCAGCGCACGGGCCAGGCGCGACTGCACGAGCGCATTATCCGCGTTCTCATGCCACATTCCGCCCGCATCGCATCCGTGGCGAACGCAGCCGTCCTCGCGGCGGGCGCGGGTCAGGAATCCGAAATAAACACCCGCCAACTGATGCAGCACGTCGGCGGACACGGTGTCGCTCGCCATCGCGCAGAGGCGCAGGGCGTCGGCGTTGTCGATGGTGTCATAGCCGCAGGAGCGGTCCGGGCAGTCGAGGATGGCGGCGTGAATCAGGCCTCGGGGGTCGGTCAGGCGACGCAACTGATCGAGGCGGGGAGAACTGGCAGCCATCATGGGTGTGAGACTCCTCACGATCTGGATTTCGCTTCGTCTGGCGGCCCCGATGGGCCGGCCGTCGTGGTATCACAGGGGCAGGGCCGGTTTGCGTGACGTGTGCGGCCACGGCCGGGCGTCCTCTTCATAGTTGTCGGAGCGTGGATGGGAAATGTTTATTTATTGGTCGTGAAATCCAGGGTAAACCGGCTTGAACGAGTTGATGCGGCGTCCGATAGGGGTGGAGGGGCGGCAGGGCGATCCGGGCCGGCGGGGCACGGGCGCCCACTCGCTGCGGAGCGGACATGAGCGAAGGGCCGGATCGCGACGTCTCGCCACCCAGCCCCGGCGCTCTCTCCCCTTATGATTGGGCCGGGCGTTCTCCCCAGATACGCCGGCCGAGCAGTCTTCTCAGGCGGGACCTCACGCCGCCTCCTGAAACAAACAACACCACAACACATCATGCCCCGCAGCGGCTGGTGCCCAGGCGTGATCAGCGCCTCGCACGCGGTGCTCGAAGCCACCGGCAGTGCACGCTCGAACCGTAAGATATAACCGCCCAAGGGCAAGTTTTTTTTCTGCGAGCGGCGTTCAACAAGCGCAGCAACCTGTTCGTGTACAATGATTTACGGGTCAAGTGGCTTTTCGGGAAAACCGGGGGGGCGCGGACGGGCGCGGGGCGGGCGCCGGAAGGGAGGACGGTGGATCTGACGCGGGAGAGGCGCGCGGGGGAGTGACGAATGACGAAATCCGAATGTGGAAGATCCGCCGTGGCGACGCACGGCCACGGGGTTCACCATTCGCCGGTGCGGTGGGCCTCCAGGGCGCAGCCGGCCGAACCGATCAGGCCGGCGTCGTTGCCGAGGGTGGCGACGAGGATCTCGGGGAAGTCCTCGAGCAGGTGCCACGTGAGCTGGCGAAAGTACTTGCGGACCGGGCCCAGGAGGAAGTCTCCGGCCGCGATGAGCCCGCCGGCCAGGACGATGCGCTCGGGGTTGGTGACATGCTGCATGGTGACGCAGGTGGCGGCGAGGCAGTAGCAGGCGTCGTCCCAGACGAACGCGGCCAGCTCGTCGCCGGCTTTGGCGGCCTCGACGACGTGCTCGGCCATGAGGGTTTCACCGGCGTCGAGCCGGGCCTTGAGGGTGCTGGGGCGGCCGGAGCGGATCAGGTCTTCGGCGTGGCGGGCGAGGAAGTGTGCAGAGGAATGAGCTTCCACGCATCCGCGCTGACCGCAGGAGCAGAGACGCCCGTCAGGTTTGATCAGGATGTGGCCGAGTTCGCCGCCGTTCTCGAAGTGGCCGCGGAGCAGTCTGCCGTCGCTGATGATGCCGCCGCCCACGCCGGTGCCGAGCGTGAACATGACCAGGTCGCGGACGCCCTT
>CAZQEN010000353.1:0-7787 GCA_964591605.1 uncultured Planctomycetales bacterium
CGCCGGGCCCCCCCGGCGGCCCGCGGCGGTGCGCTCCGCCGTCCAGCGCGGCGGAAACCGCGTGCGGGCGTTCAACACCCCCCGGATCTGCGAGCTGTGCGGCGGCTGTGCCGCCGACGCCGCCCCTGCGGCCGTCGCCATGGAGTGCGTGCACGCGTTTTCCCTGGTCCACGACGACCTGCCGGCCATGGACAACGACGACCTGCGCCGGGGGCGGCCGACGACCCACAAGGCCTTTGGTGAGGCGGTGGCCATCCTCGCGGGCGATGCCCTGCTGGCCCTGGCTTTTGAGCTGCTGGCCACCCGCCTTTCCGACCCGCGGATGGCCGCGGCGGCGGTCGCCGAACTGGCCCGGGGGGCCGGCTGGGCGGGCATGATCGGCGGCCAGACGACCGATATCCTGAGCGAGCAGCTCCCGCCGGATCTGGGGCTGGTGGAGCAGATTCACCGATACAAGACAGCGAGGCTCTTCGAGAGCTCCGGCCGTCTGGGGGCCATCTCCGCCGGAGCCGTGGCCGGGCAGATTGAGGCGGCCGGCACCTTCGGTCTGGAACTGGGTCGGGCCTTCCAGATCGCGGACGACATCCTGGATGTGACCGGGACGGCCGCCCGGATGGGCAAGGCCGTCGCCAAGGACGCCGGGGCGGGCAAGCAGACCTACCCCGCCGCCGTCGGCCTCGAGGCGAGCCGGCTGGCCGCCCGCCAGGCGAGCGAGCGGGCCGTCGAGGCCCTGGCCCCTTTCGGACCCGGGGCCGACGATCTGCGGGCCCTGGCCCGGTTCGTGGTTGAGCGTGATCGATGATTTTCAAAAGTTCTGAAAGCGATCTTCCGGCGGGCCGGCAGCGTAGATCTGCCAGAGCCCTTCCAAGTATGTTTGGATCTAATCGATGAAGATACTCCCCACCATTCAGCACCCCAGGGACCTGCGCAACCTGTCCTCCGCGCAGCTCCAGCAGCTTGCGGACGAAGTCCGCCAGCGCATCCTCGACGTGGTCGGCCGCAGCGGCGGGCACCTGGCCAGCAACCTGGGCGTGGCGGAGATCACCATCGCCCTCCACCACGTCTTTGACTTCGAGAACGACCGGCTGATCTGGGACGTCGGCCACCAGTGCTACCCCCACAAGCTCCTCACCGGGCGCAACGAGCGGTTTGACACCCTCCGCAAGGCCGGCGGCATCAGCGGATTCCCCGATACCAGCGAAAGCCCGTTCGACCTGTTCAACGTCGGCCACGCGGGAACCTCCATCGCCACCGCCCTCGGCCTGGCCCGCGCCGACCAGCTCCAGGGGCGCGACACCCGCGTGGTCGCCCTCGTCGGCGACGCCAGCATCGTCAATGGCCTGGCCTTCGAGGGGCTCAACCAGGCGGGAACGCTCGATCGCCAGTTCCTGGTCATTCTCAACGACAACAGTTGGGGAATCGCCCCCACCCAGGGGGCGCTGGCCGACTACCTGGCCAAGTTCCGCACCAGCTCGATCTACGAAGAGGTCAAGCAGCGGGCCAAGCAGATCCTGCGGCGCGTGCCGCTGGTCGGCCAGCCGGTGTTCGACGCCCTCGATCACCTCAAAGAGGGCATCAAGGCGACGGTCTCGCCGCACCAGATCTTCGAGCACCTGGGCTTCAAGTACGTCGGGCCGGTCGAGGGTCACGATCTGCCGCATCTCATCGAGCTGCTCACCATGCTGAAGGACGTGCGGCACCCGGTCCTCCTCCACATCCACACCAACAAGGGCCACGGCGCCGATTTCGCCCTCAAGGAGCCGGGGCGCTTCCACTCGCCCAGCGCGTTCGTCATCGAGGGCGGAAAGGTCACCATCCAGAAGGGCTGCGGACGGAGCTGGACCAGCGCGTTCGCCGACGCCCTCATCGAGGTCGCCGGCCAGGAGCCGAAAATCTTCGCCATGACCGCGGGCATGCCCGACGGCACCGGGCTCGACAAGTTCGCCAAAGCCTTCCCCGACCGCTACCGCGACATCGGCATCGCCGAGAGCTGCACGGTGGACATGGCCGCCGGCATGGCCCGCGCCGGCCTCCGGCCTGTGGTGGCCATATACTCTACATTCCTCCAGCGGGCCTTCGACCAGGTGTTCCAGGAGGTGGTGCTTCAGGGGCTGCCCGTGGTCTTCTGCCTCGACCGCGCCGGCCTGGTCGGCGGCGACGGCGCCGTGCACCACGGCTTCCTCGACATCGCCTACATGCGCGGCTTCCCGAACATGATCGTTCTCGCCCCGGCCGACGAGCCCGAGCTCAGAGCGGCCCTGCAGTTTGCCATCCGCCAGAACCAGGCAGTGGCGATCCGCTATCCGCGCGACAACGTGCCCGAGTCGCTCGGCGAAGCCCCCCCGTTCGTGCCCGGCCAGGCGCGCCTGCTCCAGGACGGCCGCGACGCGACCATCCTGGCCTACGGCGCCGCGGTCAGCCACGCCCTCGATGCGGCCGAGCTGCTCGCCGCCGAGGGCCTCGAGGTGCGCGTCTACAACGCCCGCTTCGCCAGACCCGTCGACGCCGACATGGTGCGGGCGGCCATCGCCGCCGATCACCCGGTCATCACCGTCGAAGATCACTCGCTCGCCGGCGGCTTCGGCTCCGCGGTGCTCGAAACCGCCCAGGAGCTGCGCCTGCCCGCCGACCGCATCGTGCGACTCGGCATGCCCGTCGACCGCTTCATCCGCCACGGCACCCGCGCCGGCCAGCTCGCCGAGTGCGGCATCGACGCCGCCGGCATCGCCGCCGCCGTCCAGCGCGAGCTGACCCACCTCAGCCAGGCCGCGCCGACGCGCTCCGTGCGGATCAGCCGTCAGCCCGCCGCCGACCACACCTATTGAGACCGCTTCGCCCAAGAAGGAGGGGCGCGCCTCCGGCCCTCCGCGTGGAAGACCGCCGGCACGCCCCTCGTCATGAATCGCTCGCTTCGCGGACGCCCGCTCAGTGCGCGGGCAGCAGATCGAGCACCTGATCGATCTCCTCGACCGTGTTGTACACGTGCGGGCTCACCCGCAGGCGCCCCTCCCGGACGGCGATGACCACGCGGTGCTCACCCTCCAGGTGCTGTTGGATCGCGTGGTGATCGTGCGTGTCCGAGATGAACGCGACAATGCCGCTCGCCTCGCCCGGCCGCCGCGACGAGATCACCCGATACCCCTTGTCGCGCAGCCCCCGGACCAGCCGGTCCGTCAGCATGAGCAGGTGCGACGCGATGTGGTCAATGCCGATCTCCAGGAACATCTGGATGGAGGCACCCAGCCCGTAGATCCCCGCGAGGTTGTAGCTGCCGGTGTCGAACCGGCACGCACTGTTGACGAACTCGAAGTGATACGTGCCGTAGTCGAGCGCATCCTTCATGCACAGCCAGCCCGACATGACCGGCTTGAGATGCCCCAGCAGAGACTGGTTGCAGTAGAAGATGCCGCAGCCTTCCGGCCCGCACAGCCACTTGTGGCCGTCCGCCGACAGGAAGTCGATGTTCATCGCCCGCACGTCGATCGGAAACGCCCCCAGGGCCTGGATCGCGTCCACGCAGAAGAGCACGCCGCGCTCCTTGCAGATCCGCCCGAGCGTCGCCAGATCCACGCGGTACCCGCTCGCGAACTCGACCGCCGACACCGTCACCACGCGCGTCTTGCTGTCGATCGCGCTGGCAATCCGGTCGACCGGAACGCAGCCGTTCTCCTCAGGCACCATCTTGAGCCGCACCCCGCGGTTCTGAAGCCCCATCCACGGATAGATGTTGGCGGGGAACTCGACGTTCGTCGTGACCACCGTGTCGCCGGTGTTCCAGCTCAGACCGCCGGCCACCCAGCCGATGCCCTCGGTCGTGTTCTTGACGAAGGTCACCTCTTCCGGCGTGGCGTTGATGAGCTGCGCGGCCAGCCGGCGGACCCGCTCAGCGTGCCGGTAGAAGCCCGCGCGGATCCCGGCCGTCTCCGAGAGCTGCTCGATGTACAGACGCATCCCCTCGGCCGCCGGCTTGCTCAGCGGCGCCACCCCGGCATGATTCTGGAAGTTGTAGTTCCTCGTGATCGGGAACTGGTCTCGCAATGTTTGCACATCCATCGCCTTCGGCCCTCACGTTTGTCGCGGCGACGAGGAGTCCCGGGTTCGTTCCGTATCATTATAGACACGACCCCGGTGCGAGTTTTCGCGCATGTGATTCCCTCCCCCCACGGCCGGCGCCGCCACCTTGGCATCGGCGGTCAGGCCGCGGCGATCGAGCCACTTCTCGGACCGTCTCGACGGCGCCGGGCCTGTGCGGCCGCACTCGCATCCCCCCAAACGTCTCCTGAACCCCTGCCCGTCCGCACTCAATAGCCGGCGGGCCGTCCCCCCTTGTGCGGATCACAGGCCCCGACGTACGTACCTGCCTCGATCTGCAGGGCCTGCACCGTGGCTTCACGCCTCCGATCAGATATCGCGTGCCCGCGCTGCCTCAATCCAACGACAACGGGGTCATCGGCCGGGAAACCGTTGCGATTCACCTCGTTCGGATCCCACTGGTGATGCAGTCGGGGCCGCGCGATGGCCTCCTCGATCGGCAGACCATATTCGACCACGCCCAGCACCACCTGCAGCGTCGCCGTGATGATGCGCGGCCCGCCCGCCGCGCCCACCGCCAGAATCGGCCGCCCCTCGGAGAGCACGATCGTTGGAGACATGCTCGAGAGCGGCCGTTTGCCCGGCGCCACCTCGTTGAGCGGCGACTGCGTGAGCCCGAACGCGTTGCGCCGGCCCGGCTCGGCGGTCAGGTCGTCCATTTCGTTGTTGAGCACCACGCCCGTTCCTTCCGCCACCACGAACGATCCGAAGCCCGTATTGATCGTCTCCGTGGCCGCAACCACGTTGCCCCAGCGATCGGCCACGCAGAAGTGCGTGGTCCCCGCGTCCGCGGGAAGCCGCCAGCCGTAGTCCTCCGGCACGCTCACGCGATCCTCCCGGATGCGGCGGGCACACTCGCGGGCGTACGCCTCATCCGTCAGCCTGGCGACGGGGACCTTCACGAAGTCCGCGTCGCCCAGATGGCGCGCCCGGTCGGCGAAAGCGTGCTTCATCGCCTCCACCGTCAGATGAGCCGCCAGCCCCGGGTCCTTGCGCTGGATCTCACCCAACGGCCACTGCTCGAGAATGTTCAACATCTCCGCGATGCAGATGCCACCCGACGACGGCGGGGGCATCAGCAGTACTTCGACATTACGATAATGGGCGCGGATCGGCTCGCGCCAGACGGGCCGATAAGCCGCCAGATCCTCCACGCTCAGGATTCCCCCCGCGCGTGTGACGTAATTCACAATCGCCCGGGCGATCTCGCCCCGATAGAACGCATCCGCGCCCGCCACGCCGATCTGCTCGAGCGTGCGGGCTAGATCGGGTCGGCGGATCTTCGTTCCCACCGGGGGAATCTCGCCGTCGAACAGGAGGTCGTGCCGGAGCGCCGCCGCCATCGTTCCGAGCCGCTGCTCCTCGATCTCCCGCAGCGCATCCGCCACCGACGCCCGATAGTGCCGGTCCATCTCGAACCCGTCCGCGGCGAGGCGGCGAGCGGGTTCGATCACGTCCCGGAGTGACTTGCGTCCAAATCGCCCGAGCAGGGCCGCGTGGCCGGCCACGTGCCCCGGCACGGCGACGGCCAGTCCGCCGAACTGGCTCGGCGGCGCCGCATCCGGCCGCGCCGCCCGTGCCTTCACGAACATGTCGCGCGTCGAGGCGCCCGGCGCCGTCTCGCGATAGTCGAGCACGAACACCTCGCGGCTTTCGGCCATCCAGATCATGAAGAAGCCGCCCCCGCCGAGCCCCGCGCTGTACGGACGCGTGACCGCCAGCGCGAACGACGTCGCGCTGGCCGCGTCGACCGCGTTGCCCCCCTGGCGCAGGATCTCCACCCCCGCCTGGGAGGCTTGCGGCGAGTGGCTGGCCACCATGCCGTGCTGGCCGGACGCCAGCCACGGGCGCTGCGGAACGTCCGTCGCGAAAGCGTTCACGCTCGCGGCGATCGCCGCGAGGGCACCGAGACATCTGTAGAGCGAGCATCCACCCGAGCACCGCATGCGCCGTCAGCTCCCATGATCCGGAACCGGCCGAACCGGGTTCAGTCTAATCGCGATTCGGCCATGATGCTCGGTTTGCCGGGAGGCCATGCGCCGTCATGCGCTGCCGGCTGAGCGCGCAGGCCCACTGGCCGGCGGCCAGCTTGTGTCTTTTCGGACTCTCACCCGACCGGCCGCATTTCCTCGACCTCGCGTTTGCACGGCCCCACCCGCGAATCGTACGGTTGTCCATGACGGCAAGACACGGGGGGAAGTGGCCTGCAGGGGGGCCCTTTCCAGCGACTGCCCGGCCGCGGCCCGGATCGTCCGGGGTTGCACCGGCGTGAGACGAAGTCCTCACCGGGGCGGGAGGCCGGCTCAGACACGTTGAAGGGGTACTCGGCGTGCAATTGTTATCCGCATGGCGGATCGGCGCAGGCTCTCTCTGCGCGCTCATCCTCTCGACCGGCTGCGTGCCGCCGGTAACCGGGACGGACGATTCACCTTTCCTCCAACAGGTTCTCGGAGCCGAAGCGCCGCGCCCGCCCGCCTCCGGCCGCTACCGCGAGACCGAGCCCAACGACGATCTCACCGCCGCCGAGCCGGTCACAATCGACGGTTCCATCGACCTGGAGGGCACCATCCGCGCCGCCGCGCTGGACCGCGACTTGTATGAACTCGGACCCGCGGACGCAGGCGACCGCATCACCGCCGAGCTCACCATTCCTTCCGATGACGATGCCGTGCTGGGGGTTCTAAGCGAGCAGGGCGAGTTGCTGGGCTTTCTGGATCTCTCCAGCCGGGCGGCCGGCCCCCGGACGATGGATATCACGGTTCGGGAAGCCACCGGAAGGCTCTACGCGATCGTCACCACGCGGGCGGCGTCGGCGTCGGAGCGTGGTTACACCGCGCGAGTGGAGCTCGAGCGGGCGGCGGGTGTTCCGGCGAGCCAGCCGCAGGTGGTGGTGCTCAACTTCAGCGGGGCGCCGGGAGTCCGCGTCGCGGGCCGTGCGGCCGTCAACGTGCCGGCCTTCGATGCCGCCCGGATCAGTCCGCGCTTCACCGGCCAGACGGGTGTGATGATTCAGACCGTCGCATCGATGGTGCGGGAGTCGCTTCGCGGCGTCGACGTGCAGATCCACGTGGCCGGCGAATTCACCGCCCCCGCCGGACCCCGCAGCACGGTGTACTTCGGCACCTATGACAGTCAGCTCCTGGGTCTGGCGGACAACGTCGACCCCTACAACAGCGACCTCGAGCAGAACGCCATCCTCTACACGGACACGTTCGCCCTGTTCGATGTCCTCTCGCCGGACCTGGAAGCGATCGCCCAGGCGCTGGCGAACACGGCCGCTCACGAGATCGGCCACCTGCTGGGGCTGCGCCACACGTCGGACGTGCAGGACATCATGGATACCACCGCCAGCGCCCGCCAGATGATGGTGCCGCAGTGGTTCAAGACGGCCAGCCTGAACGCGACCGTCATGCCCTTCGGCCTGCAGAACGCCCCGAACCTGCTCTCCTGGACGCTGGGCGGACAGTTCATCGCCGCCCCTGACAGCAAACGCGTGCTTGCCCGGCAGAAGGCAGTCGAGCATGCCAGCGGCGGCCTCGACTTCTACATCCCGCGATGCCAGTGGTCGGCGGCCGGCACCCCGTAAGCGGCAGGCCCCGATCGACCACCGCGTGTCGCCATTCGCGGCAGCCTCGTCGGATCGAGGTCTCCGGACGGCCAGCCGCCCGCGGCAGCGCCGCTTGTCTTCCCCGCCC
>CAZQEN010000354.1:0-7766 GCA_964591605.1 uncultured Planctomycetales bacterium
CTTCCCCGACCTGCACTACCTCGAGAAGAAGTACCACGACCAGCCCCTGGTCGTCATCGGCGTTCACTCCGGCAAATTCAGCCAGGAAAAGGACGCCCGGAACATCCGCCAGGCGATCCTGCGACACAACATCGCCCACCCCGTCGCCGTCGACAGCGAATACGAGATCTGGAACGCCTACGGCGTCCACGCCTGGCCCACCCTCGTCGTGATCGACCCCGAGGGCTACGTGCTCGGCGGAGTCTCCGGTGAGGGCCACCGCGACACGCTCGACAAGGTCATCGCCGACCAGCTCAAAAAGGGAAAAGAGAACGGCACGCTCGCCCCGCCCCTGACCTTCCGCCGCGAGCGTGAGTCGTTCAAATCAGGGGTTCTCGAGTTCCCCGGCAAGGTGCTCGCCGACGCAAAGGGCCGGCGGCTTTTCATCGCCGACACCAACCACCACCGCGTCCTGGCCTGCGATCTGGACGGCGAGGTTCAACACATCATCGGAACCGGCGCCATCGGCCCCAAAGACGGCCCATTCGATCAGGCTCAGTTCCATCAGCCACAGGGCCTTGCTCTCGCCCCGGATGGTAATACCCTCTATATTGCCGACACCGAGAACCACGCCGTCCGCGCCGCGAATCTCCAGGATCGAACCGTCGCCACCATCGCCGGCACCGGCCGACAGGCCCACGACTTCAATCCCGACGGCCCGGCCGCCCAGGTCGATCTCAGCTCGCCCTGGGACCTCGCCCTCGTCGGCCCGCGGCTCTTCATCGCCAGCGCCGGCACGCACCAGATCTGGGTCATGGACCTCGAGGCGAAGCGCGTGAAAGTCCACGCCGGCACCGGACGCGAGACCCGCACCGACGGCCCCAACGCCGCCGCCGCCTTCGCCCAGCCCTCAGGACTCGCCACCGACGGGAACGTGCTCTACGTCGCTGATTCCGAGATCTCCACGATCCGCATCGTCGAAGCGCAGCCCGACGGCCGCACCAGCACGCTCGCCGGCAGCGGCGGCCTCTTCGACTTCGGCCGCCAGGACGCAGCAGGCGAGTCCGCCCGCTTCCAGCACCCCCTCGGCGTCGCCCTCCACGGCGAGGAGCTGTTCGTCGCCGACACGTTCAACCACCTCATCCGCCGCATCGACCTCAAGACCCGCCAGGTCACCACCTGGCTGGGCACCGGCCAACCCGACCCGGGCACGCCTGACCGGATCGGCCTTTACGAGCCAGGCGGCCTCAGCATCGCAGGCAACACCCTCTACGTCGCCGACACCAACCATCACCGCATCCTCGCCGCCGACCTCACGACGAAACAAGCCAGGCCCCTCGAAGTTCGAACGCCCGACACGAAGCCCGCACAACCCGATCCCCGATGACCCCTTGCCGGCCGCGGGCATCCGCACGTGCACATTGCGGAGAAATACCCAATTTGCCCGAAAAACCTCCGCGGACACTGCACTTTTCCGACTGATACACGGCGTGATGGCCGACCGCCGCTGGCGAGAGCCACTCCCGCCCGGGTACAATCACACCTGTCGCGGCGAGTGAATCCCCTCCGTGGTTTCCCGCCGTGCGTCTGCACCTGTGACGTGCAACCTGGAGTCCTCTCATGCAACTCAAGCTCTCGAGTGGTCGGTCCATCCCTGTCGAAATGCACAAGGTCCGCGTCGTGCAGGCCATGCGCCTGCCGCCGATCGAGCACCGCCTCCGGGCGATCACCGAGGCCGGCTACAACACCTTCCTGCTCCGAACGCGCGACATCTTCCTCGACATGCTGACCGACAGCGGCACCAACGCGATGAGCGACAACCAGCTCGCCGCGATGATGGTCAGCGACGACGCCTACGCCGGCGGCGAGAGCTTCTACAAGCTGGCCGACGCGGTCAAGGACGTGCTCGGCTTCCAGCACTGCCTGCCCGTGCACCAGGGCCGCGCCGCCGAACACCTCCTGGCCAAGGTCTTCATCAAGCCCGGCCAGGTCGTGCCCATGAACTATCATTTCACAACCACCAAGGCCCATTTCGAGCTCGCCGGCGGCACCGTCCTCGAAATCTTCACCGACGAGGCGATGAAAACGGAAAGCACGCAGCCGTTCCGCGGAAACATCGACCTGGCGAAACTCGAAGAGGCCATCCGCAAGTACGAGCCGCACCGCATCGCCTTCGTCCGCATGGAAGCGACGACCAATCTCATCGGCGGCCAGCCGTTCTCGCTGGAAAACCTCAAGGGCGTCAAAGCCATCGCCTCGAAGCACGGCATTCCCCTCGTCCTCGACGGCAGTCTCATCTCCGAGAACGCATATTTCATCAAAACGCGCGAGAAGGGCTACGCCGACAGGACGATCGCGGCGATCGTCAAGGAGATGATGGCCCAGGCCGACATCTTCTATCTCTCGGGCCGCAAGAGCGCCTGCGTCCGCGGCGGATTCATCGCCACCAACAACAAGAAGATGTTCGATCAGCTCCGGCCGTGGCTCCCCGTCTATGAGGGCTTCCTCACGTACGGCGGCATGTCATCGAAGGAAATCGAGGCGATGGCCGTAGGCATCCGCGAGATGGTCGACATCGAAGTCGCCAGCAGCTCCGCCGACCTGATCCAGTATTTCGTCGAGAAGATGCTGGAGCTGGGCGTGCCCGCCGTCACCCCGCCCGGCGGCCTGGCCGGCCACGTGGACGCCCGCCGCTTCCTGCCGCATGTGCCGTCCCTTCAGTACACCGCCGGCGCGCTGAGCGCGGCGATCTACCTGGTCTCCGGCGCCCGGCCCATGGAACGCGGCACCATCTCGACCGACCGCGACAAGGACGGCAACGAGGTCGCCGCCGATCTCGAACTCGCCCGGCTGGCCGTCCCCCGCCGCGTCTACTCGGTGGCCCACATGGACTATGTGGCCGACCGGCTTGCCTGGCTCTACAAGCACCGCGACCTCGTGGGCGGCCTGCGCTTCATCGAAGAGCCGCCCGTCCTGCGCTTCTTCATCGGCAAGCTCGAACCGATCGGCGACTGGAGCCGCAAACTCGTCGACGCCTTCAAGGCCGACTTCGGCCCCGATGCGTGACCACGTGTCGCACAAAGAAAGAATCCGCAAACCCGCCGCGCGGGCAGCGATCGCGCGGACGGCGCAACACCATCGCCCCACCCCGCCGATCACTGCCCCTCAATCCGGTACTCCGCGCTGACCTCCGGGCTCTCCAGGTACCCAAGCCGGATCGCCTTCGCCCGCAGCGTGCACGTCTTCTCAACCCGTACCGGCTCATGATAGAGACTCCAGTGCACCGCGCGGCCTGGGCCGGCCTGCGTCGTATACGCGATCGACGCCCCGTCCGTCTCGCACGTCATCTTCACCGTCACCGGTCCCTTTGAACTTCCGGATACGGGTGAAAGCGATGGCGCAGCCGTCGTCTCCCACTTCCCCCCCGGCCGCATGCGCTCTTTGAGCTCGTCTTCGGGCACCAGCCCCAGGTCGCCGGTTTCCTTCATCCACGCACCCAGCACCCCCCGCATGCGCTCGAGCACTGCCCGGTGCTCCGCCGAGCCGGCCAGGTTGTGGATCTCATGCGGATCAACGGTGATGTCGTAGAGCTCCTCCGGCGGCTTCTCGGGCAGGAAAAACAGCCGCTGGGCCCCCTCGAGCTGGCCGTCCTTATTGAGCCTCCGCAATTCATGCATCGTCGGCATCAGCTCCATGTAATCGATGTACTGGGCGTACGGCCGGCCCGGCGTGAGGTTGCGGATGTACTTGTACCGCTTGTCGCGCACCGCACGGATGATGTCGTACGTCTCGTCCATCCGATCCCGGGCCGCAAAGATGTACTCGCGCGGGGCCGCCTTCTGATCGCCCAGGAACGGCCAGCCCTGCATGTACCGCGGCACCGGAACTCCCGCCAGCGACAGCAGCGTTGCCCCCGCGTCGATCATGCTGACCAGATCATCGCAGACCGTGCCCGCCCCGCGCCCGTCCGGCCAGCGGATGATGAGCGGGATGTGAATCCCCGAGTCATACACCCATCGCTTGGCCCGCGGCAGCCCCCGCCCGTGGTCTCCGTAGAAAAACACGATCGTCTTGTCCGCCAGTCCGTCCTCGTCAAGCTGCTTCAGAATTCCCGCCGCCTCCAGATCCATGGCCGTCACGAGGTCGTAGTAGCGGGCCCAGTCGTTGCGCACCACCGGCGTGTCCGGGTAGTACGGCGGAAGCCCCGCCTTGAGCGGATCGTGCCGATGTTCGGCCGGCACATTCTCCATGTGCCTGGCGAACCGTTCCGGCGGGCAGCGGATCTGGCTCTCGTGCGTCGTCGTGATGTTGAACACGGCAAAGAACGGCTGGCCGGGCCGGCGGCTGCGCCAGTGCGCCTGCGGGCTGCACTCATCCCACGCCGTGATGGGCGCATCGAAGTTGTAGTCGGTCTTGACGCGATTCGTGCAGTAATACCCGGCCGCCCGAAGGTATTCCGTGAAGCATTTGACGTACGCCGGCGGAACACCCTTGGAACGCATGTGCAGCGTGCCGATCGTCGTCGGATACATGCAGGTGATGATCCCCGATCGGCTCGGCGCACAGACGCCCGCCACCGTGAACGCATTCGTATACCGCACGCCCTGCGCCGCCAGCTTGTCGAGGTTCGGCGTCCGCGCGTAGGCATCACCGTAGCAGCCCAGGTCCGGACTGGTATCCTCGCAGGTGATCCACAGGAAGTTCGGCCGCGCCCGTGCCGATCCCGACTGGTCTGCCGCCGCCCGCGTCTCCGCTGCGGGCGCACCCGAGACCGCAGCAACCCTCCACAGGCAGACCAGCCCGCACCAACCCCACCTCAACGCCCGGCTCCACAGCGTGTCCCGTACCGGCATTCCTGCATTCCTCATGTCAACTCCCAGAATCCCCACGCTCGGATCCCAGATCCCATCTCAGCTCTCAAATCTCGAATCTCAAATCTCAGATCTCAACTCTCCGGTCTCAGATCTGTGATTGTCGGATCTTCCATCTCAACACTCAGCACCCCGCGCCCCCCTCGACCGCCCGCCCCCGCTCGACCGCCATCTTATCGCCAGACGGCCACCTCCGCCGCTCAGGCCGCGGGTCCGTGGTTTTTGGGGCGGGGTGGCACGGGCAGCGTCGGCTTCGCGCAGCGAAGGCGACGCTGCCCGTGCGAGCCTCCCCATGAGCAGAATGCATTCGCATCGGCCAATGCATTCTGTCCATGCCGTCCCGCCGATTCAGTCACGGACCCTCAGGCCGCCGCGGTAATTGAACGCCCTCGATTTCCCGCTAGACTCACCGCCATGCAGACGCGCATCGACCATGCCACCGTCATCACCTGCCGCGGCGGCCAGCCCACCGTGCTCTCCGACACCTCCGTCACGTTCGAGAACGGCGTGATCACCGGGGTCGGCCCGACCGGCGACGTGCCGGTCGACGGGCGATCGACCCCGCCCCCCCCACCGGTGGGGGAGCTTCGCGGCCGCCCGCTCGGGGCCATCCTCATCAAAGCCGGCCTCCTGACGCAACAGCAGCTCCTCAAAGCGCTCGACCTGCAGAAGAGCAAGCACGCCGTCATCGGCCACACCCTGGTCGAGCTGGATTACATCCGCGAATCCGATGTGGAATGGGCGCTCGCCGCCCAGGCCGGCCGCGAACGGCCTCAGCCTGCCTCCGGCCCGGTGCAGATCATCGATGGCCGAAACCGCATCGTCATCCCCGGCCTCGTTAACACGCACCACCACCTGTACCAGTCACTCACGCGCTGCATGCCCGCCGTCCAGAACGGCACGCTCTTCGAATGGCTCACCGCCCTCTATCCCCGCTGGCGCGAGCTCGACTTCAACTCGCTCAAGGCCGCCGCCACCATCAGCCTCGCCGAGCTGCTCCTGGGCGGCTGCACGTGCACCAGCGACCACATGTACCTGTTCCCGCGGGAGCGCGACGTGCGGCTCGAGGCCGTGCTCGAAGCGGCCGAAACGCTCGGCATCCGCATCCACACCTGCCGCGGCAGCATGAGCCTCGGCCAGTCCGGCGGCGGCCTGCCGCCCGACGAATGCACGCAGAGCGAGGACGCCATCCTCGAAGACTGCGAGCGTGTCATCGCGCGGTTCCATGACGCCAAGCCGATGGCCATGCGCCGCATCGACCTGGCCCCGTGCTCGCCATTCTCCGTGACGCCGCAGTTGCTCGAGCAGACGCGGGCGATGGCCGTGGAGCGCGGCGTGCTGCTGCATACCCACGCCGCCGAAACGCTTGACGAGGAGCGCTTCTGCCTCGAGCGCTTCGGTGTCCGCCCGATCGAATACCTGAGGCGCTGCGGCTGGCTGGGGGAAAGCGTCTACCTGGCCCACTGCGTGCATCTCAGCGAGGCGGAAGTCGGCCTGCTGGCGGAAACGAGGACCGGCGTCGCCCACTGCCCCTGCTCCAACATGCGCCTCGGCAGCGGCATTCCGCCGGTGCGCCGCATGCTCGACGCCGGCGTGAAGGTCGGTTTAGGCGTCGATGGGTCCAGCAGCAACGACGGCGGGAACCTCCTCGCAGAAGCCCGCCAGTCCCTCCTGCTCCAGCGCGTCGCGGGCGGGCCGGCGGCCATGACCACCGCCGAGGCTTTTCGGATCGCCACGCTCGGTGGAGCCGCCGTCCTGCACCGGCCCGAACTCGGCCGCATCGAGCCCGGCTGCGCCGCCGACCTGGTCCTCTATGACGCCCACGACATCGCCTTCGCCGGCGCGTTCGCCCACGACCCGCTCGGCGCGATCATCCTCTGCCACGCCCCCCGCCCCGAGCGCGTCATCATCGCCGGAAAAACCGTCGTCGACGCCGCCAACGTCCTCGGCATCGACTGGCCTCAGTTCGTGGCCGACTTCAACCAGATGGTCAGGGATAAGTTCAGACAGACGAGTTGATATGACGCTAAATCCGCGCCTCAGACCTGCCGTTCAACACTTCAAGACTGGAAACGAGAAGCAGATCGACGATTTCGAACGCTCCATCCGCATCAGAGACGGCGATGGTGCGCCCGCTGGGTGATCGCGCGACGAATTCCGGATGAGCGACATCCAGATAACGCCCGTTGGCCATGTGGATCCGGTAAGCCTGAAACGGCTGCGCCCGGTTCATTCGCATGAGTTGCTCGATGGTCATGCCTCTATTCTAATACATGATTCGATGCAAACAAGGCCTTCCGCCAATGGTTGGCCGCACCGCGCTTCGTTATCATGACACCTCATGGTCGAGCTGTGCCCAGCCCCGTTCGCCGATCTGGTCGCCCGCATGCACCTGGAGTTCGAGCACCAGGACGCGATCTTCGATTTTCCGCGGCGTAAGTGGTACGTGCCGCGCGAGGGCGGGCCGGATCTGTCGGTGCGGTTCCACGGGCATCGGGCGGCCAATCCGCTCGGCCCGGCCTCCGGGCCGCAGACGCAGATGGCCCAGAATATCGTCCTCTCCTGGCTGGCCGGCGGGCGCATCCACGAACTCAAGACCGTCCAGATCAACGACCGGCTCACGATCCCCCGCCCGTGCATCGATGCCGCCAACGTCGGCTATAACGTCGAGTGGTCGCAGGAGCTGCGCATCGCCGAATCCCTCCGCGAATACGTCGCCGGCGCGATGCTGGTGCACATGCTGAAGCGGCAGTTTCAAGCTTCGAGTTTCAGGTTTCGCGAAAACGCGAATCCGCAACTCGAAACTCGAAACTCTGAACTCGAAACCATCTACGACCTGAGCGTCGGCTACGACCTCAAAGGCATCCAAAGCCCGCCCGTCGTCGATTTCATCCGCGGCATGCAGGACGCCACGCG
>CAZQEN010000355.1:0-7760 GCA_964591605.1 uncultured Planctomycetales bacterium
AAACAAAACACACAACTACACACTATAACAAAAAAAACCTCTTACGAAAAAAACATACGCTGGTCCTCTGAACCTTTGCGTGACACACATCGAACCCACTTTCGAAGTGTCAGCGGAAGTTCATCAACAAATCCTTGGAGCCCGGAAGACTCTCCATCACCCGGTGAGCCCGTCGCTCTGGCCGGGTCAGCGGGTGATTCTTGACGATGGTCGATGCGGCATAGTGCTCGAAAGCAAGTGGGGCATCGCCGCCATTCAGATCGATCCGGGCCTTGTAGTGCAGATCTCCTGGGCCGGCCTGGCACGCCGTATCAAGGCTGTTCTTGCCTCATGAAAAACCGTTTGGCCGGTTCGGAAGGACATGAAGATTTCCATCGTGGTGTCCATCGGCGCACTCGGCGACCAGGACCATACTTCCCGGCATCAACTCCAGCGCGCAACGATTGCGGCGGAGAGCCGAGGGGGTCAAACACCATGCTCTGGAGAAAGCCCTGGTTCGAATACCTGCGGGAGGTTCTCCGATTCGGAGTGTACACGTGTCTGATCGCGAACGGAATTCTCGCCAGCCTCTTCTCCGTCTGGTTTGTGTGGCATTTCCTCCGGCAGCTGATGAAGTGGTGCCGGAGAGTGCTGTTCGGCTCCGAGTGGTAAAAGAAAGGTGCGGCTCTCATGCGCCCACTGCGGCGAAAAAAAAGAATCGAGGTGGCCGACGATCTGTCCACCGGCCAGGAGAGAATTCTGGGGCTTGCCGAGGAGATGGACTTTCTCGGTCGCCGGGGTTCGGTCGACACGCTCGAGACTCTCAAGTGGTATTTCCGCGACTGCGGTCACGCCGCTCCGCCCGGTGGCCGCTGCGCCGAGTGTGGTGCGATCGTGTGTGCCCCGTGCCTGGGGCGCTGCAGCGCCTGCGGCAAGAGCCTGTGCCCGGCCCATCTGACGGGGTGCTGCCTCTCGGGTCAATCGATTCCCGTGTGCGGATCGTGCAAAGACCGTCTCGTCCGGCGTCAGCGGCTCGCGCAGTTTGCGCGGAGTCTGTTTTCTCCGTTTATCCGTTTCAAGGACTGAGATGAGCAGGAAGGTCCATTTATCGCCCCCCTACGATGCCCTCTTGTATTGCCTGGAGAACGGGCTGCTGGAGGACGATCTCGGACGCAGTCTGCATGACATCTGCCTCGCCGGGGTGTGTGATGCGCGGGTCGCCGGGATGATCCAGTCGCGGGCGCAGCAGGACCGCATCCGCCAGGCTTTCAGCCTCATGCCGTTCCGTGAGCCCAGACTCACGGCCGGCGATTTCATCCTGGGCATCACGGCCGACGGCCGCTGCTGCCTGATACCCGTACAGTACCTCAACGCGCACTGCCTGACGGTTGGAAACTCGGGCTGCGGCAAGACAACCAAGTCGCGGTTCTATGTCCTTCAAATCGCCCGGCATGTGAAAGGGATGTGGCTGCTGGATCTCCGCAAACGGGAGTTCCGGGTGCTGCGGCCGTATCTGCGGCGGGTGGGGATCCAGCTCATCGTGCTGCCCGCCCGGCTCCTGCGCGTGAACCCGCTGCAGGTGCCCCCAGGCGTGGCGGTGGCGGAGTGGGCGACGCGCGTGGCGGACATGCTCGCGGCCGTTCTCGGGTTGCCCGCGGGAGCCGCCAAGATCCTGCAGACCACGCTTCACAAGCTGTATCAGCGGTTCAACTGCTTCAACGGTGCCACGCTTTATCCCACGCTCTTCGATCTGTTTGAAGCGATCAAGGCGGATGAGACGATCAACGCGCCGTCGCGTCGCTCGATTCTGGAGAGCCTCGAACCCGTCCTCCGCTCGCTCGGGCCCCGGGTCCTGGCCTACCGGCGCGCCTGGCCACCGCATGAACTGGCGCGTCGGCATCTGGTGGTCGAGTTCTCTGGCCTGGCAGAGGTCGACAAGAATCTGCTCCTGAATTACCTCCTGCTGGCCGAGTTCACCTCGCGTGTCGCCAGGGGAATCTCCAATCCACGGATGGACCTCTGGATCTGCGTCGATGAGGCCCAGCGGCTGGTTTCCTCTGCGTCCCCGACGAGCCCCAGTGCCATCGGTGATCTGATCGGCCTCATTCGCGGGACCGGTATTGGGCTGGATCTGTCTGTGCAGTCGATGGCCGGCCTGGCCCCCCAGATCGTGAGCAACTGCGCCACCAAGATCATCGGCCGGTGCGGCAGCTTCGCAGACTATACGGAAGCCGGACACAGCATGGGATTGACGGCGGACCAGATCCGCTGGGCTCAACTGCATCTGTCGCCCGGCCGGTTCATCGGCCAGGTGGGTGAGGGGGAATACAGACATCCTTTCGTGTTCTCGATTCCCCGGATGAGGCTTACAGACCAGGACGACGCCGCTGCCGAGGATTCCAGCCCGCTGGACAGCATCAGGGTGTTGCCAGCGCCGGAATGCAGGTGACGGCAGGAGTGGATGTATGTCGATGCGTCAAAGCCCGTATGAACCGAGGTCGATCGGTGCCGAGGATCTGATGCGGCTGCCCGCCGTGGTGGCCGACGGCTTCGAGAACTGGACCGGGTCAACGCATGAGCCGCCGCCCCAGCGTTCGTCCGGCTGCAGGTCTGGGTTTGCGTCTGAGCGTGAGTATCGCTTCTGCAAGGCGGTGGTCAGCCATCCGCTCCGCCCGTCGAGCGCGTACCCCAGACTGGCGGGACTCAGCCCCAAGACGGCTCAGCCCATCCGGCGACGGCTGGTGAGCCTCCAATTCATCCGCGAGCAGCCCCTCGATGTCGGTAGCCGCGGCCGGACGGCTCTGCTGCTGGAGCCTCTGGCGGCCGGCATCGCAGCAGTGACCGGGTATGAGGCACGTTCAAGGAGCTAGTCGATGTTGTCCATGCTGATCTTCTGTGCGATCGCCGCAGCAGGCCCCTCGTTCCTGCGGGGCGGCGCGTTTCACAACCTGATGGTCGCTCGAGCCGATGCTGCCCTGCGCCGCGAGCACTGGGAGACCGCGCTGGAGTACCCGGTGCGGCTGGCGGACGGCCGGACGGACTATCTCGATATCCGGGCATGCAGATGTGGACTCACCTTGGCCATCGAAGTGGAGACCACCCCTCGCTATGTGCAGGTCAACGTGGCCAAGGCCAGGACCCTGGACCTGCCGCTCTGGATTCTGGTACCGACGCGGCGGGTACGTGCTGCGATCCAGCGCCGGCTGGTGGGCGACCTGGGCGAGTCCGGGGGCCGGCTGATTCAGATTCTTCTGCTCAATGAGCTGCCTCAGAGACTTGCGATTTGTTTTCCCCTGTTTTCCCCGGCGATTCCCCTCGGGAAAAACGGGCCGAGGGACCTCGCGTCTGATCAGGCAAACAGGCAGGCCGGATCGGCGGGCCGGCCGGTGAACGGAATCGACTGTGGCCGCTGACACCGGCCGGGGAGGAGTGATGGAACTCCGCTGGGCAAACGTTGTCGCTTTCGCACTGGCGATCGGCGCGCTCGTGGTGGCGCTGAAGATGCACCGACAGATGTACACGTTCCTGTCGACCATGGGCTCGATCGGGACCAGCCACGATCCGTCGGAGGTCACGGCCGGCCTGATCGCGTTCGGGCTGCTGGCGGTCTCCCTCCTCGGTCTGATCAAGATTCTGACGCACAACGATCGGAAGGGACAGTAATGCACATCACGCTCCAGACGGACCGGGGACCTCGTGATACGCTCGAGGATGCGGCGTATGCATTCACCATCCAGCCCTGCGTGCCGGCGTCCGCGCCGGTATCCGTTCTCATGCTCCTGGACGGCGTCGGCGGAGACGCCGGTGGAGAAGTGGCCAGTCATCTGGCCGCCGGCGAGATCAGTGCGTATCTGGCTGCAGCGATCGCCGGCAGAGGGCGGCCGTCCGGTGACGGGGTTTGCGAGCCTGATTCCATTCTGGAAATACTCCGTCAGGCTCTGATCTGCGCCAACGAGACGGTGTGCGCGCGGGCGAGCGAAACCGGCGAGCTTGAGGGCATGGCCACCACGGTCGTCTGCGGTGTCATCTCCGGCACCCAACTCTATCTGGGCTGGGCTGGCGACTCCCGCTGCTACCTCTACCGGCGCGGATCGCTCGCTCAGCTCACACGGGATCATCGTGAGGTTGAGCAGCTGATCGAGCTGGGGCTGCTGAGCCGCGCCCAGGCGTCCAAGCATGCGCTTGCGCACGCCATCACACGATACCTGGGCCAGGTGAAGGATTTCTGCCCCTCCACCGCATCGCTCGACTTGCAGGCGGGTGATGTGTTGATGCTGTGTTCTGATGGTCTGACTGACGCCCTCACGAATGAGGACATCACCGGCGTGATCGACGCATTCCGGCTGGACCACAGTTCGTTTGCATCGCTTGCCGACGAGCTGGTCAGGCGGGCGCTGAGTGCTGGCACGCAAGACAACGTCACGGTGCTGTGCTGTGAATGCCCGCTTGCAGATGGCCCGTTGCAGTTCTCCCGTCGCACGCTCACAGATGCGTATCCCATGGTGTTGGCCCAAGGCTTTCGACACATGTTTAAGGAGTCCTACCATGCCTGATTCTCCCAATGCCCGATTCGAAGCGGGCCGGACGGAACCGCCGGGCGAGACGTCCTCGCGGTCGCCCACCGCGCTCTGTCCGGCCTGCTCTGCAGCCGTGGACGCTGCCGCGAAGTTCTGCGGCCAGTGCGGTGCATCGCTGACAGTCCGGGCTCCGGGCACGCCCCTCCCGCCGGTGTCCAGACCGACTCGGACATCCGACCAGACTGTGGAGCCACCGACTCCGGCGGGATCGGATACGGGTGCGAGGGGCAGTGCTGTACAGGTTCCCGCTCCCGGAAGTTTGATGTCGCTGGAACGCGGGTGTGCGAACACCTGCGAATGTGGTCGTGCCCTGCCCGATGACGCGACCTTTTGCCCCGGCTGCGGGAAACGGCAACCCGATCATTCGGCGAGCGGTTATTGGCTGGTGTACCGGAGTCCCGGCGGACAGACGACCTCCGTTCCGCTTTCAGGCCCGGAATTCACAATCGGCAAGGCCTCCGGCTGCGGCCTGGTGTGCGCAGATGACACCTATCTCTCACGCCGTCACGCCCGCCTGCTCGTGCAGGGGGACAGGATCGTGCTCGAGGATCTGGGCAGCGCCAACGGCACCTTCCTGAGAATCCGCCATCCGGTGACGGTGGAACCGGGTGATGAGATTGTGCTCGGTGCGGGCCTGCTGCGACTGGAACGTCGTGAATCGTAGGGAGCGCTTCGGTGACTGCGATGATGCAGATTGGCCAACTCGTCCTTGGACGCTACCGGATCGAGGACCTGATCCAGGAAGGCGGACAGGCCAGCGTTGCCCGGGCGGTGGACGAATCCACAGGCGCCTGGGTGGCCGTGCGCCGTCTGACTGCGTCACCCGGCCAGTCGCATTACCCGCAGGAGCTGGCCCGTTTCCGCCGCGCGGCAGAGCTGCGGATCGGTCATCCTGCCGTCGTCGATCCGATCGATGCCGGAGAGGAGGACGGCGAGGCTTACATGATCTGCCCATTCATCGAGGGGAAGGACCTCGAGGCGTACGTCGCAGGTCGGGGAGGCAGGCTGGCGGTCCATCGGGCAGTGCCGATCATCGATGATCTGGCCGATGGTCTGGAGGCGATCCACACGCAGGGAATCATCCATCGAGACCTCAAACCGGCCAACATCCTGATCGATGCGGATGATCGTCCTCACATTCTCGATTTCGGAATCTGCCGGAATCTTCAGGAAACCACGATCACCCAGGGTTCCGGCCTGCTCGGCTCACTGCACTACATGTCGCCCGAGCAGATCGTCCATCCTGGCTCGGAGGACCATCGGTCCGACCTCTATGCCCTGGGTGCCGTGCTGTATTTCATGGTGGCGGGGCGACCTCCCGTGCAGGGCGATGATCCAGGCCAGATCGCGGTGAGCATCTGCCAGTGGACGCCGCCGTCACTCGTGCAGATCGACAGCTCAGTTCCCGCTTACGTCGACCAGGCCTGCATGCGCCTGCTGGCGAAGCAGCCGGACGCGCGTCCTCAGTCGGCGGCTGAATTCAGGCGGGCGCTTCAGGGAACAGGGCAGCCGGGCAGCGGACAGGGGTTCTGCAGATCCTGCGGGACACAGGTCCTGACCGGGGCCGTCTACTGCTACCGCTGCGGGGCGGAATGCCATGCCGACACAGCCGCCGCAATCCATTGCCTCGCCTGCGGCACCGTGGTGGCCGAGGCCGTGGCCTGCCCGAATTGCCGCCGGCGATTCAGCCGACCCGGTCACCGGCTCGAGTTCAGGACGGGCTCCCTGACCGGCAGAGTCTTTCGGGTGCCCGAAGGGATCTACGACGTGGGGCGCGAGCAGCTGGCGCCCCGGGACCATTACATCTCCCGTCGCCAGTTCCGAGTGGCCTGTTCTAACGGCAGTGTGCACGTGGAGGACGCCTCGAGCACGAACCGGACCTACGTGGCCGGTCAGCTGGCCGATCATCCTGTTCAGCTCGCAGCGGCGCAGGAACTCTGGCTGGCCGGCAATTCCGCGATCTATGTCAATCAATAGGAGCTCAATCATGTCAACCGTCTGTTCCCGTTGTGGCGCCGCTAATCCGGCGAACGCCTGCTTCTGCCAGGGCTGTGGTACGCCGCTGGCGGCGACGCAGGTGAACTCCCGCACAGTAGTCCTGCCGACGTCGCGCGGGGCGCCCTTTTCTGGTGACGCTCAGACAATTGCCCAGCGCGCCCGGCAGGCGTGCGGGAACTGCTCGGCGCCCGTCGGCGCACTCTCGTCTGCAGCCCGGCGGTCGAATCAGCGGGAACACCTGTTTCTCGTCGAAGACATCTCCGACAGCATGGGAGACCAGTACGATCCCGGGGTCACGAAGCTGGAGGCGGCCGTTCGCGCTTCTGCCAATCTGATCCTCAACAAGGCCCAGATCGACCCCCATGACGAGATCGGTCTGATCGTCTTCAATTCCCATGCCCGCGTGCTCATGGACCTGAAGCCCATCTCGACCCATAAGCCCGACATGATCAAGATCCTTCAGTCCCTGCAGCCTGACGATGGCACGGACATCAACGAAGGCCTCCTCGCGGCAAAGGATTGCTTTGACTGGCGCCGACAGGACGTGGTCCGTCGGATCGTACTGCTGACCGACGGCCAGGGTGGCGACCCGCGGGGCACCGCGCAGGAACTCAAACAGCGGGACGTGATCATCGACGTGGTCGGCGTGGGTGAGCGGTCTTCCGCGGTGAACGAGCCGCTGCTCAAGCAGGTGGCCTCGCTGGTTGAAGGGCAACTGCGTTATCGCTTCATCAGGGACAGCCAGACACTCGTTGCTCACTACACCCAGCTGGCTCAGAAGACTGCCACACGACGATAGCAGGGGCATCCATGAGTCTGTTTCCGTCCATCGTTTCGATTGCGGGGCATTTCAGTGTTCTGGTCATTGACCTGGCCTTGGTGTTCGTGCTGACGCGGCTGGTGGTTCGCCGGAAACGGGTAGACCTGCTTGCCGGGCTCGACGCAGCCGGCCGACCGCTGGTCGCGGCGATGCTGCGACGGGCCGATCAATGCCAGCGGGCATTTCGGCCGGCCTGTGTCCCGGTCGAGGGCCGGAGCCTCCTGTTGGTCCTCGTATCACTGGTGACGCTGCGGATCCTGGTCAGCGGGCTGATCACGGCACTCACGTAAAGGTCGTCAGTGCCGGCACGTTCGGAGCATTCAGAGATGGCCATGAGCTGGTTTGAAATCTTCGTCCTGACGCCGGTCTTCATCTTCGTGCTCGTG
>CAZQEN010000356.1:0-7739 GCA_964591605.1 uncultured Planctomycetales bacterium
ATGTGAGTCTCCCGGCGCGCCGGGACACCCATCTCCCGGAAAAATGGGCACACCCTGCTCGCGAGGCTCCTGGGGCACGCCTCGACAAAGACGACGGCGTTCTACTATGATGTGGCCGACGCCAGAGCCCTGCAGGCGGCCAAGGCATTGAAGCCCCGCGCGGCCCGGAAGGGTGACGCCAAGGCGGGATGAGGCGCCAAAAGGTAGAAACCGGCCGAAAAGGTAGAAAACGAAAGAGGCATGAGGAAGCGAAGAGACATAAGAGGCTGAAAAACAAGGGGTTATCTTCGGGGCGTAGCTCAGCCTGGCCCAGAGCGCTTGACTGGGGGTCAAGAGGTCGCTGGTTCGAATCCAGTCGCCCCGATTAAGCAAACCCTCAATGAATACAGGACTTACGTCAAACCACGGCGTGGGTCTTTTTGCGTTCCTTGAGCCCGCGCGTCACCCCTGCGCCGCCCGACCGCCAGCCCTTTGCCACCCTCATCAAACCGGTCCGGTGCACTTGACTCCCTGACAGAAAAACAGGCAGGCGGCCTTGGTCGGGAGATGGCGAGGTGCACGGCGTCAGATGATGGGAAGCGCCCCTGCACCAATGGGATGCCATTGCCGCCCGGGCACGCACGCACCGGCGCGAAGCCTCATCGGATCGCTGGAGACCGGGCAAGGCGTTGGGAAACAATCTCGGCCCACCCATCTCCAGGAAATGACACCTCCTGTATACTCTATAACCTTCCTCACGGCCCGGATTATCGGCTCCACGGTTGCCGTCCAACAGCCACCACTTCGGGCGTGGCGGCCAGGACATCTTCAGGCGAGAGCGGACCGCGATGTCTGCCGGAGTGTACCGAACAGGATTCGCAGATGGGAGGACCCCGGGGGATCGGCAATGTGTCGGGTGCCGTTCCGCAGGTCCTGCCTGCCGGGCAGGACCGGCAAAGGCGTCAATCACCCATCCAGGTGCCCTCGGCCAGACGGGACCTGTCCAGGCGGATCCCGGATCAATCGCCACATCCCGCCCCCCTCGCGTCGACCCCGCTGGGGTGCTGACGATGCGGGGGTGGTATAATCGGCCGACACGCGTACGACCCGACTGTGTCCAGACAGGGACTCGCAGATGATCATCTCGGCTTCGCCCACCTTGACGCTTACCACAGTGGCTAACGCTGGTCTTCTTCTTGTCGGATGCTCATATCCCTTACCCTGGCCGGAAAGTCCGCTGTATGAGACCCCGAGTAACGCGCCGAACTGGGACGCGCCTGCAAGCAAGGAAGAAGCCATGCAGGCCATGGCGGGGCACTATGCCCACTACAACGTGGTCGCCTACCAGGGCGAGACGCCCACCGGGCCGCTATCGACGTTCATCATCTCGTACGGCTTCACGGATCTGGTGATCGAGAACGGGCAGCTCGTCCAGTACGACCGGTTCTGCCACGCCGGGCAAAAGGCCAACCAGCCCTTTGTCACCACCTTCCCCGACGCCGCGACACAGGCCATTCTGCCCCGAAGTGCGGTCGTCGAGCTGTATCAGGAAAACGGGGCATGGAAGCTGCGCCGTCCCGCTACGCCGACCCTCATCGGTATCGATGGCGATCCCGATGCGCCATTGTCAATGAGCCCCAGCGATCCCCTGATCAACGATGACGATCACGACGGCAAGCCGGGCGTCACGGTCTTCGTGACACTGTTCGGCCTGATTGAGGGCCAGATCTATATCGCCCGCCGCGAGATATTCCGGAACGATCTGACGCTCTACTCCGACGGCAGTCTGCGGGGCGTCGTGGTGGACGATTCGGAGCAACTGGTGGTCGGCGCATCGCTCGGCATCCTGAACACGCCCAACAATCCTGACCAGTGGGACGACCCGGGACTGAATCCAATCATCCTTGTTCCGATTCCCGCGGACCTCGACACCTGTGAAGAACTCATGGTGAATCGTGATTCACTGTTTCCTCCTGAACCTGAATTTTGAGAGATGTGTGAATGGTGAAGAAGTGAATAGAATACATCCTGCCGTTTTCGTTCCGCTCATTCTGGCTTTGAGTCAAGGCTGCGTCCCCTTGCCCAGCACCGACAATGCCGCGAACTCGGACGCCGAAGTGCTGACGTGCGGCCTGACGAGATGCACGCTGCCCATGATCCAGTGTGTGCTGGAACCTGCTTGCCGTGAAACACTCGCATGCAACGCGGAATGCGGGTCATCAGGAGCGCGGAGTGATCAACAAGCGTGCCACCTGGCCTGTCAACTCGCTCAGGGACAAGAGAGCGAGATATACACTGACTTGGTTCAATGCTTCGCCGACAACGGTTGTTTGCCGACCTTGCCGGAGGGTGCGGATGGCCAATGCCTGGTTACGAGCGGGAACATTCATCAAGTACATGTTCTGCAGAGCCTTGACGAGATCGAGGGAACATGGCTCGAGATACGGGGCCTGAACTGTGGTGTTCCCGGGTCAAATTGGGAAGGTGGCTATGATGCCCTTCCGTGCAGATCGAGTTCCTGGGTCTATAATGCGCAACTGTGGTGGTACCATACGTCCTTCTGCGCTCCCGCGGAAGACCGGAGTTGCAGCGAAAAGGGAGCCGTTTACCTGATTGCCGAGCCCAGGCTAAGCAGCCAGGAACCGGGCTTGCTGGAAGTCTTCTACGCCAACCCACCCCTTCAACCCCAGCACGAACGCTGGTACATCCTTTCCAGACCCGATCCGGACTGGATCATGTACACCTATTGTGGCTCAACTCCTGTCGGCGAGTACGCGGGCGTGAATGTCATGACCCGCGTACCCGGCGGGTCCAATGCCGCGATGCCGGCCGAAGTGGACGCTGCGTTTCGACAAGCCGCCAGTGAGTTCAATTTCGCCTATGAGGACATGTGTGTCACCGACCGGTCCGATTGCCCTCTCATAACGGCGGAGGAGGATGTGCAGGACTGGGTTGTTGGGTTGTGAATGGTGGTGAAGACTGCTTGGTTTGCGCCTGGTTCAGGTTCATCGCGCGGTCCACGTTGACTTTCGGGCGGAGATCCCCGTCTCCGTCGCCGAGATCAGGACCCTCTTCGATCGCTGGCAGCTCATCAAGTACCTGGAGAAGGCCCGACTACGAGCACCTTTCGATCCCACCCTGTATGAAGAAGACATGATCCCGAGGAGACTGAGATGGACCGACAGGAGGGCATCCGCGAGGCGGCCAGAAATCTTCTGCTGGTGGAGCGGGCTAAGGAATGGCTGCTGGAGGATGAGGATTGAAGGCGGCGTTGACGGCATAAGAACGCTCGATGCCGAGCCACAATACGGAAGATGTCAGCTGACTGCTCAATGAGGTTCCGCCGATGGACTGGATGACCTGGTACAACGGGCTGGCCAAACCGAGCTGGACGCCGTCGCCGCCCACCATCGGCCTGATCTGGCAGATCCTCTACCCGATCATCATCGTCACCTTCGGCTTCGTCTTCGTGCAGGCGTTTCGCCGCAGGATTCCCTGGCTGGTTGCCTTGCCATTCGGCATCAATCTTGCGGCCAACCTGATCTTCACGCCCATCCAGTTTGGAATGCGCAATCTGCCCCTCGCATCGGTGGACATCGTGATCGTCTGGAGCACGATCATCTGGGCGGCGGTTGCCGTGTGGCCGCATGTCCGATGGGTCGCCGTGGCCCAGGTGCCGTACTTCGTCTGGGTCTCGATGGCCACCGTGCTGCAACTCTCTATCACCTGCATGAACCGGGGCGGGTGATTTGTTACCATCCTTGCCCAGAGAACCGGATGGGCTTTTCATGGTGCTGCTTGAGGCCGCCTGGGATGGCCTGAATCTCGACTGGACACCCTGCCCATGCTGAGTACCGTTGATTCGGGTCCTGCCATCCGTCTCCAGACCGTTGACTGGCTGGTGATCGGCAGCTACTTCGTGCTGATACTGCTTATCAGCCTGTACTACCGCCGCTTCGCCGGCCGCAGCGTCGAGGATTTCTTCCTCTCGGGTCGCAGGAACTCGGGATGGGCCAACGGCGTATCCTACGCCGCCGCCCTGATGAACGCCGACGTCGCTCCCGCCTACAGCGGCATCGTCGTGGCCACCGGCCTGTTCGCCTGCTGGTTCTACCTGAGCCGCTTCGGGCTGGCCCTGTTCGTGGGGGCCATGCTTTTTGCCGTCTTCTGGCGGCGCCTGAAGCTCTTCACCACGCCCGAGTTCTACGAGCTCCGATTCGGCGGACTGGCGAGCAATGTCATCCGCACCTGGGTCGCCCTCCGGTCATCCCTGATCGCCATGGTCGCGTGGACCGGCACCGGCCTGCTGGCCATCCACAAGATCTCCGAGCCTGTCCTCGGAGCCTCCAAGACGCAGGCCATCGCCCTGGTCGTCCCGATCGTCCTCGTGTATGTCGCCGTCGCGGGCCTCTCCGGCGTGGTCGTCACCGCCAGCGTCCAGAGCCTGATCATGGTCGTCGGCAGCGCCATGCTCTGCGGCATTGTGCTCTACTCCATCGGCGGCCCGGTCGTGCTGGCGGAGCGCCTGGCCGCAGTCGCCGGCGATCCGGCACTGAACGTGCTTCCCCCCTCGGACCACTGGTTTTTTCCGGCGGCGGCCGCCGTCGCACTGACTCTCGGCACGAGCATCGGGTACGGCGGAGACACGGCCCCCCTCGGCGGCGCGATGGAAGGCCAGTTGATTCAGTCAAGCCGCAGCGCCCGCGAAGCGTCCAGGATGTACCTGGCGGCGGAGATCACGCTGTTTATCCTTCTGTTGCTGGTAACACTGCCGTCGCTGGGCGCGGTGGTCGAGTGGCCGTGGCTGCGGAGCGAAGGTGTCGACCGGGAGCGGGCTTACGGGCTCCTGATGGCCAGATACATGCCGCCGGGCATGCTGGGGCTTCTGTTCGTCGTCATGCTGGCGGCGGTGATGTCGACCATCGCGAGCAACCTGATCTTCGGTGCCCAACTCCTCGTCGGCGATGTTTATCGGCGATTTCTGCGGCCTTCCGAGTCGGACGCCCACTATCTGTGGATCGGCCGCGCCGCGGCCCTCCTCATCCTTGTTCTCGCGATCATCGTCGCTTTCAGGGCGACGCTGATCTTCCATGTGGCCGTCTTCATGCTCACCGCTTCGGCGGCCGAGCTCCCGGCCAACTGGGCCCAGTGGTGGTGGTGGCGGTTCAACCGCTGGGCACGCCTCTCGGCCTCATTCGGCGCCATGCTCCTGCTCGGGCTGGTCTGGTTCGTACTCCCCACGCGAACGTGGAACTGGTGGAACCAGATGTACGCCGTCGTGGCGGCCAACACGCTGCTCTGGGTGGTGGTGACGCTGCTGACACCGGCTGATGATCCGAAGATCCTCGAGCAGTTCTACCGCAAGGGCCGGCCGCTGGGACTCTGGACGCCCGTTCGCCGCCGGCTCGGCGAGACCGGCCGCCCCACCGCGGACGGCGGACTGCTGATCATCGTGGGTCTGGGACTGGCGGTCCTGGGCGCCGCATCCGTCGCCCTTCTGGTGCAGGGGCTCTCGCTGCTCTACGTGGGGCAGTATGCGATCGGCGGCTGGCACTTGCTCGCCGCCCTCGCCGGGGGCGCCGCATTCCTGAAGGGGTACGGTCCCTTCCTCGACCGTCTGGAGCAATGGGGCGGCACAGAAGACTCACTCCAGACGCCGCAGGCCGTGCGCGAAGCGGATGTCGTCTCCGACCTTCCATCCGATGATCACCTGCCGCAGCCGGTGTCAACCAGTCTGGTCGTGTCCGTCACGACTGCGGCGTACGGGCTGATCATTCTGGCCGTCGCGATGGTGAGCGACAAACCGGCTGATCGCCTGTTCAACCTGATCGCCGGCGCGGCTTTCATCGCGAGCGCCGGCGCGGTTCTGTGGCTCGGCCGCAGGCCCACGCCGTCTTCGAACACCCACGAGACCCGTTCTCGGTCAGCGACCTGATGGCAGGCGCCTGTAGCGGTCACCCCTTGTGGCGGCCGGGTGGCGGCGAATCCACCGCCCGTGTCAAAGAAGACCCCCGATACGCCTTAGGCGATCACGGTCGCCACAAAGCCTCGCCGCTGCGAAACTGTGATACCGAAAACGGAACTCACGCTCGACCCCGGGGCCTGATCGCGTCAACTCCCATACGCACGCTGTCCCGGCAGATCCTGCAGACGCGCGACGCTCTTCCCCGAGCGTCTCACCCCTCATCAGACTGGCCACGTCTGTGATGAAACCGTTTCCAGACCTTCGGCCTCTGGCCTTCCCGCCGGTCGAGGGGTATTATCCATGCCCGTCGCCCCGATTCTGTGCGACGCAGCGCCGGTGCAAAGCGGCCGCAGTGGCGAGCGGCCGCCGGCTCGAAAGCACTGCGTTCCCGGCGTTCAGCGACCGTCAGCCCCAGGCGATGAGAACCAGCAGCATGCGTTATCCCTTGTGTTCCCGCTTCCGGATTCTGCTGATCGCTCTGCCGGCGCTGGCCGGTTGTTCTCCGATCACCTGGGAACGCGACTACCAGAAAGGCCTCCAGAAAGCCGTTCAGGAGCGCCGACGGGCTCTCATCGAGTTCATGAGCCTCTGGAACCCCGAATCGCGCGAAATGGAGGACGTCTTCGCCGAGCCGGAGATCCAGCGGCTCATGGAGCATTACGTCCCGATCAAGGTGGACACGGTCATGAACAAGACGCTCGCCGACCAGTACGGCGTACAGACCCTGCCCGCGTTCTTTATCATTCGACCTGATCTGACGGTGGCCGGAGGCGCAGCCGGCAAAATGGATCTCGACCGCTTCCGCGTGTTCCTCATCAAGCATTCGTTCGATTGACCCACGGCGACAATTCCCATGCCCATCCACCCCACGGCCATCATCGACCGGAACGCCGAACTGGACCCGAGCGTCGACGTAGGTCCATACGTCGTCATCGACGGACCCGTCCGCATCGGCCCACGCACGCGCATCCGCGCCAGCGCCTGGATCACCGGCTGGACACAGATCGGCCAGGACTGCGACATCTTCCCCTTCGCCGCCATCGGCGGGCCGCCCCAGGACTTTCATCACGGCGGCGAGCGGACCTACTGCCGCCTCGGCGATCGCGTCATCATCCGCGAAGGCGTCACCATCCACTGCGGTACCCAGCCCGAATCGGCGACCGAGATCGGCGACGAATGCTTCATCACCTCGCAGTGTCACATCGGTCACAACTGCCGGCTGGGCCGGGGCGTCACGATGATCTTTACCGCCGGGCTCTCGGGCCACGTGGAGGTGGACGACCGGGCCATCATCAGCGGCGGCGCAGTCGTCCATCAGTTCGTCCGCATCGGAGAATTGGCCTTCGTGGCGGCCAACGCCCGCGTCGGGATGGATGTGCCGCCCTTCATGGTCTGCCACGGGGAGTCGACCATCGTCAACTACAATCTCATCGGCCTCCGCCGCGCAGGCATGAGCCATGAGGAGCTGGCCGACATCCGCCAGGCGTTCGCCACCCTCTATCGCTCGGGCAAGCTCTTCGGGCAGTCAGTTGAGACCCTTGCCTCCCAGGTGCATACCGATCCTGGCAAACGCCTCCTCGCGTTCCTTCAGGGCAAGAGCAAGCGGGGCTTCTGCGCGGGTGGGCGACACCGCGACCGCGTTTCGGGCATCGACTCCTCCCAGGGCACGCACGCCGCGGAGTGACCCGCCCGCTACCCTCTTCGAGACGCAATCCCCGAACCTCGCCCCTCGGCGGGCTCCCCCGGGAATGCCCCATCCCAAAACACGGTGCCCCCACCCACGCCGCACACGCAC